>JAFWUH010000048.1 GCA_017524165.1 Clostridia bacterium | reverse complement strand
CGGCGCTATCCTCGTTATCGCTTCGACCGACGGCCCGATGGCTCAGACTAAAGAGCACTTGCTCCTTGCCCGTCAGGTTGGCGTTCCGTCGATCGTTGTTTTCATGAACAAGGTTGACCAGGTGGACGATCCCGAATTGCTCGATCTCGTTGAGATGGAAATTCGTGAGACTTTGGATAAGTATGAATTCCCGGGCGATGATACCCCGATCATTAAGGGTTCCGCTTTGAAGGCTTTGGAGAGCACTTCTACCGATCCTTCTGCACCGGAATATGCACCGATCCAGGAATTGATGGACGCTGTTGACAATTACATTCCGACTCCGGATCGTAAAGCTGACATGCCGTTCTTGATGCCGATCGAAGATGTTATGACCATTTCCGGCCGTGGTACCGTTGTTACCGGTCGTGTGGAGCGTGGTCAGCTGAACGCCGGCGATGAAGTTGAAATCATCGGTTTGACCGACGAGCGCAAGAAGACTGTTGTTACTTCCATGGAAATGTTCCGCAAGACCTTGGATTACTGCGAGGCTGGCGATAATGTTGGTGCTCTTCTCCGTGGCGTTGCCCGTGACGAAGTAGAACGCGGTCAGGTTCTCTGCAAACCCGGTTCTATCAATCCGCACACCAAATTCCATGGTCAGGTTTATGTTTTGACCAAGGATGAAGGCGGCCGTCATACTCCGTTCTTCAACAACTATCGTCCGCAGTTCTATTTCAGAACGACCGATGTTACCGGCGTTGTTTCCTTGCCGGCAGGCACCGAGATGTGCATGCCTGGTGATAACGTTGAGATGGATGTTGAATTGATCACCCCGATCGCTATCGAAGAGGGTCTTCGTTTCGCTATCCGTGAAGGCGGCAGAACCGTTGGTTCCGGCGTTGTTACCAAGGTTAACGAATAATCTGAATTACAGTTTTTCGTTTATTCATCGCCATCGGGGAAACCCGATGGCGATTTTTGTGTACTGTTAAAGGGAAAAGGGGAAAGCAGTCATGTTGAAAAAAGCGGTAGTTGTTTTATGTGCCTTTTGTTTGGTCTTTTTGACCGGTTGCCGCGAAAAAAAGCAAATTGATACCGTGTCTTCCGCACCGTCGCCGGTGTCTTCTGGCGAGACAACGGTTGTATCAAGCGAAGAAACAAAAGAGGTAAGTTCGGAAGTGCCGCCAACCGAATCGACGGTGTCAACCGTCTCTGAAACACCAAGTTCGGCGCCGTCAAACCCGGTATCGAAAGCGCCAACACCGAAATCGCCGGCACCCTCCGCTTCATCCGATTGTCCGGACGGGATGTCGCAGGACACTTTCCGGTACTTGATGTCGCTGGATAATACACGAAGCGGTCACGGTTGGTTACACAGCGAAAACCGTCAATCCTATTTTGACCGTTTTGGCGCCTTGACAACTGCCGACCGCAGTCAACCGGTGGTTTATCTGACCTTTGATGAGGGTTATGAAAACGGATATACGCCAACAATTCTAGATACCTTGGCAGAGAAAGGCGTTAAAGTTGTGTTTTTTATCACGATGGATTATGCCAAGAAAAATGCGGCATTGGTTCAGCGGATGATTCAGGAAGGGCATGCTGTCGGCAATCACAGTACCACGCATCCGTCTTTTCCGTCTTTAAGTGTAAAGGCGGCGTGTGCGGAGGTGCAACAATTGCATGATTATGTGCAGCAACATTTTAACTATACCATGCATCTGTTCCGTTTCCCGTCGGGCGATCATAGCGACCGCATGTTGGCAACCCTGCAATCGTTAGGCTATACCTCGGTATTTTGGAATTTTGCGCACCGTGATTGGGATCCGGCAGATCAACCGACCTACGAGGAAACCTTAAGCCGTATTTTGGCAAACACGCAAAACGGCACCATCTATCTGCTGCATGCTGTTTCAGCAAGCGATACAGCGGTGTTGGGACAAGCTATCGACGAAATTCGTGCAAGAGGATATTCTTTCGGCTTGTTGCCGTAAAAAGTCCTGTTAAAAAAACACCCTATGGCAGTTTTTTCTGTCATAGGGTGTTTTTTGATTGAAGGAAGTAAGTATTAATCCCAAAGCTGATGGAGCCATTCCTTCGACTTAGCAAGCCATTCGTGTGCGCGTGCCGTTTTTGCATCCACGGTATTGTTGGTGACGGTGTCCACGGTTGCCAAACCGTGAATGCCGCTGGGGAAGATATGCATTTCAAACGAAATACCATTTTTGGCAAGCGCTTGTGCGTATAGAAGACTGTTGGCTACCGGCACATTTTCATCGGCGGCAGTATGCCATAAAAAAGTGGGTGGCGTGTCGTGCGAAACAAGGTTTTCGCAGGAAAAACGGGCAATATGTTCTTCCGTTAAGTCGGTGGTGCCGGCAAGGGTATAAAAAGACTTGACATGCGCTGTGGGAGACTTTGCCGTAATAACAGGGTAGGATAACAGAGAGGCGTTGACGCGCTTACTGTTCGGGAAAACCTCGCGTACCTCGGCACAGTTGTAGGCGTTGGCGTAGTGCGCCGCCAAATGTCCGCCGGCGGAAAATCCGGTTAAGACGATTTTTTCGGTATCGCAATGCCATGTGCCGGCATTTTCATAGATCGTCTCCATGGCGGCGGCAACTTCACAAAGTTGCGTGGGAAAGGGGTGCGGATTGCAGGAATAGGTTAAAACAAAACAATTGAAACCTTCGCTTAAAAAATGAAGCGCAATCGGTTCGCCTTCCTTTTCACAACAGAACAGATAGGCGCCGCCGGGGCAGATCAACATGCAGGGGCGGTTTTCTCCTTTTTCGTTCATACCGATATCATCAAACGGAAGATAGGCGGTCAAGATCGGGTCACAGCCGTTTTCGCCCAGAAAAGGAAAGCGATCCTTTAGGTGGATGGTTTGCATTTGCATGGTAAATCACAACCTTTTTAAGATAAAAACAGTATAACAATTCGTTTGATAAAAGTCAACTTTTTCAAAAATATAAAATTATTGGAAGTAAAAAATAATATAAATTAAAATACAAATTAGACCTTGGAAAAGTTTTTTTGTTTAAAAAATTATCACATTTGGCTTGACTTGTTGGAAAAATTGTGGTACAATTCAAATGTAAAATACAAATTCGGTTATTTTGATACAAATTTAACTTTAACTTGTATTTTTTTATCCGAATAACATTGCAATGTTCACTTTTAGTGAAGAAAGCAAACAATTGAAAGGAATGGGAACTATGAAAAAAACATTGGCATTGGTGCTCACTTTTGCAATGTTACTGACGCTGCTTGTCGTTCCGGCTTCTGCCGCAACAACAAACAGGTTGGTCATCAGCGATTGTGACACCCTCACCGGTTGGACCAAAACCGGTGGCGGCGCTTTAATTGTCAGAACGGACGGTTTAAACAGCGCCAATTCTGTTGCGTCAACCGTTAATTACGGCGCCTTCAGAACAGCAACCTTTGCACCGCAGGCTGCGATGGACTTAAGCGACTATACTTATTTGGAATGGGATGTTCGCTTCCATACTACTGCTAATAACGGTCGTGAAGGTACCATGTGGGAGCAAATTCTTGCTGCTTATGTGGATAATGGCAAGAACGAAATGTATTTGAAGATCAGTTCGACCGGAACGAATAAATGTAATATCTTCCGTAAGTCGACCATGACCATTACTGTGGTGGATTCGGATTGGGTACACTTCAAGGTTAAGATGGATCAGCCGAATACCGCGAGAGATTTTGATCCATCTGCCTTTACGGGATTCTACTTCTCGACAACCGATTCTTCGACTGTAGATAACACGGTAGACAATGGTTTTGTTGCCATTGATAACATTGTGGCAACCAATGATGCCGCCGTCAATCCCGAACCGGATCCCGGTTCTTCGTCGACAACATCGACCAAACTTCTCTGCGATTGTTCCACCACCGATGGCTGGACCAAGACCGGCGGTAATGCGTTAAATGTAAATGCCGGCGGTTATAACAGCGGCTTTGACACCAATTCCGCTATCGGATGTGGGGTTAATTACGGCGCTTTCCGTACGGCGACCTATACGCTTCCGGAAAGTGTAGATCTGACCGACTATAAGTATCTTGAATGGGATGTCCGCTTCCATACAACCACCACGCATGGCGGTGTTGGCAGCATGTGGGATCAGATTCAGTTAAAATACGGTACATCGGGGAACAATACATTGTTGTTAAAACTTTCTTCTTCCGATAACGATTATGATGTCTTTTTCCTCTCTAAAATGAATGCAGTTGTCAGCTCGACCGATCCGGAATGGGTACATTTCCAGGTTGAAATTGGCGATGCAAACAGCCACAAAGGCTCTTTTGATAAAACTTCGCTGAAAAAATTCTATTTTGCAACGGTAGACGGTGCGGTTGATACCACCGTGGACGACGGTGTTATCCGCATTGATAACATTATGGCTGTCCCGGCACCGGCTTCCACCGGCGGTTCGACCGGTCCGGAAGTAACCACCGTGATCACGAACTGCGATTCGGCTACCGGTTGGTCTAATGTGGGCGGCAATCCGTTCGTTACGGCTACGGCTTCTTCTTCCGGCGCAGGCACGCCTCCTTCTGATACCTTCCTTTGGAACGGTATCAACAACGGCGCTTTCCGTGCCCATACCTACACCTTGACCACGCCGATGGATATCAGCAGTTGTGCAAGTGTAAAATGGGATTTCTTCGCCGGTGCCGCCGGCTTATGGGAAGCGGCTTCCGTTGCTTACGAGAATGCGATTTATGTTCAACTCGGTTCTTCGGGCGGCGGTACCCGTACCTTTAAATTAGACAAATTGGTCGTTTCCTCTTCTTCCGCCGCTTGGTACAAAATGGCGGTCAACCTGGATACCTTTACGCAGGACAACGGCTTTAATCCGAGTGCGTTAACCACCTTCACCATTGCCGTTTGCCCGCAAGGCACCACAATTAACAGCGATGTTGCTAACGGCTTTATGGGTATTGATAACCTCTGTGCTTCCACCAAGAAACAGACCGTTGTTGTTTCGGGACCGCAGAAATGGAATTTGATTGATTCTCCGAACGAGAAAACCATCACCAGCGCAAACTATGTTTGCTCGAATACATTCTCCTATGATCTTTCCGCATATACCAAGAGCACGCTTTGGTTGGTTGCAAAGATCTATATTGAGAACAAGACCAATCCCGGTCAGACCGGCAATCTGCTTTCCGGCGGTCAGTTAGAATTGACCAGCTCGGGCGGTTCGGATGTAAATGAAGCAAACTGGTCTTTGGGTAAATTGAATCTGCATGACGGTTGGAACAATCTTTATCTGGCTTTGGATAGCGCGAGCAATGATAACGGCTTGTCCCTTTCGGATGTCAATTATATGCGTTTTTATCTGAATCCGGTTTCGGGCAATACCGATGTTTACACCGTTCGCGTAGAACAGATGTATCTCACGAATGAGAAGGAAAAAGCAGTCATGCCGTCCTTCTTTGCCGATAACATGATGTTCCAGCAGAACAAGACCATGAACCTCTGGGGTGTGGGTGGCACCGGCTCTACCGTGAGAGTTGAGCTTTACAAAGCAAATACGCTGGTAAGCTCTGCCAACACCACCGTTGACACGGACGGCAATTGGGAAGTAAAATTACCTGCCCGTGCCGGTAGCTATGATAACTATTCTATTAAAGTATTGATGGACGGTACTGTGGTTAAAGAAATCGGCAACATTTTGATCGGTGAACTGTGGTTAGCTTCCGGTCAGTCCAACATGGAATACTTCCTCGGTACTTCTTTTGAAGCAACAAATCTTGCCGGCAGAATGGCTGAGTTTACATCTAAAAATTTAGCAGACCAATATATCCGCGTCATGATGGAACCCTCTGTTCCGGGCGGCACAAACAGCACCATTGCTGCGACACCGTATTATGATGTTGAACCTGATACCAGTGCTTCTTCGGCGCAGATGCGTGAAGTTCACTGGACAGACGGCAGCACCTTTACCAATGTTATTTATTCTTCTGCGGTTGCATACTACACCGCTTTAGAACTGCGTAAGACCTTAAATGTCCCGGTCGGTTTCCTGAATGTCAGCCGCGGCAGCTCGGTTATTGAAACCTGGATGTCCCGCGAAAGCATCGAAAACAATGCAACTGTTAAGAGTATCTTGCAGAAAAAAGGCTTGTATCGCACCGAACAGCAAATGGCGGTTGCCGGTAACTGGAACAGTATGACAGCACTTTACAACTCCAAATTGGCGCCGCTTGGCGGTATGAATATTGCCGGCGTTCTCTGGTATCAGGGCGAAAGCAATATCAAGTATGCCGACACAAACGGAACCAACAGCTTCTATGAAGCGGCCTTAAAACAGATGGCAGAAGATTGGGGCGTTCTCTTTAACTTTAACGCCGGCGATATGCCGTTTGTCTTTGCCCACATTGCACCGTATAACTACAACAATGTTCGTGCAAATGACTTTGATGTTACCATTCCGATGTTGTCCGAAGCCATGTCTAAAGCATGCGCCGCTCATCCGAATTCGATGGTTCAGATTCCGATTTATGACCAGTCTTTGGAATATTGCTCGGATAACTTCCCGATCCACCCGCGCACAAAAGAGCCGGTTGGAAAGAATTTTGCCGCTGCTATTTTGAGCAAATTCTATAATCAGGGCACTCCCGGATTCGCCGCCGCCACCTTCAAGAGCATGACGGTTGTTGGCAATAAGATCCGTGTGAAATTTGACAATGTCGGCTCCGGCTTGTCTTTGCGCGATGTAAATTCCGACTTGGAAGGCTTTACCATCTGCGGCAGTGACCGTGTCTTCGGTAATGCCTATGCTCAGATCATTGCCAACGATACGGTTGAAGTTTACAGCCCGTTGATCAACAATCCGGTTGCAGTCGCTTATGCGTTCAGTTCGTTCAATATGAACGCGAACCTGAAGAATTCCTTCGGTTTGCCGGTCGTTCCGTTCCGTTCGGATGAAGTTGCATCGGTTCATGTCGGTGACAACGACTGGATGAATGCGGATCATTCGACCATTTGGATCGCTGACAACACCAGCGCCGGCGCAAACTGCAAAGGCGAAAGTGTTGCAACATGGGATAAGAAATCCGGTACCGCTACCGTTACATTTGATACCGGCGTCAAGGCGCAGGGTAATTCTTCTGTAAAGGTTGTATCCTCCAGCGGAACCGCCGCAGTGGGCCCGGTACTCGGTCTGAAGACCATGTTGGCAAACAAACTCGGCAACTACAGATACTTGTCTGTAAAGGTTAAGAACGATGATAATACCGCGAAGACCTTCTCTTTGAATATCAGCAATTCCAGCTACTTTGTCTGCACTACAGACGGCGCTACAACCGTTACTTTGCCGGCAAACAGCGGATTTACCACCTACACCTTTGATTTGACCAACTTAAAGACAACCGCTGCCGGAACTACAGCTGTTTCCGCGGCGAACGCCTTAACCGCCGTCAACTCCAATGTGTTGAAGTTTACTGTTAACACAGCCGGTACGATCCACTTGGATGATATTCGTCTCGGTACTGCAATTGCAACCGAAATTCTTTCGGTAAAAGCAACGCTTGGTCAGACCATTTCGCAGTTCCTTTCGGCAAATGGATTTGCCTCCTCGGTAACCGTCTATCGTGGCAATACCGCTTTGGCGGCAGGTGCCGCAATTGGTACCGGCGACTATGCAAGCAACGGTACCAAGACCGTTTACGCCATCGTTTACGGTGATCTGGACGGCGACGGTGTTCGCGGCGCAACCGACCTGGTTCGCTTCCGTCAGCACTTGCTTGGCAATAATTCGTTGCAGGGATACTTCTTTGAAGCTGCAAAGCGCAATGATAATGAATCTTCTTTGGATGTTCGTGGCTTGGTTCACATGAAGAGGGTTATGAGTGGTTACGCTTCTTAATTGATGTCCCATTTTTTCAATAAGGGCGGCGTCATCCGAAAGGATGGTGCCGCTCTTGCTTTTTTTATAAAGAAATTATTTTTATCTGTCTTGAATAAATCCACCGTTTTCTTTCAGCACGGCGCGAAGTTGTTGTATATCAATCGCCCGTGTTTCACCGTTTTTATCTTGCGCCAAAGCGGCGGCAGTGCCGGCGGCTTGACCGGTAATAAAGCAGCAGGGCATTACACGAACCGAAGCCTGCATCGAACGGTCTGCCGAGATACAACGGCCGGCGGTCAATAAATTGTCGATACCTTTCACTAAAAGTGAACGGTAGGGGATGCCGTAGCTTTCGCCTTTTTTGTAACGCAGTTCCGCAAATTTTTTAGCATATTCAGCATATCCTGCCGAAGAATTTTTGCCGGAGTGAATATCAATCGGGTATGCATAACGACCGATTTCATCTTCAAAACTGGAACGGTTGAGAAAGTCATCAACAGTTAAAATATAATCGCCGATAATCCGTCTGGTCTCGCGAACACCGATTTGGGTTCCGCTGATAACCGGCTCGGAATTTTCATAGCCCGAAAGATACTCTTTATAGTATTTACGATATTCAAGAAGTTGTTTTCTTCCCTCGATCATTCCTCTGGTCAGGGATTCAGCGGTCGTACCGTCGATATCATAAACATGTCCGGCATTGGAACCGCCGGTCGAGGTACTGATCGGCCAGATGCCGGGAAGGTGACGGTCCTCGTTGGTAAAGATCTTATCGGCAAAGGCGTCGTCCAGCCGACGGCTGTCAGGGCGGACAACATTTTTCCAATCAATACCGTTCCATAGAGCGCAAAGCGTTGCCGCCATCATATCGCCGTTTTCATCACCTTTAGCAAATTCTGCACCGGCAAGTGCGGCAAGATCGCCGTCACCGGTACAATCGATAAAGGTTTTGGCTTTAACGGCATAACTGCCGCCCTTTGCGGCACAGATGACATACTGAATATGTCCGTTTTCGGCAATGACATCGGAAACAGGGGAAAAAAACTCAAACTGCACGCCGGCTTCGACCAACATTTTATCGTAGCAGAGCTTTAAGACTTCCACCGGAATACTGTCAGGACAGAATTTTTTATACTCTTCGGGGGCATTTTCGCGGAGAAAATCGCGGACATAATGCCCGACATCCCCTGCCAAAAAATTAACGCCGTCACCGAACTGCATGAATGCCGGCACCAAGGCATGAACGCCGGCACCGCCAAACGCGCCGAATGTTTCTGCCAAAAAAACAGAAGCACCGTTCTTTGCCGCAGTGTATGCCGCCGCAACACCGGCAGGTCCGCCGCCGGCAACAAAGACATCCGTTTCGTACTTTACCGGGATACTTTTTTCATAAGAAATTTTCATAGAATCACCAAATAATACAAATTTTTCTATATTATAACACATCATCCTTTTTATTGCAATAACTTTTTGAAAAATCGCCAAAAATGTTCTTCATTTTGTTGACAATATTTTTGTAATATGATATAATAGCGTGAAAAATAAGCTGGACACATTGTATTTGTATTATTTTTATAAAACAAAATTCGTTGGGCATGGAGGACGAAAAGATGTTTAATGAAAAATACGTGTTTGAAAATCTGCGGAATTGCGTGCAACGGGTAAAAAACCGCGTGTACACAAAGGTTTCGGATTTGGATATTGAAATATACAAATCAAAAGAACCGATTCCCTTTGCACAACGGACAACGGGCGAATATCGCAAGGTTCAGGTCGGTGAATCCTGGGGCGAGCTTTTTGACTGTGCATGGTTTCATTTCACCGGCAGAGTGCCGGAAGAGGCAAAGGGCAAAAAGATCGTTTATGTCATTGATATCAACGGTGAGGGTCTGATTTATGACGATAGCGGATGTCCCCTTCGCGGAGTGACAAATGTCAACTCCACCTTCGACCGTGCGATGGGAAATCCCGGCAAAAGAATCATTCAGTTTAAGGAAGCTGCTCAAGGCGGTGATCCGGTTGATTTTTGGATGGACGCCGGCTGTAACGATCTGACCGGAAATCTGAAAGAAAACGGCAGAATCAAAGAAGCCTTTTTAGCCAGCTGTAATGACATTGCAAGAACACTTTTTTATGATATGATCGTCTTACTGGTTCAGGCGGAAAACACGCCGAACGAGGATCCGATCAAATATGAAATTTTAAATGTATTAAGTCAATGCCGGAAAGAATTAATTCATTTCGATGAGAGTGAAATGAAAAAATGTCTTGAGATCACCGGCAAAAGATTGGCAATGCAGGGCGGTGAAAATCCCGCTGTTTCGTTGACGGCGTTCGGTCATGCGCACATTGACCTGGCGTGGCTGTGGCCGCTTCGTGAAACCCGAAGAAAGGGTGCCAGAACCTTCGCAACCGCATTGGAATTGATGAACCGTTATCCGGATTATCTCTTCGGTGCCAGTCAGCCCCAGTTGTACGATTGGGTGAAGGAAGATCATCCGGATTTGTACGCAAAAGTAAAAAAAACCATTGCTGACGGTCGCTGGGAATTGCTGGGCGGCGTTTGGGTAGAACCGGATCTAAACCTCATTTCGGGCGAGTCGGTCGTTCGTCAGATCCTCTACGGAAATGCTTTTTGGCAGAAAGAATTCGGTCAGCGTACCAACTATGTCTGGACGCCGGACACCTTCGGCTATTCGGCGGCTTTGCCGCAGATCTTCCGCAAAGCGGGTATTGAATACTTTGCAACGATCAAAATGTCTTGGAATCTGATCAACGATTTCCCGTATACCAACTTCCGTTGGAAGGGAATCGACGGCTCCGAAGTTTTGGTACATATGCCGCCGGAAGGCAGTTATGTCAGCGAAGGTACGGCACGCTCGGTACGGCGGGCAACCCGCCGTTTGGCGCAAAACGGTCAATTTGGCGAAGCGCTGTTGCCGTTCGGCATTGGTGACGGCGGCGGCGGACCGAGTCCTTCCCATCTGGAATATTTAAAGCGTGAACGCAATTTGCCGGGACTGTGCCCCATCACACCGGGTAAAATGGCAGACTTCTTTGAACGCTTAAAAGAACGCGCCGACGAACTGCCGGTTTGGGCGGATGAAATGTATTTGGAACGCCATTTGGGCGTTTACACCTCGGCAGCGAGAAATAAATACTACAACCGACTGATGGAAAAAACCTTGCGTGATGCGGAATTTTTTGCCGCAATAGCCCATCGGGAAGCCGGGTTTGCTTATCCGGCGGAGGACTTTGAAAGAATTTGGAAAGAAGTCCTGTTGTATCAATTCCATGATATTTTACCCGGTTCTTCCATTCAACGGGTCTACAATGAATGTTTAGAACGCTATCAAGCACTCTATGAAGAGACAAAAGCGTTGCGCGATGAAGCGGTTTCAGTATTGGCAAAGCAGATTTCCGTTCCGGCGCAAAAGCGTCCGGCGGCGATTTTCAATACGCTCTCCTTTGCGCGTGAATACACGGTGGAATCCGATGAAGGTATGATGACCGTAACCTTGCCGCCGATGGGATATGCGGTGGTCGACTTGGCGGGTGAAACCGTTCGATCCGACATGACGGCATTGGAAAACGCTTATGTAAAGGTTACCTTGGCTGAAGACGGTAGTATTCAAAGTATTTACAATAAAGAAATCGGCAGGGAGTTGTTGAACGGTCCGTCCAATATCCTCTATATTTATGACGATATGGAAAACGCGTGGAATTTGCAGTACGATTACCGCAATCAGACGCCGGATCGTGTGCCGTTGGTGGAAAGTCGTACCGAGGTCGGACCTTGCGGCGTCACGGTGATACAGAAATATCATTACGGCACTTCGGATATGGTGCTTTCACTTTCACTCGGACCGAATGATCGCGTGTTGGAAGTAAAAGCCGATGTTGATTGGCATGAAATGCACAAAATGCTCCGAATTGCCTTTCATACGGTAATTGATTCGGATGATGTGCGTTGTGAAACGCAATTCGGTACGGTCAAGCGTTCGACGCGCAACAACACGACCGAACAGCAGGCACAAATTGAGATGGCGGCGCATCGTTGGATCGCCCTGTCCGAAACCGGCTTGAACTTTGCACTCTTGAACGATTGCAAGTACGGATACGGCGTGGAGGACAATGTCATTGAATTGAATGCCCTGCGCGGCACCAATTATCCGGCAACCGATTTGGATTTCGGCAAACAAACCTTCCGTTACGGCATTTATTCGGATGCAGAGGCTTCGCTGTTGCAAACCGTTCGTGCCGCGGCTTGCTTCAACACCGAGCCGCAGATGTGCGAGGTTGCCGTCGGCGACGGAGAGACCGCACACAGCTATCTTTCGATCAGCGCCGATAATGTTATTATTGACGGCGTGAAAAAGGCGGAAAATTCCGACGGATTGGTTGTTCGTACCTACGAGGCGACCGGTCGCCGTACCAAGGCAAAGCTGAACGGATTAGACGGCGAGACCGTATACCGTTGCAATCTTTGCGAAGAAAAGGAAGAACGGGTAACCGACGAAACCGATTACCGTCCTTTTGAAATTCATTCGTTTCAAATTGAATCAAATAAATGAGGTGTAGCAGATGAAAATCAGATTATCAGTCCTGATTTTATGCGTAGTCCTACTGGTGAGTGTTCTCGGCGGCTGTGGAGAGAAACAGCAAAAACAGACAATATCGTTCGGTAATTTAAAGCATAGCTTTGCCTATCCGACCGAAGCGGTAAATAAGGTCGCCGTACCGGAGAACATTCAAGGTAACGAATTCCTTTCCGGATTGAATTTTATCGACGATGACACGCCGGTAATCCTTCCGAAAAAAGCAGAAGCGGGCAAGAGAAAAGCCGGTGAACCGTATGCCGTGGATGTTCAATATGATGACGGCACCGGCGTTTGCGTGGCAATTTACAATGTGGTGGAAGACTTCAATGCTTGCATTGACGGCACCAAGGATGCAACCTCCGCCATTCAGCGCGCCTTGATGAAAGCCTCGGCAGCGGGCGGCGGCGTGGTATATATGCCCGAAGGCATTTACCTCTGTGAAAACACCTTCCAGATTCCTGCCGGTGTCACTCTGCGCGGGGAATGGGTCAGCCCGGACGAAGCGCCGGTCGGCAGCTGCGGCACGGTGATGGTGGTCAAGAGCAAATTCCGCGGCAGAGAAAGCGGTTCGCCCTTTATCAAGATGGCGGCAGGCTCCGGATTGCGTAATGTGACCATTATCTACCCCGACCAGACGGCGGAAGAGGTTGCAAAATATCCGGCGACCATTCAAGAGGCCGGCGGTGATAGCTTCACCGTGATGAATACCACCATCGCAGGTTGTTGGAACGGCTATCAGGGCAATGTTTCCTGGAGTGAATTGCACTATCTGAAAAACCTCTATATTACAGCCTTCAATAACGCGATCATGATTGATAATGTTACCGATATCGGTCGTTTGGAAGGCATTCATCTTTCACCTGATTATTATTTGAAAAATACCATGTTCCCGTTCAGCAAGGAAGACGACGCTGTTTTGCGTGATTATATGTTTAATTATGCGGTCGGTCTTTGGATGCAGCGTTCCGACTGGGAATATATTTACGATTTCCATGCCGACGGCATTTACTGTGCGATCCGTCAAATCTTTAATAATGAAAAGAGAGCTGCCAACGCACAGTACTGTAATGTGAATTTGAACGATTGTAATATCGGTATTGATATTCAAGCCACCAACGATATCGGTTGTGTGTTCAGTGATATCAATATTAAGGGAACCGATAAATGTGCTTTCGGCGTTTTGCTGAACGCGGGATTTACGGCAAGCTGTGATTTCCAGAATCTGACCGTTTCGGGTACGATCAAACAACAGTTTGCTTGTCACGGCACCGGACATTTGACCGTATTAAACAGTCATTTTTCCGATTGGAAACAAGGCAACTACGCCTTTACTATGTATAAGGGCAGTGCCAGCGTTCAGCAATGCTCCTTTGCAGGAAAGTCCAAGCATCTTCAATTCTCCGAAGAATGCGGCGGTCTTTCGATCATGGGTTGTACCTTCGACGGTAACAAGCCGGACATTAAATATGACAGTTACAAAGCATCCTTTGTAAAAATTGATCATACACCGTTGAATCTGCCGGTAACAAGCGGAAGATTGCATGTTTATCGCCGCAGTATCCCGACCGCCTCTTCCACCAATGTTTACAATGTTGTGGATTTTGGCGCCAAGAGCGGTGCGGACAGTACACAGGCATTTTTGGACGCGATCGCCGCCGCGGAAAAAACAGGCGGTATCGTTTATGTCCCGGGCGGGGAATATACCGTCAATAAAAATCTGGTTATTCCGACCGGTGTGGAATTGCGCGGCGTCTACAATGTACCGACGCACAGTGTAACCAAGGGTTCGGTCATCTTTACCACCCTTGGCAAAGGCAATGCCAACGGCGAGCCGTTTGTCAGCTTGCAGGAGGGCTCCGGTATCAACGGCATTTCGTTCTACTATCCGGAACAGTCTTATACCGATTTCATTCCGTATCCGTGGACCGTTCGTTCTTTGGGTAAAAACTGCTGGGCGATCAACAGCGTTTTCATTAACTCTTATCAGGCCATGGATTTTGCAACCAATCCTTCGGCGGGACACTACATCAATTATTGCAGTGGCGCACCGTTGGTCAAAGGCATGTTTGTCGGCAATAATGACAGCAACGGATGGGTGGAAAACTGTCAGTTCAACCCGCACTACTGGAAACGCGCGGCGCTTTCCCAAAAACCGGCTACCGGAGAAACCGAATTGAATAATGTCATCAACGAGACCCTCGATGTTTTCATTTTCGGCGATAACAAATCTGAACATATGTTAGGAAACTTCGCTTACGGCGCGAATCGTTTGTTGGTCCTCGTTTCACAGGGCAAGGGCGGTTTGAACAGTACCGTGATCGGTCACGGCTCGGACGGATGCCGAAACGCTTTGGTAGTAGAGGACGCCGATGTGGTCGAATTTATCAATGCAGAATTGGTTTCCATGAACGGCGACAAGGATATGAACCACATTTTGATGAAGGAATCGGTACGCGGTACCGTAGCTCTTTACAACTCCATGATGTGGGCGCAACCGAAACCGGAATCCATTAAAATGTGCGGTGGCAGATTGGTCATCAGTCAGCTTTCTTATTTCAACATGGACAGCACGCCGTATCTGTTAACGGCAACCGGCGGCGAAGTGTATTACGGATCGGTTATGTTGCCGCCCAAGGCCTGTCAGGTTCGTGCGGAAAACGGTGCGAAAGTTATGTTGAATGCCAATATTTGCCGTCAGGAGCTTGCCTTTATGGCACCGGTCGACGGCGCAAAGATCACCATGAAAAACACCGGCGCCAAGGTTACCGAAAATGCAACCTGGTGGTCCTGAGTTTCGGAGGAAAAACAAATGAAACAGTTTACGGTATTTTTAACTGTGATACTCCTGATCTTTTCACTCGGTATGCCGGCATTTGCCGAGGGTACCGATGATCTGATCGTAAATAATTGCGACAGTTCCGCCAATTGGGCGGCAAACAGTCAGGGTATGGATGCGTTGGAAACCGACGGATCAAATTGCACCGAGGGAACCGGTTCGATTGGCGCAACAGCCATCAACGGCAAGTTGAACCAGCTGGTTTATACACCGGAAAGTCCGTTGGACGCTTCCAAGTATTCCTATTTGGAATTTGATATTTATTTCAGCGATATCACCTGGTTTACCGAGTGCGGTTCGGTCATGTTTGAGTTGACCTCCTCGGGCACCTGCGATAAGGAATCCAACCGTTACATGAAAAAAGTGTTGAAGAATCTGTTCTCAACCGGTTCGATCGAAGACCGGCAAAACTGGTGGCACTTTGTATTTGAATTGGATAACCCGCAGGGAACGGCAAACGGAAAATTAGATAAAGCCAATTTTAACTACTTCCGTTTTTATACGGTAGATCCGATCACCACGACGCCGGATTATACCGTTCGTATCGACAATATGCGTTTTACCAATAATCCTTCTAACTATAAACCGGCGGTTGAAGAGGAAGAAAAGGATGCCAGTAAAACAGAGAACACGAAAGAGTCAGAGGAAGCCAGCGTTTATGTGGTAAAAAGAGAAGACACCAACGCGGCGCTGAGCGGTCAGTTGAAAACACTCCTGATTGTTGAAATTGCTGTATCAGCGGTTGTTGTGGCTGTCATTGTTGTGATGATTATCTTGTTTGTTCGTAAGAATAAACGCTCGTGAGGGTAGGAGGACAAAATGAATAAAAGAGTCATAGCGATTATTTGTGCAATTGCCATTGTTCTGTCCGGGCTCACCATGATCCCTGCATGGGCAACGGATGATTTGCCGAATACATTAACTATCAGTGATTGTGAAAATTTAACCGGATGGACCAAAACCTCCGGCAATAATTTGGCAATCAATGCGAACGGCCGCACCGGCAGTGCCATAGCCTGCGATATCAACAGTGGCGCCTTTCGCGATTGCGATTACACTGCGGCAACGCCGTTAGATATTTCTCCCTATCAGAACATCGAATGGGATGTTATGATGCACACGGGCGGTAATGCCGGTATGTGGGATGAAATCAAGACCACTTATAATGACGATGTTTATGTCAAAATCGGTTCTTCTGCAACGGATTATAATGTTTACCGTCTGTCTAAAATGACGGTGGCGCAGAATACCGAAAGCCCGTTGTGGTATCATTTCTCGATCAATTTGGACGATCCGTCGAGCACAACCGGCAGTTTTGATATGACCAAAATGACCGTTTTCCATTTTTCCACCAAAGATGGCGGAGTCAGCGCTTCGGTACGCAACGGTCACCTTCGTCTGGATAACATTGTGGCGCACAACCTTCGTTCCGAAGAGGAGGAACCCGAAGTTCCGCAGGAAACGGACGATTTGGTTCTTTCTCAGTGTGAGGATCTGACCGGCTGGGGATACGGCGGCAACATTGGAAATGTCGGCATTTCTACCAACGGTATGACCAATAGTGCCATTAATATTTATACCGGTTACGGCGCATTGCGTAAAATGACCTTTTCGGATAAGGTCGATCTGTCTAAATATAACACCTTGGAATTTGACATGATGTGTATGAAGCAGAACGACACTGCCTACGATATGTGGAGTGAGGTCACAGCGGCATACAGCGATAAAATCGCAGTCGAAATTTCCGACGGTACCGTGACCGCCACCTACGGTTTGAACAAGTGGAAGGTGGAAGCACTTGGAAATTGTTGGTATCATGTTTCCATCAACGCTTTGGATCCCACTTCCTCAACCGGAAAGCTTGATCTTTCTAAATTTGCTTCGTTCTCGGTTTATACGAATACGACGGCAACATTAGATCAGTCGGTCAATACGGCGATCTATCGTTTGGATAATTTGGTAGCGCATTTTGATAAGGAAAATGTGGTGGTGGACGAATCCATTACCGTCAGTGACTGTAATTCGTTGGATGGTTGGTCTTATTCGGGCAATGCGGCGAATATGCAACTGAACACCTCCGGTTTGAACGGAAATTCGGTTTATGTTTACACCGGTTACGGCGCGTTGAGAAAATTAACTTATACCGATACTTCCGGTTTGGATCTATCCAAATACCATCAGTTTGAATTTGATTTTCAATGCTTTAAAAATAATGACGCTTCCTTTAAAATGTGGGACGCCATCCAATCGTCTTATGAAAACTATATCGGCGTTGAAATCGGTGACGGCAGTCAGACCGAACGGTTCACCCTTTCGGATATGACCATCACCGAAAGCGGGAACAACTGGTATCATGCATCGGTGGAAGTGCCGTCTGACAGCAAGGTCAATTTGACTAACTTCAAGACCTTCTGTTTCTATACACTGCCGACTACACCGTTGGATACCACCTTGCCGGATGCCATCTTTAAAATTGACAATGTCATTGCGGTTTTGAGCGAAGGTCAGCCGTCCGAGGTATCGCAGGAGGGCGTTTGGCAGATCCCGGGCAGTATGCAGAAGAACAATACTACCGGCACCTTCTCCTTTGTGCTGAACCAGTTCTCGCTGGATTTATCAGCTTATCAGAAGAATGAACTGTATTTGACCATGCGGATTTATATTGAAAACACCGACGGTAGTGACAATATTCTGGAATTCACCAATGAAGGTCAGATCGAATTGACCTCCTCGGGAAATTGCGATAAGCAGGAAGCTAACTGGTCGGTGCCGAAGCTCGGCTTGAAGTCCGGTTGGAACAACTTAAAGTTGTTGATTTCCAATGCGGCGAACGATAACGGCTTGAATCTTGCCAACATTAATTATTTCCGTTTCTACAGCCGTGCCGCGGGTGATGATACCTTTAATGTCCGCATTGAAGATATTGCGATCACCAATTTGAAAGAGGAACATATCGTTTCTTCCTACTTCAGCAACGGCATGATGTTCCAACAAAACAAGCCGATGAATGTTTTCGGTAATGTGGAGACGGCGGGACAGAATATTAAAGCCGAATTGTCGGACGGCACAAATGTTTTGGAGACAGTCAATACCGTTTCACAGAGCGATGGCAGTTTCTCTTTGGCTTTTGCTGCTCGCGCCGGTGGGTATACCCCGTATACCATTAAAATTTATGTCGAAGATAAATTGACCGAAACGATCGAGAATATTCTGATCGGTGAATTGTGGCTTGCCGCAGGTCAGTCCAACATGGAATATTTCGTGTTGCAAACGATCAAGGATTACGATTATTCTCTGATCCCGCTCAATGAAAAGGTACGCTTCTTTGATATTCCGTTGGTTCCGGGCGGTGTAACGGCGATTCTGCCTTCTTCTCCGGTTCGTGAAATTGAAGGCGCCAAGTGGGCGGACGGCTCCAACGCGGTCGATGTAAAATATATCTCCGCAATTGCCTATTATATGTCTTTAGAACTGCAGCAACAGTTGAATGTCCCGGTCGGGTTCCTCAATACCGCCAAGGGCGCATCGGTCATTGAATCGTGGATGCCGCGGGAGGTTATTGAAAATACGCCGCAGGTCAAGAGCGTTCTGCAGAGTCGCGGTATCTATAAAACCGCGGAACAGTTGGATCAAACGACCTCTAACTGGACCTATTTGACTACCTTATTTAACGCGAAAATCGCGCCGCTTGCCGGTGTGGAAATCAGCGGCGTCCTTTGGTATCAGGGCGAAAGCAATGTCAAGTATGCCGACGAAGACGGGTATAATACTTTCTATGAATATGCGTTAGACGGATTGATCGACTCTTACAGCAAACTTTTCGGCTTTGAAAACGGTAATATGCCGTTTGTCTGTGCACATCTGGCGCCCTATAACAACGCCAGCATCCGTGCAAACGATTATACTACGGTTTTGGCAACCTTTGCTGAAATGTTGAATCGTGTTGCCGAAAAATCATCCTCGAAGTTGATCCAAATCCCGATTTACGATTTGTCCCTGCAATATAAAGATCCACCGATCAATAACCCCGACCCGATCCACCCCAACAGCAAGAAAGATGTTGCCGACCGTTTTGCGGCGGCGGTACTTGCCGGGGTATACGGCGTCGGCAATGCCGACGGATTTACCGCACCGAGTGTTGCTTCGGTTCAAATGAACGGCAACAAAGCGGTTTTGACCTTTAAGAATGTCGGCGACACCTTAAAGATCAATGATTCATCTGATACCTTGCATGGCTTTGCTGTTGCGGACGCTTCCCGCGTTTTTGTCAAAGCAAATGCCAAGATCACCTCGCCGAATACCGTAGAGGTTTGGAGTGACGCCGTTGCCGCACCGGTTGCGGTGACCTATGCATGGTCCTCCTTCAACATGGTTGCCAATTTGGCAAACTCGTTGGGCATTCCTGCAGTTCCTTATCGCAGTGACAAAGTGGCGTCAATCTATGATCTTTCAACCGATTGGGGCTACTGCGACAGTGCCACAACATGGGAAGCGTTGACTTCTTTGGACGCCGGATTCAAGCCGACCTTCAGCACTTCTGCGAATGCGGTTGTTACAGCCGATGCGGAAAGCCGTTATGAGGGTATTGCCGCGGCAAAACTCTCCTATGAGATCAGCGGTACAGACACCGCAGTGCTCGCGCCGGTCTTGAACTACGGCGGAATGATCAAACAGTATCAGCACTATACCGGTATTTCGCTTTATGCGAAGAACCCGGATGTTCGCGCGAAGAAACTGTCGGTTCGACTGGTTGCGGGAGGCGAAACCTTCTATGCAACCGCGGTGACCGGATCTTCGCTGTCAACGGCTTATGAAATCAACGCCGGCGACTATCAGCAATACACCTTTAACTTCAAGCGTTTGGTGAATGCAGAGGGCAAGGTTTTGCCCGACAGTACTACGATTTTGAAGACCTTGGCGGATTTACAAATCTGCGTAGAGGATAATCAAAATGGTATCGTGCTCTTTGACGCAATGACCTTGCGTGCCGATACATTGCCGACACCCGGCAGTGAAACGGATGTGTATGCCGAGGCGATCGAAGATACCACGCCGGGAAGCTTGGATAAAAACGGCAATATGTGGTTCAACGATGCTGAAAATAAAAACGGTTGGAGTTCTTCCGGCTCTACCGTTCAAAACGATACCGCGCTCTTTACACAGGGAAAAGCCTCTGTCGGTACTACGGCACCGAAGGGTGTGTTGAAGCAGTTGGTCTATTCTCCGGGTACTTCGTTAGATGTCTCTTCCTACGATTATTTGGAATTTGATTTATATACTTCAAATATGGAATGGTTCAATACTTCGGAAAGCATCATGTTCGAGTTGACCTCTTCCGGATCTTCGGATAACGAATCCAACCGTTATATGAAGGGTTATCTGCGCGACAATGTGCCGGAACTCTATTCGGCAGGTGTGGCAGGTTCTACGCAACCGGGCTGGTATCATGTTAAATTGAAATTGGCTGCTCCGCAAACAACCGCACGCGGTGGTTTGAATGCCCAAAAATTGAACTATTTCCGCTTCTTCGCGATCGGCGCTCCGCAAACTACATCAGATTTTGATGTTCGCTTGGATAATATGAAGTTTACCCGCGAAGGCACCAATGGAGAGGGCAACAATGGCGGCAATGTGATTTCTCCGGATCTTTCCTACGGTAAGAAGATCGACGATAACTCGGTGTGGATGACCAATGCCGAAACTGACTCCTGCTGGAAAGCCTCCGGAACGACCGTTTCCATGGATTTTGCACAAAAAACAGAAGGAAACAGTTCTATTTCCGCAGTTGCTAAAGGCGGCGTATTAAAGCAAATTTCTTTCGAACCGAAAGCAGCGTTGGATATTTCGGATTATCAGTATTTGGAATTCGATGTCTTCTTCTCTCATTTGTCTTGGTTTAAAGCCTGCGAGGGCACCATGTTTGAGTTGACCTCCGCCGGGGTTTGTGACAAGGAATCCAACCGGTACACCAAGTCGTCCATGTTGGAAGCTTCCCCCTCGTTTGCGGATGATGTTGAAAGCGGCAAGGGCGGAAACAAGTGGTATCACTTCAAGCTGAATCTGGATCGTCCGCACGCTTCTGTCAAGGGCGGTTTGGATAAGACCGGATTTGACTATTTCCGTTTCTACTCTGTTCAAGTAAAAGAGGGTACGCCGGATTACACCGTGAAGTTTGATAACATGAAATTCACAAAGGGTGAGAAACAACCCGATGTGATCCGTACCAAGGATTACCTGATCATCAACAACGCGGACAGCGCGGCGGGTTGGTCGGCTTCCGGTCAGGAAGTTATGCCGGATAAAAACAATAAAACCGAGGGTGACGCTTCCATTACCGTTACGGCGAAGAACGGTATTCTGAAAGAACTCGTTTACCGTCCGGCAAAGCCGATTGATATTTCGGATTATCACTATCTGCAATTCGATCTGTTCCTTTCGGATATTACCTTCCTTAACACGACAACCGGATGGATGGTCGAATTGACCTCCTCGGGCACCTGCGATGTTGAGTCCAACCGTTACATGAAGTCTACCATCCTGACGGCTTGCCCCGAACTGGCGGCAGATTTCAATGCCGGCGATGTTGGAAATAAATGGTACCATTTCTGCTTTAATTTGGATAAACCGCAGAATCAGGCGCGCGGCGGACTGAATAACAAAGCAATGAATTATTTCCGTATCTACTTCATCGGCGCAGAGCCCGGATCTCCGGATTGCGTCATCAATCTGGATAATCTGCAGGTCACCACAGCAGGGGTACAGAGTGCAACCGCAACCGGCGGTCAAACCATCAGCATCGGCGGCAGCGTCGTGCCGGGCAAGAATGTCGGTAATAAGTTGAACGGCGGTCTTCGTGCCGAGGCCTTATCGGCATTCCCGAAGGGCTTGGTTCGCGCGGTCATTGCGACCGGAATCGCTTTGGGCGTAACCGTGATTGCGGCCGGCGTGCTTGGCTTTTTACTCTTCAAAAAGAAAAAAGAGTAATTGGTAAAAAATAAAGAGCGGTTGTCATCCATAAAGGATGACAACCGCTTGGCTTTTAATGTTCGAGATCGGTTTAACGGAAAAGCGAAAATTTTCTCTGTGTTGACTCACGGATAATCAATTTAACGGGTAACACGCGTTGGGTAAATCCCTGAACGGCATGGGTCAAAATTTTGTAGGCAAGCTTCGCCGAAACTTCACCTAATTGCGTAAATGGTTGGTCAATGGTCGAAAGATGCGGAGAAAAAACTGCTGTGATATCGAGGTTATCAAAACCGATAACAGCTAAGCTGTCGGGCACCTTCAGACCGTGTTCGTAGGCGTGCGTGGCAATATCAACCGCTGCATGATCATTGATGGCAAACACAGCGGTGATCCTGTTTTCAGGATTCAGAATTGCTTCAATATCTTCATTATATTTACGGTATTGTGCGTAGTAATAACTTTTTGGCGGTTCGGGTATACCGTGTTCTTTCAGAGCGCGGCGATAACCGGCATACCGTTCCGAAACGGCGGAGATATGTTCCAACGGTTCTAAGCCGAAAGCAACAATGTTGCGGTGTCCTTGTTCGATCAAGTGTTTTGTTGCAAGGTATCCGCCGGTCATGTTATCGCAAGTTACCAGATTACAGCAGGAAAGTCCTTTCGGTTTACGGTCAATAAAGACAAGGTGCATCCCCTTTTGTATCATCTCAAAGTAAAAGTCCGCATTTTCTTCACTGGAAACCGGAAAAACGATCGCACAGCGGTACCCTTCCTGATAAAGCTGTTCGAGCGTCTGCTTCTCAATTTCGGAATTTTTCTTGGAAATGCGAAGATCCAATTGACAATGGTGCTTTTCCAGATAGGATTGTGCCCCATGAACAATGTTCAGGATTTTTGAGTTTTCATGATTATAGGAAATGATCAACGGGATGGTATCGACGCGCAACGCATCGCAACCGTCACCGACAAAGTAGCCGGAACCTTGAACACTGTAAATCAGTTTTTCATCCTGCATATTTGCCAACGAACGGCGAAGCGTGACTCGGCTGACGCCGGTATGTTCCATCATTTCTTTCTCGGTAGGAAGTTTAGCGCCGACAGTCAATGAATGGGCGCGAATATAATCTAAAAGATATGTTTGCACGATGGCGAGTTTTTTTCCGGTATAAGGCATGGTAATTTTAAACGGCGTAACGCCGATTCTCCCTCCTCTTTAAGATGGATTACATTTATATAATACAATTTTTTAAATGATTTGTCAATGAGTCGAAAAAATATTTGTTACAAAAAAACAAAAAAATAATACAAAAAACAAAATTTTTAAAAAACTATTGCTTTTTTTTAAAAATATTTCGTATAATATGTTGAAATTTTTATTGAAACATGGTATACTTTATTTGCATAATAAAAAAATAATATCAATAATAATACAAAATAGGAGGCATGACAATGAAAACAGGGAAAAACCATGGGATTCGACTGTTTGCGTTAAGTCTTGCAATGGTGATGAGCATTTCCTGTATGCCGGCGTTGGCAGATGAGCCGACAGGGGAAAGTACCGGTATAGATGTAACCGGGATTGCTGAAAGCCGGGAATTTGACTATACCAATTATCGTGCGACAATTGGGGAGAAGCCGGCGGCTCAAGGTGAAATCATCATCCCCGGCGGCAGTTTCATCGCGTCGACCGGCACGGTTACAGGTAGCGCCGACGGCACGGTGCAGACCGGCAGTGACAGCACGGTTACTTGGCAGTTTTCGGTGCCTTCAGCCGGTTATTATCAGCTGGAGATAGAATACTTCCCGACACCGTCCAAAAACGGCGCGATCGAGAGAACCTTGTCTATTGACGGTGCGGTTCCGTTTGATGAAGCGCGGTTCATCGAGTTTTCCCGCGTGTTTGAGGATGGCGAGATCAAGGTTGATTCCCGCGGCAATGATGTCATGCCGGAACAAATAGAAAAGCCGAGAAGATTAAACTATTACTTACATGATGCAAACAGTTATGTTTCGGGCAATTTGGGTATTTATCTCAGCGAGGGAACACATACAGTTTCTTTAGAAGCCAATAAGGAATTGTTGGAAGTCTGCCAACTGCGGTTTTTCCCGGAAGAAACGCTGATTTCCTACGCGGACTATCAAAAGCAACATCCCGCTGCAGGATCCGGCAAAGAGATCCTTACGGTCGAAGCGGAAGACGCCGTTGAAAAATCGTCCTTTACGATTTATCCGACGACCGACAGAAGTTCCTCTGCAACCTATCCGCAAGATCCGTTGCAAAACCGACTCAATGTGATCAGCGGCGACAAATGGTCTGCGGTCGGACAGTGGATCACCTGGGAAGTGGATGTTCCGGAAACCGGTACATACGAAATTGCACCGCGTTTCAAGCAGGATTCTTACGATGGCGGTTTTGTTTCGAGAAAGCTTTATATTGACGATGTTTGTCCGTTTGAGGAAGCCTCCAGACTGCGTTTTAAATATGCAAACTCCTGGACGGTTCAGCCGATCGGCGAAGAAGACAAACCGTATCTTTTCTATTTGGAAAAAGGAAAACATACCGTCAAAATGGAAATTGTCTTGGGCGATATGGCAGAAGTGATCGAAAAGGTTCAGAAATCGCTTGCTTCCTTAAATATCGACTACCGTCGAATTTTGATGATCACGGGACCCGACCCGGATATTTACCGTGATTACGGTTTTGAAAAGTTGATCCCGGATGTTTTAAAGGATTTCCAAAAACAGGCGACCGAACTTCAAAATGCAATTGACAGATTGCAAGCTTTAACCGATGTCAAGGGTGATTTTACCAACACCATCGGAAAAATTATCATTATTCTCAAACAGATCGAAAAAGATCCGGAATTGATTTCCGAATTGTTCTCTACCTATAAAGATAACCTCTCGGCGTTGGGCACCTGGCTACAAGGCATCATGATTCAGCCGATGGATATCGACCGAATTTATTTTGTGCCGCAGGGAAGTAAAGTGCCGCATGCAGGGGATTCTTTCTTCCGCAATCTGTGGTTTAAAATCAAGGTTTTTGTCTTAAGTTATTTTGCTGATTATCAATCATTTGCTACCGAGATCTCCGAGGAAGATTACGCGAACAATAATGTCGTAACCGTTTGGATGATCAACGGTCGTGAACAAAGTCAGATCATGCAGAAGTTGACCGAACAATCCTTTACGCCGGAAACCGGCATTAAAGTAAATGTGTTGTTGGTTGCCGCAACGGCGCTGTTGCCGTCGGCGTTAGCCGGTACGGGTCCGGATGTTGCAATGAATTTGGCTTCCCACATCCCGATCGACTTTGCGATTCGTTCCGCGGCGGTCGACTTGAGCAAGATGGAGGGCTTTGACGAGGTTGTCGGCCGATTCCATCCCGCTGCAATGGAACCCTTTACCTTTAATAACAGTGTTTACGCCATTCCGGAGACCATGTCTTTCTTAATGATGTTCTACCGTACCGATATTTTTGAGGAACTGAATTTGAAAGCACCCAAAACCTGGGACGAGTTTTATGAAGTCACCTGGGAACTGCAACAGCAGAAGTTGGATATCGGTTTCCCGATCAATGCCAAAACGGCAGTTGTTTCCAACCTGAATCTGTATGGATTGGAACTGTTCCTGTATCAGCAGGGCGGCACCGTTTATAATAAAGAATTGACCGCCAGCGCGATGTCGCAGGATTTGAATGTGGAATGCTTTGAAAAAATGTCGGAGCTCTTTACCTTGTACCGTTTCCCGGTAGACTATGACTTTGCCAACCGTTTCAGAAGCGGGGAAATGCCGCTGGGCATTGTTGAGTATCCGACCTACAACCAGTTGACGATTTTTGCCTCCGAAATCAAGGGACTTTGGAAAATGGAACCGGTGCCCGGCACCCGTCAACCGGATGGTTCAATCAACTATACTTCTCCGGCTGCCAGCACCGGCATCATGATGCTGAAGGATGCGAAAGACCGTAAAAAGTCTTGGGAATTCATCCGTTGGGTCACTTCGGATGCTACACAAAGCCGTTATGCGGTAGAAGTTGAAAGCGTTTTGGGCGCGGCGGCAAAACAAGCGACTGCCAACCTGAATGCAATGGGCAGTATGTCCTGGACCAACGATGAGTACACTGCATTGCAGAAGCAAATTGCAGCCCTGCAAGGAACACCGGAAATTCCGGGCGGTTACTACACGGCGCGTGCGATCGACTTTGCGTTTGCCTCTGTTTATGCCGACGGCAAGGAACCCTCTGCCGCTTTGATGACCCAGGTTGAGATGATCAACCAGGAAATCACCAGAAAGCGCAAAGAATTCGGATTTGATAGGTAAGGAGTGAAATAAATGCGTAAAAATAAAAGCAAATTTAATCATCACGGCATTGTTGCGTGGACCTTTGTTTTGCCGTATTTTTCCATTTTTTGTGTCTTTACCGTTCTGCCGGTTTTGATTTCGATTTTATTGAGTTTTACCGACTTCAATATGTTGGAAATGCCCGGATTTATCGGATTATCCAACTATACGCGCTTGTTCTTGCAGGATGATATCTTTATTAAATCTATCGGCAATACCTTTATTCTGGCATTGATAACAGGACCGATCGGTTATCTGCTTTGCCTTTTGTTTGCGTGGTTTATCAACGAGTTAAAACCCGTAGGCAGAGCCATTGTCACCTTGATTTTCTATGCGCCGTCTATTTCGGGTAACATGTACCTGGTTTGGAGAGCTGTATTCAGCGGTGACGCCTACGGTTATTTGAACGGTTTCCTGATGAATATGGGCTTTATCTCCAGTCCGATTATTTGGTTGAAGGATGAAAAGTATATTTTGACCATCGTCGCCATCGTTTCCTTATGGAGTAGCTTGGGAACCAGCTTTCTGACCTTTATCGCCGGTTTCCAAGGCGTCGATAAATCCTATTACGAAGCCAGCGCTATTGACGGTGTGACCAACCGTTGGCAGGAGCTTTGGTATGTGACGATGCCGCTTATGCGTCCGCAGATGCTCTTGAGTGCGGTTTTGAGTATTACCGCGGCGTTCGGCGTCGGCACCATTGTCACGCAGTTGTGCGGATTCCCGTCCACCAACTATGCGGCGCATACCATCCTCAACCACTTGCAGGATTACGGTAATACCAAATACGAATTGGGTTATGCTTCCGCCATTGCAACCGTGCTGTTTATCATCATGGTATTAAGCAACATGGTTATTCGTAAAATTATTTCAAAGGTGGGTTCGTAAGATGAAAAAAATGAAATTACATACTCACCGTTTAAACCGTTCTTTGGGCGGAGATATCTGCATTGCGCTGTTTCTCTTCCTCTTCGGCTCTTTTATGGCGTTGCCGATGATTTACGCCATTTCCACTTCGTTAAAACCGGCCGATGAATTATGGGTTTACCCGCCGCGCTTTTTTGCGGCAAATCCCACCTTTAAAAACTTTAAAGATTTGTTTTCCATTTTGGATGACTCGTTGATTCCGTTTTCCCGCTATGTCGGCAATACCTTGTTTGTGTCGATTGTCGGTACCGGCGGTCATGTGGTTTTGTCTTCCATGTGCGCCTATGCAATTTGTAAATTCAAATTCCGCGGGAAAAACTTCATTTTCAATTTGGTTGTCCTTTCCTTAATGTTCAATACCACCGTTACGGCTATTCCGAACTTTATTATCATGTCGAAAATCGGATGGATCGATTCGTTGGCGGCGTTGGTGGTGCCGGCATTCGGTTCTTCCTTGGGACTGTATTTGATGAAACAGTTCGTCGAGCAAATGGTTCCCGACGGTATTTTGGAAGCGGCACGAATCGAGGGTGCAAATGAATATCGCATCTTTTTCACCATTGTTATGCCGATGGTTCGCCCCGCATGGTTGACCTTGATTATATTCTCTTTCCAGGGACTGTGGAATTTAAGCGATACCAACTATATTTACCGTGAGGATTTGAAACCGTTGAACTATGCGTTGCATCAGGTTTTGGCAGGCGGTGTTACCCGTGTGGGCGCTTCTGCGGCGGCGACGGTCTTGATGATGATGGTACCGATCATTTTGTTCGTATTTACGCAATCTCAGATCGTGGAAACACTCGCTACTTCGGGCATGAAAGATTAGACAGAAGGAAAAGAGGGAGAATGTGAAAATCATCAAAAAACTTTCAGCATTTATTTTGGCTTTGACATTCATTCTGTCATTGACCTTAACGGCCTCTGCTTCGGATAATGTTCCTTATTCGACCTATGTCTATAATTTTGACGGCGATCCGGTGGAATCACCGCATGCCTACACGCCGAATAAGGTGATTGCCGCGGGGGACTTCGGGCTGAATCAATTTACATCGGCGGAAGACCTTTGTTTAGACAGTGAAGGCAATATCTATGTTGCCGATACCGGTAATGCAAGGGTTGTCGTGATCAGTAAAGATTTGTCTTCGGTCCGTGTGCTTACACAATTTTCTTTGGACGGCGTCGATTATGCGTTGACCCGTCCGACGGGACTGTTTATGACCGAGGATGACACGCTTTATGTTGCCGATTCGACCGGCATCAACATTTATGTTTTTTCCAAGGATTTGACCTGTGTCCGCGTGATCAAAAAGCCGGAATCCAGTCTGTTGCCGGAGGATTTTTCCTATATTCCGATCAAGATTTCGGTCGACCGTGCCGGCAGAGTTTATATTGTTTCAGCCGGTAATACCTACGGTGTGGTTGCTTTAGATGACAAAGGAAATTTCTCCACCTTTATCGGTGCACAGAAGGTTACGGTTTCGGTCATTGATAAACTTTGGCGTAAATTTTTGACCAAAGAACAGAAAAAGCGTACCTTAAGTTATGTTCCGACGAACTACAACAACATCACCATTGATGAAAAAGGATTTTTATATGTAACAGCGACCTATTCCAATATTAATGCGGTCGTTCAAACCATTGCTTCCAGAAGTACCGATAACCGCTATGCGATGATCAAAAAATTGAATTCCAGCGGTAAAGATGTTTTGGTGCGCGGCGGTGCCTATCCGCCTGCCGGTGATGTTGAAATTTCATTATCGACCGACGGAAATGCTACCAACACCGACATTTTTTACGGTCCGTCCAGCATCGTGGATGTCGCGGTCGGACCCAACGGGGTTTATACGCTTGCCGATCAGAAGCGCGGAAAGCTGTTTACCTATGACAGTAACGGCAATCTGCTCTATGCTTTTGGCGGCTCGGGATACCAAATGGGTACCTTCCGTCAACTTGCCGCAGTAGAATATGACGCCGAAAAAAATCTGATTGCATTAGACGCCAACTCCGGAAAAATCACGGTCTTCTCTCCGACCGGCTACGGCAGTCTGGTACAGGAAGCCATTCGGTTGTCTGATAACCGGAAATACGAGGAAGTAGTTCCCGTTTATGAGCAAATCCTCTTAGAAAACGCAAACTTTGACCTTGCCAATGTCGGCATCGGTACCGCAATGGTGCGTCAAGGCAAGTACAAGGAAGCCATGTATTACTACAAGCTTGCCAACGATGTGGAAAACTACTCTTTGGCTTATTCCGAATACCGTCGGCAGCTTTTGGGCAACTGGATCTTATTGATCCCGATCGTAATCGTGTTGATCTGCTTCGGTGTCAGCTCATTCTTTAAGTTTGCAAATAAATTCAATAAAAAAACACCGATGCAACGGGATGCCAAACGCACCTTTGCACAGGAGTTTATGTATGTATTCCATGTGATTTTCCATCCGTTTGACGGCTTCTGGGAATTAAAGCGATCCAAACGCGGCAGTATTCGCGGCGCAAACACGATTCTTGCTTTGGTGATTGTTTCGCTGTTGTTCCGTACAGTCGGACTGGGTTATATTTATACCGGTCAACCGGAAAATGATTCCAATTTATTTTTGACTTTGGTTGTGATCCTGGGCGTTGTGGCAATCTGGTGCATTTCCAACTGGTGCTTAACCAGCTTGATGTACGGCGAAGGCGGTTTGAAGGATATTTATATTGCCTCTTGCTACGCATTGATGCCGATCGTCTTCTTCACGATCCCTGCCACGATACTCAGTAACTTTGTAACACATAACGAATTGATGTTTGTGAACTTTTTCTTTACGGTAGGTTATTTGTGGGCGGCGTTCCTGTTATTCTGTGCCGTTCTTTCCACACACGACTATCAATTCGGCACGAATGTGATCACCGTGGCATTGACCCTGGTTGGCATGATCATCATTGTCTTCTTAATGATGTTGTTTGTCAACTTGATCGGTCAAATGATATCCATGTTCAGCAACATTTACAACGAAATTACATTCAGACTATAGAGTAGGGGGAGTGCAACATGAAAAAAATTCGAATAATAACTGCATTCCTTCTCATTGCGGTTTTCCTTTGCGGTTGTTCGTCAGCGGCACAGCTCAAAATATCCTATGAACCGTTTGCGAACAACGACGGCAAGGAGTGGAAGGTTGACAGTTTTGCATCGTCCATTACCGCTTATGAATCGGCTGAGCAACGGTTGTCACAGATGACCGAAGTCGCCGCTGACGGCAAAAACCGATTGTATTTTGACCCGGCTACCTGCGATATTGCTTTGCAATCCGACAGCGGTTTGTATTTCTCCACACCGTGGAATCTGGCTGCAGACAGCAAATCGGTGGAGACGCAAAAAGTAAAAATTGCTTCTCAATTGCACTTGACCTATATGAACGCACAGCAAAATATTGCGGAGATCTTCAGCTTTAACGAGTGTATTGCGAAAGGTCAATACACCTTGAAACGGCTGGAGAACGGGGTTCAGGTCGACATGGTGATCGGTCGTGCGGAACAGCGTACGCTTTTACCTGCCGCCATGCCGACGGATAGCTTTGATAAAGTCCTCGAACAACTTTCCAAGCGTCAACAGACCAGAATGAAGGCATTTTACAAATTGTATGACGCCGAGAAAACACCTGAAAATCAAATTGAATTGATTCGGGAAAAATTCCCTGTCATTGATGAAATGCCGATTTATGTGTTAAAGCAGGTCACCGAAAACGAAATGGCGGAGTTGGAGGGCTATTTAGCCGAAGGCGGATATACCTTTGACGATATGGATCGCGACTTAAAAACGGTCGGCGCTTCCGAAACTGAAAGCGTCAATCCGCGCTTTGAAATCAGCGTGCGATACGAATTAAGTAACGGCGAGCTATCTGTCAGCGTTCCGACCTCTTTAATCAAGTATGACGACAGCCATTTCCAATTACTTGAAATCGGTATATTGGAGTACTTTGCGGCGGCGGACTGCACGCAGGACGGATATGCGGTCGTACCCGACGGCAGCGGTGCTGTGATTGGCTTCAACAGTCAGGGAACCAAACTCGGCAATGATGTCCGTATTCCGATTTACGGTTATGACCGGGCATTATCCTATAACGCCGGCTACGAAAAATTAATGACGGCGACCATCCCTGTTTTCGGTATGGTATCGCCTTCCGGCAGCTTGTTTGCTATCGTGGAAGACGGTGCAGCCATGGGTGATATCGTGGTGAGCTCCGGCGGCAACACCAGCTGTTATGCCCGTGTCGGCGTATCCTTTGCCTACAGTGATTATGACAGCTTTGAATACAAGGATGTCAATACCAAATATTCCTGGACACTTTCTGAAAAATCCCGCTACGAAGGAACCTACCGCATACGGTATGCGCTTTTGGATGCAGGTGCGGGTTATCCGCAAATGGCGGCATATTACCGTGACAGCTTGAACCTGAAAGAGACGGATGACGCGGCATTACGGTTGGTGTTGGGATTATACGGCACGGTTCGTTATCAGGATCAGATCCTGTTTGTGCCGGTAAAACGGCAGATTCCGTTGACCACCTTTAAGGATGCCGGTATTATCTCGGATGAAATGACCGAAAAAGGCGTTGAAGCGCTGGATTTGCGGTACATTGGCTGGTCGAAGAACGGTCTTGCCGGACGCGCCTATACCGACGCTTCGGTTCAAAAGGCGTTGGGCGGAAAATCAGCGCTGAAAAAGCTGAACAAACAATTGGAGGAAAAGAATATCGGACTATACATGGATGCCGATATGGTTTATGTCGGTAGTAACGGTATGTTCGATGCCTTTAATGCTTCCGGAGATACCGGCAGAATGCTGGATAAAACCTATGCCGGATTTACGAAAATTCGTTTCAGTTCCGGCTTGGTCAACGGCAAGGCGTTCAAATATGCGCTTCGCCCGGAAGTGATGCTGCAATTCTTCAAGAAGTTTGATACTTCTTATCAGAAACTCGGTATCAAGGGATTGTCCCTGTCGACCATGGGCAACAATCTGAACAGTAACAAAAACGCGAAAAACGGCGTCAATCGTGATATCGCACAGCGCTATGCCCAAGAGGTTTTGAGCAGTGCGTCGAAAGAGTACCGCTTGATGGTAGACGGCGGCAACCGTTACTGTTATGAATCGGCTGCGCAAATTATCGACCTACCGTTAAGCGCAAGCGGCTACACCGACGCGGATTATGCGATTCCGTTTTTACCGATGGTCTTGCACGGAAAGGTTCATTATACTACCAAGGCAGTGAATCTTTCGGGCAATTATCGCGCCGAGGTGCTGAAAGCCATCGAAAATGGTTCGGGACTTTACTTTGAACTTGCTTATGAAAATGCCGAGATCTTAAAATCTACCGATTTTGCCAATGCGTATTCGGTCGATTACGGTACATGGAAGGATCGTATCGTCGAATGTTATCAGGAAGTGCAAAAGGCGGTCGGCGATCTTGCCGCGGAACCGATCATTGACCACAGTCAGGTCGCAGACGGCGTTTTCAAAACCGTTTATGCTTCGTCAACGGCTGTTTATGTCAATTATAACGCAACCGATATTGAAGCGGATGGAATAACGGTACCGGCTAACGGTTACTATCGTGCAGAACGGGGGAGTGCGCAATGAAAAAAGATGCAAAAAAGAAAATAAAAGAAGGCGCATTAACCCGTAAAAACGGGTTGTACGGCTGGTTTTTCATTGCTCCGTTTGTGATTGGTTTCTTGCTGATTTATGTTTCGATCATTGCCAATTCATTCTGGTTCAGTTTGAATGATATTAAGCTTGGCAACAGCGGATATGAGTTGAGCTTTGTCGGACTTTCCAGTTACAAATACGCGCTTTTCACCCATGCTACTTTCGTGCGGGACACGGTCTCTCTGGTGGGCAACCTGTTGTTACAAAGCCCTGCGATTATTATTTTCAGTCTGTTTATTGCCGTTATTTTAAACCAAAAAATGCCGGCGCGCGGACTGTTCCGTGCCATCTTCTTCCTGCCTGTTGTTATGGCGACCGGTATTGTCTTGAAGGCCGATATGTCCAACGCCGTTTTGGAGAGCATGGGCAGTGCCGCCGGTATTGAAACAGGCGCCACATTAACGGCAGGCGGCTTTGATATTTCCAATGTCAAAATCATGCTGCAAGAGATGTACATCCCGACCGAAGCGGTCGATTATATCGTCAATTTAGTCAACAACATTTACAGTGTGGTAAACTATTCGGGCGTACAGATCATTCTGTTCCTCTCCGGCTTGCAGGGCATTTCGCCCGCGGTTTACGAGTCTGCCCGGGTAGAGGGCGCCAACGGTTGGGAATCTTTCTGGAAGATCACCGTTCCGCTGTTAAGCCCGATCATTTTAGTCAACATTATCTACACGGTAATTGACGGATTTACACGCTCGGATAACCAAATCATGGCGTTGATCGACGATGTGGCGTTCAGTAAAATGAATTACAGTGCGTCCTCGGCAATGGCATGGCTCTATCTTGCTTTGGTTATGGTGATTTTAGGGGTGGTTGCATTTATTTGCTATCGCTTTACCTTCTATCAGGAAAGAGATTAAGGGGGTGAGCAGTTTGAAAAAAAAGAATCCAAAACAACGAGCGTTAAAACTGCCCGCCATATCCGAAATCGTTTGGGCAATTTTCAGATTTATCCTGTTGTTGGGACTTTGCTATGTCATTATTTCGCCCTTCCTGCAAAAAATATCCGCTATGTTTATGAGCCCGTCTGATTTGCAGAATCCAACCGTATGGATGGTTCCGTTGAATCCGACGCTGGACAATGTCAAACGCGTCTTTAAATACGGCGGTTATTTGCCGGCGTTCGGCAACTCTTTGTTGATCTCGACGCTGTGCGCCACCTTGCAGACCTTTACCTGCTGTATGGTCGGATACGGTTTTGCAAAGTTTAAATTCCGCGGCAGAAACTTCTTCTTTTTGATGTCGGTGTTTACCATCGTTATTCCGCCGCAAACGCTTTATCTTGCAATGTACATGAAGTTCCGCTATTTTGATATTTTCGGTATCCTGGGACTGCTGGGCGTTGGCAAAGTGAAGTTTGTGGAGACCATTTTGCCCTCGACCATTCTTTCGGCGACCGCTTTGGGACTGAAAAACGGTTTATACATCTTTGTTTTCCGTCAGTTCTTTAAGGGTGTACCGCAGGAATTAAACGAGGCGGCTTGGGTGGACGGATGTAATCCCATTCGTGCATTCTTTGAAATTATGATTCCGCTGTCGAAATCTATGTTGATTTCGGTATTCTTGCTTTCGTTTGCATGGCAATGGACAGATACCTTCTACTCGGGACTGTTTAACCGCAGTATGACGGTGTTGCCGATGATCCTGAACAAGGTTACCGCCATTGCGACCGAGTCGATTTCCAACGGGACTATGATGTCCTCGGTTATGCAGAATACCGCGGTCGTCATGATCATTCTGCCCATTTTCATCTTCTACTTAATTTTCCAACGCAAGCTGATTCAGGGTATTGAACGCAGCGGTATCGTCGGTTAACAGTTGAAATTACTCTGGAAAGAGTATCAATAAACAGGAGGTTATCTCATGAAAAAAAGAATTATCAGTTTACTTATCTGCGCCGTATTGCTGACAACGGTTTTATGCGGTTGCGGCGGCGAAGGCGGCAAAGGTGGCAAAAGCGGAAAAGCATCCGGGTTTGAATACCTGAACAAAATGCCCGATGTAGACCTGGAAGGCTATAATTTCGTCATTGCGGAAGCTTGCTACTACAGCAGTGACGACCGTCCGAACATGGAAGCCGGCGCTTCCGAGCTTTCCGACGCCATCCTGGCGCGCAACAAGGCTATCGAGAAAAAGTTCAACTGCACCATTTCGTACGAGTATTATGATCCGACCAGTTTCTATGATGAAATGTATCCGATCATCATGTCGGGCGAAAAAGTTGCGGACATCATGGATGTCACGCTGTTCACCTACGGCAAACTTTCTGTCGGCGAATATCTCTATGATATGGCTACATTGCCGCATGTCGACTTCAAGCAAGATCATTGGCTGAAGCTTTATGACGATACCGTGGCACTGCCGACCGGCGAGCGTTTCGGTGGTTCAGCGGCATTTGCCAATCCGTCAACACACGGTTTCGGTCTGTATTTCAACAAGCGTTTAATTTCCGAGCTCGGCTTGGAAGACCCCTATAAACTGTTAGAAGAAAACAAGTGGGATTGGGAACATTTTGCTACATTGGTCAACGGCGCTATGAAAGACAGCAACAGCGACGCTACCTTTGATGACAACGATATCTGGTCCATTACCGGTGGTTTGGACGGCGGTATCACCGCGTTCTATCTTGCCAACGGCTTGAACATGTTTGATATTGATGACAACGGTTTTGTCCGTTATGCGATGACCGATGAAAATGTTATCCCGACCTTAACCAAATTAAAGAGCATGTTCTCCGCTCCGGGTGCTTACTACTATGGCGGCGGTGACTCCTCACTCTGCACCGATATGTTTATCAACGGTCAGATCACCTTCTACATCAACCTGACTACCCGCGGTCAGGCGCTGCGTGAAATGAAGGATGACTTCGGCTTTGTGCCGATTCCGATGGGCCCGGATGTAAAACAGTACTACAGTGCGATCGACCACAACACCCCGATCGTCTGCGTGCCGAGCTCGATCGACAATCCGGAAGCAACCGGTTTGATTTTGGAAGCGCTTGCCGCTACTTCCTACAGTGAATTGGATGTATGGCAGGATGAAATTGCCGCGCTTTATTATCGCGACGATGAATCGGCAGAGGTTCTCGGCAAATACATTTTACCGAATTTGATCTATGACCCGGTCTTTATGTACAGCCGTATTGATAAGAGCTTTGAAGCACAGACCATTACGGCGATCTTTAAGCCGATCGCCCGTGACCCGAACGCTGACGCGGCAACCATTATCAATTCCGGTAAGGAAGCCGTACAGACCTTGATTGACGAAGTCATCAACTCCAGAAGATAAATAAGTTAGGATTGGGAATTGTATGAAAGAAATTATCCATGTTGTACCGCACTCCCATTGGGATCGAGAGTGGTATATGTCTTTTGAAAAACATCGTTTCCGTTTGATCAAATTGATGGATGCGTTGATTGAGAAAATGGAACAGGATCCGGAATACAAGTTTTATCACCTCGACGGACAGATGATTGTGCTGGAAGATTACCTGAAGATCAAGCCCTATATGTGGGAACGCTTGAAAAGGTTGATCGACGCCGGCAGGATCAAAGTGGGACCGTGGTATGTGTTACAGGATGAATTTCTGACCAGTGATGAAGCCAATGTCCGCAATATGGTGTTAGGGATGCAAACAGGAGCCGATTTTGGGGTAGAAGTCCAGAAAATCGGCTACCTTCCTGACAGCTTTGGTAATATTTCGCAGATGCCGCAAATTTTCAAGAAGTGCGGGATCGATGCTGTTGTTTTCGGCCGAGGGGTAGAAAACACAGCGGAAATCATTTGGCAGTCACCCGACGGCAGTCGGGTGGTTGGCGGTCATTTCACACCGTGGTACAATAATGCCGCTGAGCTTCCCTGCAACGAGCAAGAGGCAAAAGCGCGCGCCGATAAAATGTTGGGTGCCTTCCGTAACGCTTCTAAAAGCGGCGGATGCTACCTCGGCATGAACGGCAGTGACCATCAGCCGGTTCAGTTGGATCTCGGCGAAGCGTTGCAAGCATTAAACGCGGTGACCGATGACAATGTGTGCTTCATTCACAGTAATTTGACCGATTATATCAACGAGATTAAGAAGAATCAGGATCAATATCCGGTGGTTGCGGAAGAAATGACCGGTCAAAATACCGCGGGAATCAGTTTGTTGATTTCGACCGCAAGTTCCCGAATCTATTTAAAACAAAAGAATTGGACGGCACAGAACACCTTAGAACGCCTCGCCGAACCGTTTGGCGCGACAGCGTATCTGTTCGGTGCGGACTATCCGTCCGATTATCTGAAATTCAGTTGGAAACACCTGTTGGAAAACCATGCGCATGACTCAATTTGCGGGTGCAGCGTTGATATCGTGCACAGCGATATGATGACTCGTTTCGGCGAAGTCATTGAGGGTGCTACCTCCATGATTGATGAATCGGTGGCTGTTGTAGCGCAGAAGTTGTCGGTAAAGACCGATAACGGTTATCCTGTGGCTGTCTTTAACCAAACGGCTTATTGCCGCTCCGATATCGTGACGGCGGTGGTCGATGTGCCGGAAGAAGACGGTTGTGAATCTTTGGTCCTGGTGGATGAAAACGGCAATACAGTTGCTGAAAATCCGCAGGTGTTCCCGCATACCTTTACCTATACTTTACCGGATGATGCGTTCCGCGTGGTGCAGTATGTCAACCGTTATATCTTCCGCTTTGCGGCGCAAGATGTTCCGGCGTTCGGTTACCGTGTTTACTATGCAACCGTACCGAAAGCCGATCTTGAAAAGATGGCGCATACCGCACAGGGTGCCGAAAATGAATGGATTGCATTGCAAATCAAAGAGGACGGCAGTCTGACCGTCACCGATAAAAAGACCGGCAAGGTCTATGACGGCTTGAATATTTATGAAGACACCGCCGATATCGGGGATGAGTATCTCTATAAAGGCAACGGCGGTGAAGCCGTGACCACCGAGGGCAAAAAAGCCGAGATCACGGTGGAACATGTCGGTAAAGATTTCGTCACTTTCGGCATTGCGCAGGAATTGCTTTTGCCTGAAAGTTTCGACCGTAAACAAAATTGTTACAGTGACAAGAAGGTGCCGTTTGGCATTAAAACTGAGGTTACGCTGACAAAATTCAGCCGTAAAATCGCGGTTTCGGTTCAAATGGATAACGCCAGTGAGTGTCACCGTTTGAGAGCAATTTTCCGTAATCAAATCGACACATCCGATGTTTTGGCACACGGTCAGTTTGATGTGGTGCGCCGTACGATTGCAACCCGTCCGGCGTGGAAATGGCCGACCAACGAACAAAGAGCACAGAGCTTTGTCGGATTGCAGGGAAGTACTGATTCCCTGTTGATCGGCACACGCGCGCTGTATGAATATGAGGTGTTGCGTGACGGCAGTAATACGCTTTGCCTGAATCTGCTTCGTTGTGTGGATCAGTTAGGCGACTGGGGCGATTTCCCGACGCCTGACGCACAATGCAAGGGTGTAAATACCGCGGCGTATGAGATTTATGTCGGCGCCGCCGATGAGTTTGAGCAATTTGAAATTTCGGCATTGCAGTTTGCTTCGGGGGATCTGTATACGCATCAGATCCGCCATCCGGAGGTCTGTGACGGATCATTTGAAAACGGCTTGTTCTCGATCGACGGCAGCGGTGTTTGGAATACCGCTTTTAAGAAAGCGGATCACAGCGATCAGCTCGTTTTGCGTCTTTACAATTTGCGCGAGACCGAAAACGCCGTTTCCCTGCGTCTGCCGCAGGGATTGACGACGGTTTGCGAAGCGAATTTGCTGGAAGAAGCGACCGGTGCCCCGATGGCGGTAACCGCACAAACCGTTACGCTTCAATTCTCTCCGAAAGAGATCAAGACATTACTGTTGAAGTGAGGTAATACTTATGCTTTTCAGTCAAGAAAAATGTTCCGAAGGAAAACAAAGACCTCATTTTTCCCTTTGGTTCGGCAACTTTTTTGAACCTTATCATTCCAACCGGGAGTTGGTTTGCGAAGGCATGAAAGAGATTGCGGACATGGGCTTCAATTCCATTATTCTGGATTCCAAACTGTGGGAAGATTTTACAGACTTTTTCCAAAACGGGACAGAATCGGATTATGTTGCCATGCAACGCTTTATGGTGGAAAAATGTGCTGAAAACGGCATGGGTATCAACTTCTTGACCTTGTTTTATAACGGGGATAACCTCTATCCGCACATTCGCGACAGCGCGCCCGACTTTATTCGTCCGGTGACCGATCGCGACGGCAAGCCGTTTCGCGGCTACCGTATGTGGGATGAGGAACAGATTCGTGCCATGACCGATCACACGGTAAATCTTTACCGTAAATTGGCGAAAGAAGCGGCGGCGAAGGCCGTCGATGAAAACGGCAACGAAAAGATTCCCTGTTATTTTTATCACAGTCCCGCTATTTTCCCATCCTTTGACGAAGATGGGAAAGCGGTATATCTGGATTGGTTACAGTGTCGCTATCAAACGATTGGGGCGCTGAATCAAACCTACGGATGGACGGCGGAAAGCTTTGAAGCGTTGTCTATGACCGATCTTTGGCCGGTCATGACGGCGGAGGATTACAAAGCCGCCCAACCGACGCCGCGGATGCTGATGCACCGCGACAATATGCTTTTCCGACAGGATTATATGGAAGAATTCTATGCAAAACTCACCGATCAGGTGCGAAAAGAACTGCCCGGAATCTTTTTATATGACTGCCTGTCACAATGGAAGTATTATATGACCGACTGGGTGGAGATCAGCGAGCGCGGCTTGGATTTGTGGCGTTTGGCAAAATATTTGGATTCGCCCTCTTTTTACACCCTGCCCGCCGACGCTTACGGGGAAGCAAACTGCTATGCCGTATCCTGCGAGAACTCGATTTTACGCAGTGCCTGTAACGGAAAAGATCCGGTTGCGGGACTTTTCCTCGGTCGCTATTTATACAATGATATTTACGCTTATGTCACGCCGGCAGAGTCCATTGCCTCCTGTTACGGCGCCGGTGCAACCGATATGTTTTTCTACGGTTACAGCGGTTTGGATGACGGCGGCAATTTCGGCAAGTGGGAGAAAAACCGGAAGCAATCGGTGAAAAAGGCACTGGATTGGTTTGCTGAGGTTCGTCAGGTTTCCGGCAAGCGTATTGCCGATAAAAAGGCGGCAATCGTGTTTCCTTACGCCTCTTTTACAATGGATAACCGTCGTATAGATGACGCCTTGTTCCGTGCCAGCCGTAACGACCTTTTAGGTCATTATCAGCAGTTGGCAGATCTGGGTATCAACCCGGATATTTTGGATCGTTCACAGATTAGCGAACAGACGCTGGCAGACTATCAACTGATCGTCCTGCCGAGTGATCCGTTCTATGCTTACCTGCCCGATGCTTCGTTGGAAACGGCATTGAAACACTATGTCGAAAACGGCGGAACGGTTTTGGCAGGCGCGACCTGCGGGTTACATGAAATCTTTGGAATTACCGCGGTGCCGCATAAATCGGATTCCTTTATCTTTGAAGAAGAAGTGACCGAGTTTTCGGAACGCTTTATGAGTTTTAAAGGCGTAGAGACCCTTGCACCTTACTGCAGCGACGGTTTGACGGCACTCGGATGCAAGAAAATCGGCAAAGGACAGGTCTATGTCTCCGGCATTGATTTCGGTCGATGCTATTGCGAACGCGCCCAAAAGCCGGTGCCGGTGGCTTATGGCAGACAGGCACAGTATCCCTTGACCATGATTCGTCGTACACCGGTTGAAAAATGGTTCACAGAGGATTTAAAGCTTTCGGACGGTGTGGAGCGCAATATTGAACGCATACCGTTTGAAAACGGAATGTTGATCATTAACCATACACCGTATGAATATGAAGTCAACACAGCATTTAAAAAGGCTTACGCTTCCGGCGGTTTTTCGGATGGCGTTTTATACGGTCATCAATTTGTTTTTTTGCAAACAAAATAATGTAAAAAAAGGGGAAAGTGCATGGAAAAAGATAATAAGATCGGTATGAATGAGAAAAGGTATTCTTTTTCCATACGGTTCTTCTCGGTTTTGCTTGCCGTTGTTTTGCTGGCGGTCACGATGCCGTTTGCTTCCGTTTCTGCCGCTGCAAAGCAGTTGGTGCTGTCCGACTGTACTTCCGGTTGGCAGTACCGCGGAAACAGCGAGATAGATTACAGCGTGGAGGGAACAGACGGAACGGGTCTGGAGGTTACAGCCGGTTACGGTTCTGTTCGACGGTTAACCTATTCTTTCGCGGCAAGCGATTTGACGGAATTTGACCGTATTGATTGGGACATGCGTATTTTTTCCAAAAGCGGACAAACCGATTTGTTTCCCGATGTCCGGAATGCTTATAAAGATACTTTTTGCTTTGTCTTGAAAGATGCGGCAGGAAGAGAGTATAAATTCCCGCAAAAGAAAATAAACTTTACTGTGACCGCAAACGGATGGTATCACGGTATCGTGCGCCTTTCCGATTGCGTAGGGCTGGATTTAACAAGGATTACCGCTGTTGGTGTGGCGGTTTGTGAAACCAACGGATTCAACAATTCGATTCCGGCGGTAACATGTCAAATTGATTCTTTTGTCGCCAATATGGATCACAATTATTCACCTAAAATTGTCGGATTTCAAAAAAACGCAACCGACGAAGTTCGTATTATGGCAACGGTTTCAAAGGCGACATTCGACCAGTTGAAAAATAACTACATGTTGGTGGAAGTCGGGTATTTGATCGGCGTTGCCGCCAACTTTGTCGGGGAACCGGTAGAATTCGGCAATGCAAAGCTTTTAGGTAATTATTCTGCCGGAACGGTTTATGCATTACCGAATGACGCAGAGACGCTGGCTTTTGTGCTTCCGTTGTCGCACTATTTCTCGTCGCTTGCACCCAATACAAAATTGGCGTTCCGTGCGTATATCTGTGCGACCGATTATAACGGAAACGCTTCCGTCTTTTATTCAGAAGATGATCTGTGCGGCGGTTATGTTATCTCCATGGACGATATTTACGCGTCAACCGCGGCGCAAGAGGCAACCGATCAATTGCAGGGGATCCGGCAAATTACGGATAATACGCCGATTGTTTCGGTTGAAGATGTGCCGGCATCGGTAAAAAGAAACTATAAAGCGGGCGAGCCGCAAGCGGTGGATCTCCAGTATGATGACGGTACCGGGCTTTGCATTGCTATTTACAACGCGGTGCGTGATTTTGCCGTACCGGTCAACAATTTAAGCAGAGATTCGTCTGTGGCAATCCAACGGGCGTTAAACGCCGCCAAAGCAAAGGGCGGCGGTGTGGTATATCTGCCGTCCGGCATGTATCGCTGTGAAAAGCCGATGACCATTCCGAGCGGCGTGACGTTGCGCGGAGAATGGCGCTCTCCGGACGAGGCGGCACCCGCCAGTTGCGGTACGATTTTAATGGTACAAACCGGAAATATTTCAAAATGCACCGATCCGTTCTTTAATTTAAAAAACGGCGGCGGTATTCGGAATATGACCATTGTCTATCCTGATTCCGCCAAAGGATTGACGGCGGAATACAGCTCGACGATTGCCGAGTTGCCTGCGGTCGGCAGTGACAGCTATACAGTTATGAATCTCACGATCCTGGGCGGCAGCGTCGGCTATGACGCCGCCACGGCGTGGAGTGAATTGCACTATTTAAAAAATGTATATATTTCTTCGTTAAATGAAGCGATTCGCATTAATAATGTAACGGATATCGGGAGACTGGAAAACATTCATATCAGCCCGGAATATTTGATCGGGAATTCCTGCTCTCCGGTCAGTTCAACGAATGCCGCCAATATTCGTCAATATTTCCGTGAAAATGCCACCGGAATTTATATCCAGCGTTCGGACTGGGAGTATTTTTATCAGGTGGATATTTCGGGAGTAAGCCGTGGTATCGTGCTTGAAAAATATATTGATACCAATGACGACGGTCGTGTTCGCGGCAGTAACGGTCAGGCATTTGATTTGTCGATCCACGACTGCACAACGGCGTTTGATGTGCGGTATACCAATGCGATCGGATACGCCTTAACGGGCGTCTCGATTGCCGACTGTACCAACGGATTTTTATTTGAGCCGGAGTTTATGGCAAGTTTTGAGATCGCAAATCTAACATTTTCCGGCAGTGTAAATTGTCCGATTGTGATGAATTCGCAAGATAACGGAAAGGTAACAGTAACCAATTCCAACTTTTCTTGCCAAGATGTTACGAATTATGCCGTTTTGGTGACTGCCGGCAATTTGAGTTTGCAGCAGTGCAGTTTTGCACAGAACACCAAACATGTCCGAGTGGAACAAAATGCCGGATCGGTTTCGGTATTGGGATGTACCTTCCCGTTTATTGAAGACATCTCCCGGACTGCCGGAAAGGAAAAATTTGTTTTGGTGGATGATACACCGCTGAATCTTCCGGTTGCTGATTTCACACATACCTATCGGCGCACGGTACCGACGCCGACCTCAAAATATGTATATGATGTCACCAAGTACGGCGCAGTCAGCGGAACCGATTCCACTGCGGCTTTCCAGTCGGCATTAGCCGCCGCCGCGCAAACGGGCGGAACGGTTTATGTCCCGTTGGGTGAGTTCTATATTTCATCTCCCTTAACCGTGCCGACCGGGGTGGAACTGCGGGGAATTTATAATGTGCCGACCCATTCGATTGTGGCGGGCTCGGTTCTTTGCACCACCTTGGGCAAAAACAATGAAAATGCCGCGCCGTTGATCTCCCTGCAAGAAGGCGCCGGCGTGAACGGAATCAGTTTTTACTATCCGGAACAGAATTATGAAAACTTTATTCCGTACCCCTGGACCGTACGCAGTCTCGGACAAAACTGCTGGGCGATTAATACGGTATTTATTAATTCGTATAATGCGTTGGATTTCGGCACCAATCCGTCTGATGGACACTATATCAGTTATGTCAGCGGGTCTCCGTTAAGAAGGGGGATTTTTGTCGGCAATAACGACAGTAACGGATGGGTCGAAAATGTTCAGTTTAATCCGCATTATTGGAAGCGGGCAAACTTCCAGACTTTGAGCGTAAGCGAGACCAATGCCGACGCGCTGAACAATGCCATCAATCTGACCTTGGAAGCCATGATTTTCGGCGATAATGCTTCGGAACATGTGCTTGGAACCTTTGGATACGGCGGAAAGGATTTATTGGTTTTCCGTTCACAAGGGAAAGGCGGCACCAACGGTGTTTTCATCGGACACGGTTCTGACGGATGCAGAACTGCCTTGGTCGTTCATGAAATAGATTGCGTGGCAATGATCAATGCCGAATTGGTTTCAATGAATGCTACCGATGATATGCATCATATTGTGATGAACAGTACCGCAACAGGAACGCTGGCGCTCTTTAATACACAGGCATGGGGTCAGCCGCGTACGGCTTCCATTCAAGTAGACGGCGGAAAGGTTTTGGTTTGCCAAATGACCTATTATAATTTGGAACAAACAACGCATATTGCTGAAGTAAACAGCGGTTCCTTATACCTTTCCAGTTCTATTTTGCCGATAAAAAATGTTTCAATCACGACCAACAAAAACGGACGCATTCGTTTGGTTGCAGACAGCGTTAAACAACTCACGGTAAACACGCCGCCGAACAATATCGGGATTATTCCGTATTCGAGAAGCGGTGGGTATATTTCCCAATCACAGTCGTGGTGGCTGTAAAATTTTAATAGGAGGAAGAACGATGAAAACAATTCAACTCAGCAAAATCCTGGCATTATCTCTTTCATTGGCAATTCTCTGCGCGTCCATTTTCACAGGTGCTTTAACCGTTTCTGCGGTTGGTGAAGACCCGTTAATGGTCAATGACTGCAGCTCTTTGGACGGTTGGACCAAAACCGGCGGCGGCGGTACGTTAAATGTTAACAACAACGGTTACGGTTCCGATTCGGCTATCGGCTGTGCGGTAAACTACGGTGCTTTCCGCACCGTAACATTAAGTTTCGGAGAAACACCGCTTGATTTATCCAACTACAAATATTTGGAGTGGGATGTTCGTTTTTATGAAAATAAGAACAATGGCGGAACAGGTACCATGTGGGAGCAAATCAAGGCGGCTTACGGTACAAACGGTAACAACCAGATGCTCTTAAAGCTTTCTTCTTCGGCAACGGACTATAATGTATTCCGTCTGTCGACCATGACTACAACAGTCAGCGCTACTAATTCGGAATGGGTACATTTCCGCGTCCAAATCGATGCTCCCAATACGCCGATGGGAACCTTTGACAAGAGTGCGATCACGGCGTTCTACTTTGCAACGACCGACGGCGCGACTGTATCCACCGTTTCGGACGGTGTTATCCGTTTAGATAACATTGTTGCTACCGGTTATCAGGAGCCGGGCAAAGATCCGATTGCGCTGTGTGCGTGCGAAAACACCGCCGGTTGGGTTTACAGCGGTACAGCCGCGATTACCAACAGTTCTTCCGGCAGAAACGGAAACGCTGTTATGTTGGAAGGCGGTTACGGTATTTTGCGTCGCTTGACCTACAATTTGGCGGATCCGATTAATGCGGACGGATACAAAACATTGGAGTGGGATATGACGGCACTGCGCGTCGGCGCCCTGACCGACCAGATGACCGATATTTTGGCAGCCTATTCTGATAAAATCGGTGTCGAAGTGGGCGACGGCACCAATACGAAGAAATTCTCCCTGCTGGATATGGAATTCTCCAATATTGATGCAAGCTGGTGGCATGTGGCACTTTCGTTGGAAAATTCCGGCTTGGATTTAACCAACATTTCTTCCTTCGTTATTTACACGAATGAAAACGGCGCCGGGGATACCAATCTTGCCAATACAATTTACAAATTTGACAATATCAATATCACCGTTGCTAAAGTAACTCCGAACGGTTATGATTATGCGGCAGTTGCAGAACTGGTAATCGAAGACTGTTCTGATCTCTCCGGCTGGACCTATTACGGTGTAGCAGACCATGAAAATATGACAAGCAATCCCAACGGATTCAGCGGCGGCACCGTGCAGGTATTTGGCGGAAGCTGCAAGATCGGTCCGTTAAAGTACACCTTTGAAAATCCGGTAAATATCAGCCGTCATGGCAGATTAAGCTGGAAGGTTCGTTTCATGAATGCTCCGACTTATCCGGATATGTGGGAAACAGTTTCAACCGCTTATGCCGATTATATCAAGGCAACCTTGACCGATAACCTCGGCAAATCGTATAGTTATATGTTAAACGATATCGCTGTTGAGGAGACCGCTACTGCCGGATGGTACACCATGACGGTGGATTTGGCGGCAGCTTCGGCTTTGGATTTCACCCAGTTGAAGAGTTTCACCTTCCAGGTTACCGACGGTGCTTATATTGACACTACCGTTCCTAACGGCTATTTGAGAATCGACAGCATTGCGGCGATTCCGTCTGTACCGCTGGAGGAAGGCGATATAAACGCGGATCATGCAGTGGACATCAAAGACTTGCTCCGCTTTAAGGCTTACTTGGCAGACAACACGGTTACCTTCAATGAGACTGTTGCTGATTTGGACGGTTCCGGCGTAGTCGATACCGACGACTTGGTTTGCATGAGAAAATTGCTTGTTGGCATTTCTTTTGAAAAAGTTGATTATCCGGTATTAAATACACAAGGCTGGACACAGGTTGTTAAGCTGTAAAACGAAACCATAGACTTATGGTCTGAGAAAAACAAACAGGCGGTTACCGTTTTCGGTAACTGCCTGTTCTTTTTGTCGGGAAAGCTTTGTTTAAATGAGTGTCTGCTTATGGAGCAAACGGATGTATCACAGGAATATCCTTTTGTTCAGCCATGTCACAAATAGCATGATGACAGGTGAAAAACAAAATCTGTGAATGCGCGGCTTGTTCTTTTAAAACGGTAAGTGCCTGTGCCGCGCGTGTATCATCATACTGTGCCAAAACATCATCCAGTAAAATCGGCATCGGGTTGTCTTTGCATAAAAGAGCCGAAAGTGCCAATCGTAGGCTTAAATAGGCTTGGTCTCCGGTTCCGAGACTTAATAAATCCGCATCGCGGGAAGCAAAATCACCCTTTGCCGAAGCGGCGAGTGTTAGGGAAGGAGAAATCGAAACGGCTTGATAGCGTCCATCGGTCAAGCGGGAAAACAGCTGTAAAGTTTCCCTTTCCAATGTGGTGCCATAGCTTTGATGTAATTCTGCAAAGCTATCCGTCAAAATTTTTTGTGCGTACTTAGCGGCATCGTAAAATGCTTTCTGTTCGTTCAAGCGTTGTTTCAGGTCAGCAATCCTTTGCTGAAGCGAATCGGTGGGGGGAATTTGCGTGTATTTGGTACGGAGTTCGGTTAGAATTTCGGTCAGTTCAGCGGTCAATCGCTGTCCCTGTTCATTTAGCTGTGCCAATTCCGTATGGGCTTTTTGTAATTCCTCGGCATTAAACGGGAAATTGCCGATTTCGGCTAATTTTTTTGCGGCATCTTGGTAGGAAATATGCGACAAATCATCGCTTAAAAATTTCAATTTCAGCTTGCATTGCTTTTGCGCTTCCACCTGTTCGGTCAGCGCCGGTAAAAGTGCTTCAATTTCGGCGGCGTCTTGCGCTGGCTTGTACTGAGCAAAAAGCTCGCAGAGGATCGTTTCCTGTTTGGCGGCGGCATCGGCGGCGGTATCCGCCAGAGCTGTTCGATCCGCCAACTGTTGTTTCTTCTCATTTAAAACAGCTGTATCGGCATGCTGTGCTGCGGAAAGCTCGGTCAACTGCCGTTGCAGTTCGGTCAAACTGCTGTATTGTTGTGCTTCGGCGGTTTTGGCTTCCGCCAGCGCCAATTGTGCCGCCGAAAGGGCTTGTTCACATCGCAGAAGATTTTTGCGGTCGGAAGGCCGTAACAGAAAACTAAGCAACAGCAGGACAAAGGCGGCGGTGCCGCATCCAATTGCGGCATAGGGGGCAAAAAACCATAGGATCACGGCGCCGACCGTTGCCACGATACCGAGCAGGAAAAGAACCGGATGAAACGGTTTTTTTCTGCTTTTTGCGGCTTCGCAATCGGCTGTTTTTTGTTGCTTGTCTTGTTCGGCACGGTGAAGACTTTCGGTTGCCCGTGCAAGATCCTTTTGCTGTGCTGCAACCTGTTCCTCTAATTGCTTTATTTTTCCCTCGCCGGGTTCGTTCTGTGCTTGCTCGATCAAGGCAATTTCCCTTTTTAAGGCATTACACTCGGCGGCTTTTTCGTCGGCACGGGTTTGTGCTGTGCGATATTTGGCAAGGCAAAAATTGATTTTCCCGAGAAAGATTTCATCAAACGGTTTACCGTCGGCTAACAGAAAATCGCGATTTAATTCATCCAGCCGTTCTTTTTCCGCAAGATATTCCCGCAGTTTTTCAGCATTGTTGAAGTCTTGTTCGCGGTCGACCGTTTGTTTGACTTTTTCGTACTGTTTTTTGACGCCGGTCAGGTGGTCTTTCAACTGTGCCGAGCGAATCACCCGTTCTTCCTTTTCCCGGGCAAGCAAAGCAGCTTGTTCCGACCGGGATTGCAGAGCGTCTAATTCGGCAAGCCCTTTATCGTAAATACCCACATGGCGGGGAGAGATCAGGTGTTGCGCGGCGGTTTCCAAGCGACCGTTTACGGTTTGAAAGGACACATCCTCATCCCCGGTCAATGCCAGATTGGAAAGACGGTTGTTCAGCTCTCCCTCGGCTTCCGCATCGGCGGCAAGGGCACCGCTTTGACCGATAAATACGCTTCGTTCAAAGGCACCGGCACTCAACCCGAAAAAGCGACTGCCGATATCCGAGCCGACATGTTCGGCGGTTCCGAGATCCAAATCCCGCAGGGTAACGCGGTCGGTTGCGTCCGAACCGCGAAATTCCCGTTCCAGACAGTAACGGTGACCGTCCTGCGTAAAGAAGATACTGCCACCCATAGTACGACCCGACCACGGTTGATACTTTTTTCGGTAATTGCGGGCGAGCTTTCCTTTGTTGCCGTAGAACATCATGCGTAAAAAAACCATCAGCGTGGTTTTGCCGTCCTCGTTATCGCCGTAGATGATTTGAAATCCGTCTTGAAAATCGAGGGTATAATCTTCCAGTTTTCCAAAAGCGCCAATATGAATTTTATTCAGTATCAAAATCGTCGACCTCCCCTCTGAAAGCGCGCAGACCCAACTGTAACGCCGCCTCGACCGTTGGTCGATCGGTTTCGCTTGCCTGCGAAAGCGCTGACAGCATTTTTCGGACAAAAATTCCCTTTAAACTCGGCTCGTTCGCCAGTACTGCCAAATCCGCTTGGACGGTGGTGCGATTTTTCACCTTGGCAAAGTAAAGAATATCATTCAGTCGAGCGGATAATTCAGTCATCGAAAGATCTTGATTTTCAGCTAATGCACCGGTCAGCGTAATACGATAAAGATTTTCCGCATAATCTTCTCCATAGAGGGATTCCGCGGCTTGCAGAATGGCAGTTGCCGTTTCGGCGGTGGTTTCATAGGGTGAAATATCGACCGTCATCCGTTCGTGCCGCCGTTTTGCCAAGGGAATAAACTGCAACGAGCAGTTTCCTTTTGCAACGGTGCCAAGGTAAACACCCTTTTCGCCGGATTCGTCAAAGCCCTGTCCCTCGGGACAACCGCAATAACTAAACGCGGTGCCGCCGAGCTGTTGTAAATCGGTTCGCTGGTGGATGTGACCGAGCGCAATATAATCCATGCCGCTGGTTTTGATAAAATCCGGCGTGATAGGATTGTAATTTCCCGCCGAACTGCCGGGAAAATCACCGTGCTGTACCATTAGAGAAACAGCGTTGAGATCGGTGGGCAGAGAAAATCGCTCTTCTCCGGTCAAATAACATTCGCCGAACGAGCGACCGTAGATATCGGTATGCAGACGCGGGAAATGCAGAACGGTATCCGCGGTGCCTAAAATATGCACATTATCGGGCAACAGCTTGGTGCGAAACGGGGAAGTTGCATCCAGGGGATCATGATTGCCGGCGGCATAAATAATCTCAATTTCCGGAATCTGCCGAAACCCGTCAAAAACGCGGTCAATCCATGCGGCTTCGACCGTGTTGCTGTCCAATAAATCACCCGCAATCAGCAGAAAATCCACCCGGTTTTCTTGGGCGGTATCAATGATTTTTTCAAAGGTCAGCAAGGTCTCCATACGGCGCTTTTTTGCCTTTGCGCCCAAATAAGAGCAAGAAGCGCCGAGATGAAGGTCGGCACAGTGTAAAAATTTAATTTCGTTCACGGGGTTCCTCCCATTGTTGCTTGGATTTTCTTTATTTTATCATTTTTCGACAGGGGAATCAAGGAATAGTTTCCGAAAACAGCGGGTTGTGTCCGAAAGACGAAAATTGGGGGAAATCTTGATAAAAAGGTTGCAAAATGGATTGTCGTATGGTATGATATTATGAAACATTATCGAAAGATTTTGAGGTGGAACTGTGGGAGATCAACGCGCCATCGGCATTTTCGATTCGGGACTCGGCGGTTTAACGGTTGTTAAAGAAATCGTGAAGCTCTTACCGCAGGAGGATATTGTTTATTTCGGGGATACCGGCCGGGTACCATACGGAACCCGCAGTCGGGAGACCATTTGTAAATATGCACGCGAGGATGAACGGTTTTTACTGCAAAAGGATGTCAAACTGATCGTTGCGGCCTGCGGTACTGTTTCTTCGGTGGCGGTAGATGCGGCGGAGGGATTACCGGTGCCGTTTGTGGAAGTAGTGTCCCATTCGGTTTCGGCGGCGGTCAAAGCCACCAAAAACAAGAAAATCGGGGTGCTTGGCACGGCGGCGACCATTCGCAGCGGCGCACATCGTCGGCAGATTCTGGAACAGTTGCCCGACGCCACCGTGGTGGAAAACAGCGCGACGCTTTTTGTGCCGCTGGTGGAAGAGGGATGGTTCTCGGCAGACGATCCCGTTGTGCTGGAGACGGTGCGGCGGTATCTGCAACCGATGATCGACGCACAGGTCGATACCGTGATCCTGGGTTGTACCCATTTTCCGGTCTTGAGTGAGGCGATTCACCGCGTGATGGGCGAGGCCGTTACCTTGATCAATATGGGTACGGCGACGGCGTTGGCTGTGGTGGAACGATTAGCAAAATTCGGTTTGGCGACCGATCGCAAGGAAACCGGCATACACCGTTTTTATGTCAGCGATAAGGCTGCTTCTTTCCGTAAAATTGCTTCGGTGTTGTTGGGAGAAGACCTCTGCGACGGCAGGGTGGAACAGGTGGATATCAACGGCATATGATGTACGACGCGGTTTTTACCATTATCGGTACCCAAATGATGGACGGCGAACGCGATACGATTGAATCGGTGACGGTCGGTCGTTTTGGGGAGAGGAACGGGGAATGGCTGCTTTGCTATGAGGAGCCGGAAAGCTTCGGCATGGCGGGTGTGCAGACCAAGATCTATGTGAAACAGGACGGCACGGTTTCGGTCTTGCGTGACGGCGCGGCGGCTTCCCGCCTGGTGATCCAACAGGGCAAAAAAAACATTTGCTTTTATCCGGCACCGCAGGGACAGCTGGCGCTTGAAACTGTCGGCGAGACGGTCGAAAACCGGTTGAACGAAACCGGCGGACGGTTTTTTGCCGGGTATATTCTCGCCTCTCAGGGCAGGCTTTTAAGCCAAAATACCATTGAAATTCGCGTGGCGCGACAGGAGGACAAAAAAACATGTCAGTTATCGTAGAACAAGCTAAACAGCAAATTGTATCGCTCTTAAAATCGGCGGCGGGACAGGCCATGACGCAGGAAATTTTTCCGCAGACGGATCTGCCTGATTTCACGGTGGAAGCACCGGCAGACCGCAGTCACGGCGATTATGCCGCCAACGCCGCGATGGTTTGGGCGAGACAACTGCACCAAGCGCCGCGGGCAATTGCAACGGTTTTGACCGAGCAAATGGATATTACCGATAGTTATATTGAGCGGGTTGAAATTGCCGGACCCGGTTTTATCAACTTCTTTTTAGCGGCAAAATATTATACCGATATTCTGCGGGATATCGAGGAAAAGGGCGATGGGTACGGCCGCAGTCAATACGGTGCGGGCAAACGCGTGTTGGTGGAGTTTGTGTCCGCTAATCCGACCGGACCGATGCATATCGGCAATGCGCGCGGCGGCGCGTTGGGCGACTGTCTGGCGGCGGCTTTGGATGCGGCGGGATTCTATACCGAACGCGAGTTTTATATTAATGACGCCGGAAATCAAATCAATAAATTCGGGCTGTCGCTGGATCTGCGCTATCAGCAGTTGTTCCGTGACGGCGTGGAAATGCCGGAGGATTCCTATCACGGCGCCGATATCATCGCTCATGCAAAAGCGTATGCCGAACAAAACGGCGACGCGTTGATGGGGGTCAGCGAGGAAGAACGCCGTCAGGCGCTGGTGGATTTTGCACTGCCGAAAAATATTCAGGGATTGCAGGACGATCTGCGGAAATACCGGATCGAGTATGATACCTGGTTCCGGGAAAGTACCCTGCATCAAAACGGAGAAACCGCACGGGTGATCGAGCGGTTGAAGGAAAGCGGACATACCTATGAGCAGGAAGGCGCGCTGTGGTTCCGCGCCACCGATTTCGGTTGTGATAAAGATTTTGTTTTGGTGCGTGCCAACGGGGTGCCGACCTATGTTGTGCCCGATATCGCGTATCATTATAATAAATTGGAGGTGCGCCGTTTCGATAAAGCGATTGATGTTTTGGGTGCGGATCATCACGGCTATGTACCGCGGCTGAAAGCAGCGTTAACGGCGCTCGGCGTCGATGCCGACCGTTTGGATGTCGTGCTGATGCAGATGGTGCGCCTGGTGCGGGACGGCGAGGTGGTCAAGGCTTCCAAACGCTCGGGCAAAGCCATTACGCTGGTGACTCTGCTGGAGGAAGTGCCGGTGGACGCCGCGAGATTCTTCTTTAATCTGCGCGAGCCGAACAGTCACTTCGATTTTGATTTGGATTTGGCGGTCAGCGAGAAGAATACCAACCCGATCCACTATGTGCAGTATGCCCATGCCCGGATTTGCAGCGTACTGCGAAATCTCGGGGAGGAGGGGATCGCGCTTCGCCCCGTCTCGGCGGAGGAATTCGGTCTGCTTTGCCAGCCGACCGAACGCGAGCTGATTCTTCTGCTCGGCGGCTTGACCGATGAAATCATTACTGCCGCGAAAACCTATGATCCAGCACGACTGACCCATTATGTGGTGGAAGTCGCCACGCGGTTCCATAAGTTTTATGACGCCTGCCGCGTGAAAGGCAGTGAAGAATCGCTGATGCAGGCACGCCTTCATCTTTGCGTGGCAACGGCGACGGTACTGCGTAATGTGCTTTCGCTGATGAAAATTGAAGCCCCCGAAAAAATGTGACTGAAAGGAAGTTTATCATGCAGGATAAAAGAAATTTGACCATGTTGATGGATCTTTATGAACTGACCATGGCAAACGGTGTTTTTGAGACCGATTGGCGTAATACGATCGCCTATTTTGATATGTTTTTCCGCCGGGTTCCCGATCAGGGCGGTTTTGCGCTGATGGGCGGGGTAGAGCAACTGGTCGACTATTTACAGCATCTGCATTTTGATGCGGACGATATTGCCTATCTGCGTTCGTTAAACCTCTTTTCGGAGGATTTTATCAATTATTTAGCGGAATTTAAGTTTACCTGCGATGTTTGGGCGGTGCCGGAGGGCACGGTCATCTTCCCGCAGGAACCGATCGTTACGGTGCGCGGACCGATCATGCAGGCGTTAATGGTCGAAACCATGGTCTTGTTGACCGTCAACCATCAGTCGCTCATCATGACCAAAGCCAACCGCATTGTCCGCGCGGCACAGGGACGGCCGGTCATGGAATTCGGCGCCCGTCGGGCGCAGGGGTATGACGCCGCCTATTTCGGCGCGCGGTCGGCTATTATTGCCGGTTGCAGCGGCACTTCGGTGGTCAAGGTCGCCAAGGATTTCGGAGTAAAGGCGTCCGGAACGATGGCGCATAGCTGGGTGCAGTTGTTTGACGATGAGTATTTGGCGTTTAAAACCTATGCCGAACAGTATCCCGACAGCTGTCTGTTGCTGGTCGATACCTATAATGTACTGCATTCCGGCATTCCGAACGCCATTCGCGTTTTTGATGAGGTTTTGAAACCGCGCGGCATTCGTCCGCTCGGGATCCGTATCGACAGCGGCGATATTACCTATTTATCGAAAAAAGTGCGTAAAATGTTGGATGACGCCGGGTATCCCGATTGTAAAATCTGTGTGTCAAACTCGTTGGATGAATACCTGATCCGCGATATGATTTTCCAGGGCGCGCAGGTCGATAGCTTCGGCGTCGGCGTGCGGCTGATCACCGCGTCGAGCGAGGCGGTTTTCGGCGGTGTTTATAAGCTGTCGGCGATTGAGCGCGGCGGCGAGCTGATCCCGAAAATCAAGGTGAGCGAAAATCCGGAAAAGGTCACCCTGCCGGGGGTAAAGATTCCGTGGCGGTTCTATGATCGCGCTACCGGAAAGGCGATCGCCGATGTCATTGCACTGCATGACGAAAAGATTGACGATGCCGAACCGTATGAGCTGTTTGATCCGGTCTATACCTGGAAACGCAAGGTCGTGACCGATTTTGTAGCGGTCAAATTGCAGTCCAAAATATTTGAAAAGGGAAAACTGGTCTATGAACTGCCCTCAATCAAAGAAATCTGTGCGCGCCGCGTCAAGCAGGTCGATTCCTTGTGGGACGAGGTAACGCGCTTTGAAAAACCGCACACCTATTATGTGGACTTGTCCGAAAAACTGTGGAAGCAACGCGAGGATTTGCTGAAACAAATTTCTAAACAAGGAGAAAAAGGATGAAAAAACTATTTGCCGTCGGACTTTGCCTGATGCTTGTTTGCGCGCTGACCGCTTGCGGAAGAGACGCCAAGAAACCGGAAGACGGTTTGGATGTGGCATATTTTGCCAAGCTTGGACAGATTCCGGAAACCGAATATCGGCTCGGGATGGATATTGAGAAATTGAAAGCCGATCTGTCCGCCAAGGCGGAAGAAGCGGGCGAAGAGGGTTTTTATGACCTGACCGAGGGGGAACAAACCGTTCGGATTTCGACCGATCAGTATAGCTTTTATTACGAAAAAGGGCACGAGGAAAAGGGAATTGCCTGTATTGTCTGTTTGGACGGCGGTTTCGGCTTTCCGCAGAACAGCGTGACGGTCGAGGTGACCGAACAGCTTTCCGCGTATGAAGGCAAGGAACATCCGGCAACAGAGGAGGAGACCTTCTTCCTGCCGTTTGCGCAGGATACCACCTGCATTTCTTATACCTTTGGAGAATATGTGCTCAATTTTGTGTTTCAAGAAAACGCCCTTTGCGGAATCGTGCTGTATGATCCGCAGTATTGGGCAATGTAAATTACCGACAAGGAGATTATTTTTCAATGCCGACATTGAATACCGAAGTTCGTTCTCTGCCCGTCATCGCCATGCGCGGTGTGGTGGCTTTTCCGGGGACGATTTTAACCTTTGATGCCGGTCGCGACCGCTCGGTGGCGGCACTGGAAGCCGCGATGGGGAAGAATCAGCGGGTGCTTTTGGTGGCACAGCGCGATTTGACGGTCGACGAACCGACCAAAAAAGATTTATATAAAATTGGCTGTGTTGCCGTGGTGCGACAGCTGCTGAAACTGCCCGACGGTTCGGTCAAGGTGATTGCCGAAGGAAAGGTGCGTGCCGAATTGCTTTCGCTTTCGGTACAGGATCGTTTTTTGGTGGGGGAATTTGTTCCCTGCTTCCCGAAACCGGTCAACCGCCGCGCGGTTTATTTGGAAAGCCTGATTCGACGAATTAAAAATGAATTAGAGCGCTATGCTAAGGTCGCGCAGAACCTTTCGCCCGAATTGATGATGGCGATCGCATCCGAAACGGATTTGGAACTGCTTTGCGACCGAATTGCCGACGGCATTGCGGCGCCCTATGACGATAAACAGTATCTTTTGGAACAGCTTTCGCCCGTTTCCCGCGCCAAACTGTTGTTGGAGCTGTTGAGTAAAGAGCGGGAAATCGCCGTCATTGACCATAAAATCGGGGAACAGACCCGCCGGCAGATTGACGATAGCCAACGCGAGTATTATTTAAAAGAACAGATGCGGGTCATCAGCGATGAACTGTACGGCGATGACAGCGCCGATGAAATCGACCGTTATTATGAAAGCATTGCGCAGTTGGATGCCGATGACGCGGTCAAAGAACGGCTCCGCACAGAGGTCAACCGCCTCTCCAAAATGCCGCAGGGAGCGCATGACGGTACGGTTGTCCGCACCTGGCTGGATACCTGTTTATGTTTGCCGTGGCGCAAGCGTTCCGCCGCGACGGTGGATATCGAAAAAGCCGAAAAGATCTTGGATCGTGATTTCTACGGCATGAAAAAGGTCAAGGAACGCATTCTCGAAATGCTTTCGGTTTATGCGCTTTCGCCCGATATCACCGGTCAGATCCTCTGCCTGGTCGGACCGCCCGGCGTCGGGAAAACCTCTATCGGCAAAACGGTGGCGGAATGTATGGGGCGCAGTTATGCCCGCGTGGCACTCGGCGGATTGCACGATGAAGCCGAGATTCGCGGCCACCGCAAAACCTATATCGGCGCCATGCCCGGCAGAATTATTTCGGCGGTGAAACAAGCAGGAAACAACAATCCGCTGTTGCTGTTGGATGAAATTGATAAGGTCAGCAACGATTATCGCGGCGACCCCTCGGCGGCGTTGCTGGAGGTGTTAGACCCGGAACAAAACCACACCTTCTGCGATAATTTTATCGAATTACCGTTTGATTTAAGCCATGTCGTCTTTTTGATGACCGCCAATAATTTAGCCGATATTCCGGCGCCCTTGCAAGACCGAATGGAGATTATTGAGCTGGAGGGCTATACCCGCGAAGAAAAATTCCAAATTGCCAAACGGCATTTGGTGGCAAAAGAGCTGGCGCGGCACGGTCTGACCAAAAAACAGCTGACCGTGACCGACAGCGCCTTGTACGGCTTGATTGATTCCTATACCCGCGAGGCGGGCGTGCGCCGACTGGAGCGCGCGATTGCCTCCCTGTGCGCCAAATCAGCGAAAAAAATTGCCGCCGGGGAAGCGGAAAAGATCCGTATCCGCGAGGACGATTTGGAATCCCTGCTCGGCAAAAAGCGGTACCGTAAAGAACAGATTCCGGCACAGGACGAGGTCGGACTCATCAACGGTCTGGCGTGGACGGCGGTCGGCGGCGAGATCATGCAGTTGGAGGTAGCCGCCATGCCCGGCACCGGTAAGATCGAATTGACCGGGTCGCTGGGGGATGTCATGAAAGAATCGGCAAAAGCGGCGGTCAGCTTTGTTCGCGCCAATGCCGAACGGTACGGCATCGACGCCGCCTTTTATCAAAATACCGATATCCATATTCACGCCACCGAAGCCGCGGTGCCGAAGGACGGACCCTCGGCGGGGGTGACCATTACCACCGCCTTGATTTCAGCGTTGACCGGTCGGGAAATCAAGCGGGATATTGCCATGACCGGCGAGGTGACCATCCGCGGATGCGTCCTGCCCATCGGCGGTTTAAAGGAAAAGTCGATGGCGGCGTATCGCGGCGGTGTGACCACCGTCTTTATTCCCAAGGAAAATGAGCCCGATATTGATGAAGTGGATGAAACCGTGCGGGCGCATCTGCAGTTTGTGCCGGTCTCCCATGTCGGGGAGATCATCGACCGCGCCCTGCGGTCGGCGGGGAGTCGGTCATGAACTGGCAGCAGGTCACTTTTGAACAGTCATTCGGCACCGCAAGCCAGTTGCCGGTTTCCGATCTGCCTGAAATCTGCTTTTCGGGCAGATCCAATGTCGGGAAATCTTCCCTGATCAACCGGGTGCTCGGTCGAAAATCGTTGGCAAGGGTCAGCAGTAAGCCGGGCAAGACCGTAACGGTCAATTTTTACCGCCTGCCCGAATGCCGCTTGGTGGATCTGCCGGGCTACGGCTATGCCAAGGTGCCCTTTGCCGAAAAAGATCGCTGGTCGGATTTGATGGAGACCTATTTTCGCTCCGGCAGAAAGATCGTCCGCGTCTTTCAGCTGATGGATATGCGCCATCCGCCTACCGAATTTGATTGGGCAATGCTGGATTTTCTGCAACAAAGCGGTATTCCCTATACCGTGGTGCTGACCAAGTGCGATAAATTGAATAAAACCGAATTTGCGGCGCGGCTTTCGGCGATGCGGGCGGAACTTGGCACCCCGGCAGACGGCGTTGCCGTCATTCCCTTTTCGGCATTGAACGGGGAAGGAGTCGAACAAATCCGCGCGCAAGCGGAAAAGGATTTGGCGGTTGCGAGGCTTTGAGAGGACAGCCAAATACACATTTTTATAGAACACCTGTACCGCACGAAAAGGCGACATACGGCGGGAATGGACCGGAAAAATTATAAAAATTCAACAAAAACTATCCCTTAATTTTGATAAAAAAAGGTAATTATGCACTTGACTTCATCCTGTTCGTTTGATATAATATCTGTGAGGGAAGCCCCTCTGAAAAGTCGGTCGCGAAAAATTTCGCCGTACCGGCTCTTTCGTGCATAAGTTGGCTTTTCCGGTCAATCTGCGAAAAATCTGCGCCTTGTTAAAAAAACAACGCATTTTTAAATAGATTAGTTTTTCAGGAGGTAATTTACATGCGTAAATTCAAAAAATCGTTGGCAATCGTCCTCGCAGTTGCCATGGTGTTCTCGCTCTTCACCTGCCTCGGCGGACTGTTTGTCTCGGCAGCCGCTACTCAAACCGAAATAACGAATGATGTAACGAGCACAGCAAAATCAAACGCTTCCAATAGCGCAAATAGGAAGAATTGCGATTATTTGTCGACAGGAACTAATAGTTTTTCTATTACGCCGACGGTAAGTTCGGATATGGGACCGTCTTCGACCACTTATGTGAAAATTTCATCACAAAACCTCGCTGCAAAGGCTCCTTTGGTTATTCAATATAGGGTTACCAATATTGGTTCAAACAATTACGCACAGGTTGGATTAGGTGTAAAAGGCACTTCACCATCCGCAACATTTACTATTTTTGCTCAATCCGAACAATATACTACTACTTCCGATACCGTGTATGAATTGTCGGCAATGCTATCTGGCAGTACCGTTGGTATTTATATACTTGTAAGCGGTTTAAATAGCACGGTTGAGATTGTTTCAGTTAAAGGCTCTTTAACTAATGCTTCTTATCTTGCATCAAATACAAACCCTTATTTAGTCCAATATAAATTTGATAACGGTACGAACAGATATTTTTACGGACAGAATGGTGCAACATCTGCGTCTGCCGGTGGCGTGACTACTTGGTATGACGCGCAAGGGAACACCGTTGCTTCCGTTTCCGCGGACGCTGTTTTGTATCAATCCAATCCGAACGCCGGCGGAGATCCTGAAGATCCCGAAGACCCGGAAGAGACTGAAATGATTTCAGCTGGCGGTCCCTTGGATTATGTCAAAGAAGTAGCGGATAATGAAAGCGGGTCTTCCGTTAACGCCTTTAATTCCAAGTCGCTGTGGAGTCTGCAATACCGTAGATTGACCGATACCCGTTCTTTTTGGGATGGTGCAGCATCGGCGGTAGATAATACCACACCTTGGATAACCTATGCACCGACCGGTGTTGTGTCTCGTACGGTGGAGCAAACGCAAACTTTACTAACGAATAAAGGAATTGCAACGAATAGCGCGATGGGGGCCAGCGGTGATTATTTTTTGAACCACGACCTTGACCTCCCGTTGATGATGTATCATAAAGACAACACATACAGTTTCTTAAATGTCATTCCTTCCCGTGGTTTGACCGACGGTGTGAACTGGTCGCTTGAAACCGCACTGACCTTTAAGCCGGCGGTCTCCGGAACCTATACCTTTGTTCCGTTGGGCAGTGAGGAACAAGAAGGCGACTCTTGGTGGAAACCGGGTGCTTATCCCACCGTCGATGGCGAACATACAGTTAAATTCGGCGTTCGTTTCACCGTCAATGGAAAAATGGTTTGGAATAATGGTTGCACTACCACCGCCTATGCACAGTTTACCAACCAATCGCATTTATATATGCTCAAAAATAAAACCTTTGATTTAAAAGCGGGCGATGTATTTCGTGTGGAAATCGTCTGTTTTGAATCCAGAGATGCGTACTTGGATGGCGTTTTCACTAATTTCAGAATGGATTTGACCGCTGCATCCGGCGATACCACAGTGTCAAATTACCCGATTTCGGCTTATTGTAATGATATCAAAGCCGTTACCTCCAACGGTGCCGCTGTTCCTGAGGCAGGAAACGGAAATTATACCATTGGTACGGTCAATTCCACCTCTCCTTGGCGTGTACAGACCAAGAATGCCGGCAATTGGCAAGATTTCACCTTTGCGGGTGGTTTTGCTTGTCCGGAGGACGGCGGAACAGAAAGCGGACATTTCTATGTTGGATATGCAAACGCTATAGCATATCCCGGCTTTGGTTTTACACTTGGCTCTAAGAAAATGATCAATATCATTTCGCCGAATAGTGACGCCGCTTACAGCTTTACAACGCCCGAAACCGGCAAGTACCATTTTGGTGCGGATGCTATAAACGCGGTGCGCAGCGCTACGGAAAATAACTTTTTCCGGATAATCAGTTCTTCCGAGCACTTGTTTACACTGAATGCAACGGTCAATGGAGAAACGGTATATTCCGGCACCTTTGATTATTACCATCCGTTGCTGATTCCGGAATTAGATTTGGTCTTGGATCAGGGCGATATTTTCCGTTTGGAATTCCACAGTAACGATGTTTTGTCTTCAGACCCGTGGCTCACACGCATTACCGGTTCTTTCCGCATGCGTTTGATGGAGCGCAGTACCTTTGGCGCCAATGCCAAGACCTACCGTCTTGGCGATATGCACCGCCAGATTGAAACGGTATATCAGGCGACAGCCCCTTCTGCGACAAATGAACAAAATACATGGGAATTCAGATTCTTTGATCCGGTTGTCACCTCGCCCTGGAAGGTGCAGATGAATGATAACTGGAACAACAACGGCTGGGAGGATTTCCCGCTCAGGCATTCATCCAATGAAATAAACTACAGTCAGTCATTACATTATATTGATGACAAAGAATCCGGCGAATTAGCCTACCCGAACATTGCCTATTGGGCGCCGACGGGCAGCCGTTATGAGAATGTCGGTTACCGTGGCTTTATTTCCCCTGTGATTTACCAGGAGCACCATCAGGATATGGCGTATACCTTTACCGCACCCGATTCCGGAACCTACGGTTTTGGTCCGTCAGCAAGTGATTCGCAATTTATTCTGTATGAAAATAATACTGAAGAAGCACGGGGTTGCGATTACGGTGTTCGTATTACCGTCAACGGCAAGACCTTCTGGAACGGCGATAATCCGCAAAACGGATACTGCGTTTTTAGCGCAGGTAATCCGGTTGATATTCCGACGCTGTTGAATTTCCACCTGAATGAGGGCGATGTTCTTCGTGTGGAATTTACCGTTTTTGGCAATCCGAAATATTCCTATTTTAACCGTACTTACGGCACGGTCGAAATTGCCCGCATGTCGCTTGACGGTGAAAAGACGACCTATGCCAATGTTGCTGACGAAATTGACAGCAACGCCTTTGCGTATTCGTTGTATGGCGGAACTTGGCGTAGTGCACTGTTTAGTTTCGCCAAGTCGGATTGGTCGGTTGATTACCGTTCAACCGCTACCAATTTGGAATGGCAGCAGATGAAGATTTTTGATAACAATAATGTCAGAAATTTCTATGCTCAAGAGGCAGATACTTCTGATGTTTGGACGGGTCCGACGGCTACCAACGATTATGCCGCACAGGGTTATGTTCTTTATGCCCGCAAGACTTCTTCCGCTGACGCGAAAGAGCGTGCCGCATTAACCTTTACGGCGCCCGCGGACGCTACCTACAGCGTGACTTGTCCGATCATTCAAAAGTACGGTGCCGGAACGAAGGTCAATATCGTTGTGACCCGGAACGGTTCGCAGGTATGGCCGACCGACGGCACGACGAAGCAGTTGACTGCAAATAGCGAAACCGTTTCTTTCGACGCCTTTAATATCACTTTACAACAAGGCGAAATTATCCGTTTTGAATCATGGAGTGAGGATTCCGAAAGTTCAACTGCCGGCGTTTTCGTGAATCCGTCGATCACCGAGGTGGGAGAAGCTACCGAATACTATTACGGTACCAGCGTTTCGCTGCTGCCGGAATCCGGTAACAACTCGCTTGGCATGAACTTCTACTACAAAACTTCAAATGAAAGCAAGCAACTTTATTGCGATATTGCTGGGGTAGAGACTGCCCTTTCCGGTATAACTCAAGGTGATAATTTGTTGCGCTATCAATTGCCGTTATCCTCAACGCAAATGGCGAAACATGTTACGGTGTATTTCAAAAACGGTGATGTCAAAGAGGAAATTGTCGGCGGTTCGATTCAGGAATACGCCGAAAAGATTTTGTCTCATGAAACTTCTGAAGATTATTCGGAAGAGTTAAAGAAAGCGGTCACGGCTCTGTTAGAATACGGTCGTATCGCACAGATTTATTTCAGAGTTGATAGTACCTGCGCGCATCCGGGTTACGCAATTTGTCCGGGTGATAATGATCCGAGCGAGCATATCGGAACCTATCCGGATGTCAATCTTGAAGATTGTGCTACTAAAGCCGGTGACCCGTCCTACCGCACCAACAAAGGAAATATTAATGTTTGGTCGGTTGGAAATAGCCAGTATAATGCTGCCGTTGATGGCAAAATCAATGTTCAGGTCACACCGGATTCCGCGAAGGGACAACAAGGAAGCGAGTCGGTTTACCTGTACGGTACCAGCTTAGTCTTGCAGTCCAGCATTTCCTTAAAGGTATATCTGCAAGGCGATGTTGCCGGGAAGACGGTTCAGGTAAGCTCCCCGGGAATGATCGAAAATGTTGATTACAGCGTCAGCGCACCGACAGTCTATAGTGCTTCAAAGAGTATCTACTGTGTAGAGATCAGCGGTCTTTGCCCGGCAAAATTAGACGCGATCTTCAATATCAAGGTCAAAAATGGCGGAACGACACTGACTGTTTCCGATGGCTTGAATGTCAGCGCATTGGGTTATGTCAGCCGCGTCCTGGATACCTATGACGATGGTGTTGGCGGTCACGGCGTCAGCAACAATCTGCGCGATCTCTTGCTTCGCTTAACGAATTTGTATTTGAATTCCAAGACTTACTTTGAAGCTATATACAATAATCAAGGAATGGATGATTGGGAACCGCTTGGTTAATGTTAAGGTTGAGATTTAAGCAGTAGATAGGAGGAATTAAATATGAATCGAAAAGAGTATTCTGAACCTGAAATTTCAGTGGATCAGTTAGCAGAAGAAGATATCATTACCATTAGTCGTCCGCATGGCGGCGACGATGAGGAAACACCAATCTTCTAAAACTGAAAAAACCTGCTGAAGCAAATTGCTTCAGCAGGTTTTTGTTTTATTTCGCAGAAATCAGAATGAAAGCGCGCGATCCGGCTTCTGGATTGATTTTTTCAGCATAAAGGAAGCCTTTTGAGAACCGACTTGAAGAATAAATTCTCCGGCTTCTGCCTCGGGAATATAATCCTCGTTGATTTGAGAAAAAGCGTCAAATCCCAGCGTGAAAGAAACGGTCTTGGATTCATTCGGTTGGAGAAAAACTTTATCAAACGCTTTTAACTGTTTTACATAGGGGGCAATCGTGGAACGAACATCTGAAACAAACAGAAGTACAGGTTCGCCGCCGAAACGCTCACCGATATTCCTTACGGTAACGGTCACTTTGACCGGTAATTCATCAGTTGGGTCAGGGAAAACGGTTAAATTGCTGTATTCAAATTCGGTATAGGACAACCCGTCGCCAAAAGTAAATAGGGAATCCGGGGAAGAGAAAACATAATCCCTGCCCGGTTCCGTTGGCGTGCCGGGCTTTTTGTAAAACCCTTTGGCGGAATGTTTATGATTGTAATAACAAGGAAGATGACCGACCGACTGCGGGAAGGAAATCGGTAATTTTGCCGAGGGATTGACATCGCCGAACAATAGTCGGCAAAGGGCGTTGCCGCCTTCTTCGCCAGGATACCAAGCCTGAAGAATAGCAGAAACATGTTCTTTCGCCCACTTAATTGCATAGGGCCGACCGGATTCCATGATCAAAATAACCGGGGTGCCGGTTTGATAAACAGCCTCTAACAACTGTTGCTGATCACCGGGCAGATCCAAGGAAGAGACATCAAAACCCTCGCCGCAGGTGCCGGGATGATTCAAGTCTTTGATATCGCCGCCGACACCGCCAAATCCGGCGTTCCAGTCGCCCAAAACCAATACCGCCACATCGGCTTGTTCGGCAACCGCAACAGCACTTGCCAAATCAGTCGGATCCTGTTTCGTATGACCGCAACCCTCTGCATAGAGGACATTTTCCGATCCAATCCGCCGCGCCAATGCACGGCGCAAACTGTTTTGATAAAACCGGTGGATCGTGCCGGAATAGCCGCCTACTGAAACGCGGTCGGCATTCGGTCCGATAACGGCAATTTTGCCGATCTTTTCGGAAAGAGGCAGAATTTTATTTTCATTTTTCAGCAAGACAACCGAATTCTCCGCGACTTGGCGGGCAATAGACGCGGCATCTTCTGCGGTTTGTGCGGTGAGTTGTTTAGATTCATCGTAGGGGCGGTCAAAAATACCGCTCTCAAATTTATGTTTCAAGAGTCTGGAAACAGCCTCATCTACCAATGCTTCATCAACTTCGCCATTCTTTACGGCTTCTTCCAAACATTTCGCGTAAGCAAATTGATCCGGGGCTTCCATATCTACGCCGGCTTCTAATGCACGGATGCCGACTTCTTTGACATCCCGGGCGGCAAAGTGCATATCTAATACCATCCAAAGAGCGCCGTAATCCGAAACGGTAAATCCTTCAAAACCCAATTGGTCTCGTAAAATGCGGCGCATCCAACGCTTAGAAGTGTGGAGCGGTTCTCCGTCTTCTTCGGAATAGGCAGGCATCAGCGCCTCCGGTTTCGCGCGTTCTATTACCTGACGGAACGGATATAAATAAATGGATTCAATTTCGCGGCGACCTTCATGCACCGGCGCCAAATTAATGCCGGAATCAGGAGCGCTGTGGACGGCAAAGTGCTTGATGCAGGAAGAAATTCCGCGCTTTTGCACCTCTTCTACATAGGCGGCGCCAAACTCAGCAATCAAATAGGGATCTTCGCCGTAATGCTCTTCTACGCGACCCCAGCGAGGATCTCGCGAAACATCCAAATTCGGGGCGTAAACAGTATCTACGCCTAATCCGTTCAACTGGTCGCCAATCGTGCCGACGGCTTTACGGTACAAATCCCGATCAAAGCTTGCCGCCATTGCGACAGAGGACGGAAAAGTGGTGCCGTTCCTATGAATCGCGCCGTGAAGTCCCTCCGAATGAATCGACGGTGGAATGCCGAGTCGGGTATTCTCTATATACCAGGATCGAATCTCATTCAGTTCTTTCAGCGTTAAACCGATGATATTAAAAATAGCGCCGCAGGCATCGGTGTGCTCTTTGAAATAATCAAAATTGAGTTTTCCGTCAGCAGTTTTATAGGCGTCGGTACCATGCAAGCAGAGCAACCGCATCTGGGCGACTTTTTCTTCCAAGGTCATTTTTGAAAGCAGATCTTTTACGCGAAGTTCAACCGGTTGAGAGGCGTCCTTATAAACAGGTAACATAACCGATCCTCCTTGTGATTTTTTTTCATTATAGAATATTCCGAAAAGGATAGCAATGCCATTTTCTTTAGATTAATATTATTTTTTTGCGCAAAAAAGGATTCAAAGCGATTTATTGTGGCATTTCCGGCAAATTCGTAATTTTTGTAAGAAAAGACCGAAAAATAATGGTATAAAACGAAAAAAATTATCATTTCCATCAATGGTTGCTTTATGGTATACTAATATTACATGGAGAGGAGTGGGCAGAATGCATAAAGGATGGTTTCGCGGAACGGCTTTTGCAATCGTTCTTGCTGTTGCTTTGTCAACATCGGTTTGTGCCGCACCGGATACCGACAAAACAACAGAAGAGAATGCTGCACCGACCGTTCAGACAACATTGATCCCTGCCGAAAAAATAACCGAAGAGAAGCCGGTGGATTACAGCAATTATTTATCCGCTTATACCGATTTGCCGCTTTCGACCGAAGCTGTTTCGGTAGATGCACGCGCTTTCGAGACCGCCGTCCCCGCACAATCGGTAGAACAATTGGCGGAATATCAAAATCGACAGAATGCTCTGCTGCTTCAGGATTTCAACGAGTCGGTCACCTACCGGGTAGAGGTCCCTGTTGCAGGACTTTATCGCATTGCGGTGGATTATTATCCGCTGAATAAGGATGTCGCTTCGGAGGAAGTCGCTGTAAAACTAAACGGTGTCACACCGTTTGATCAAGCGGGTCGGCTATACTTATATCACGATTATATCGCTGAAACACCGGAGCCGTTTAAAACTGCTGCCGGGGATGAATTTGCCGCAAGGCGCATTGTTTATACCGATTGGACCCATTGCGAGCTGACCAACCCCGATCATGATTATGACGGCGGTTTGCTTTTCTATTTTGACAGCGGCTTGAATCACCTGACTTTAGAACAGGCCGGCAACAACGGCTTTATTCTCGGCGGAATTTCATTGCTTCCGTCTGCACCGGCACGCAGTTATAAAGAATATCTTCAGGCGTATACAGAGGGAAAAAACGATCAAATTATTCAAATTGAGGCGGAGAATATTGCGCTTCAATCCGATTCTACCATCAGCCCTGCCAGTGAAGCGGGCGATCCGCTTTGTTCTCCGCAAAGTTTGAAAAAACAGGTTATCAATGTTATTGATGAATCCTGGTGTTCGCACGGACAATGGGTAGAATGGCAGGTTCAGGCACCGAAAGACGGTTGGTATCAGCTGACAGTTCGCTACCGTCAAAATGCGTTAAAGGGCTTGTCGGTCCGAAGAAAGATCTTGATTGACGGTGAAATACCGTTTGCAGAGGCGGAAGATATTCCGTTCCCCTATACGAACAGTTGGAAAACCATTACCCCCTCCGATGCCGAAGGCAATGCTTATTTGTTCCATCTCACTGAGGGCATGCATACCTTGCGGATGGAAAATATTTTGGGTGATTTGGCACCTATCGTTCGTGAAATTGACGATATCGTCTATGAAATGAACAATTATTACCGTTCAGTCATCATGGTGACATCGACAACGGCGGATAAGTATCGTGATTATCAAATTGACAAAGAAATACCGGATCTTGTCGGTAATTTGAAATCCTGCGCCGACCGGTTGGAGGCTTGCAATGCCAAAATCAGTGAACTGGCAGGCGGCAGTACCGCCGACAGTGCGATCCTGGTGACCGCGGCTGTCCAGTTACGCAGTATGATCAAGGATACCGAATCTATTCCGTTCCGCCTTTCTTCCTGGCAAAGCAACATCGGCAGTATTTCCTCTTGGGCGGGGGAAATCCGGATTCAACCGTTACAGGTCGATTACTTGATTTTTGCAGGGAAAGACGCTAAATTGCCGAATGGCAAAGCAAACTTCTTTCAAAAGGCTAAACATACCGTCCTTTCATTTTTTGCTTCCTTTACCAGAGATTATAATAATTTAGGTTTTAACGAAGACGAAGATATGGTCTCCTTGGATATTTGGCTCGGTACCGGTCGGGACCAAGGAGAAGTTCTTTGGCAGATGACGAATGATTTGTTTACACCGGAACATCATATCGGCGTACGCGTCAAATTGGTCAGCGCCACCATTGTGGAGGCTTTCCTTTCAGGACAGGCGCCGGATCTTACCATTCAGGCAGCACGGGATATCCCGGTCAATCTGGCAGTTCGCAGCGCGCTACTGGATTTGTCCTCCTTCTCGGATTTCGACACGGTGCGCACTTGGTTTACCGAGGACGCTTTAGTACCTTACAGCATGCAAAATGCCGTTTACGGTTTGCCCGATTCTCAACTCTTTAATATGCTGTTCTACCGAACCGATATCTTTGAAGAATTGGGATTAGATGTGCCGCAAACATGGGACGAGTTTGTCAATATTGCCAATCAGTTGCATTTGCATCAGTTGGATGTCGGTATCCCGATCAATGTGGATGTTTCTATGTATTATACGATGCTGATGCAAAACGGCGGCCGTGTGTTCACCGATGATTTATCACAAACACTGTTGGATACACAGGTTTCCGTAAATGCGTTTTCTCAGTGGACGCACTTGTTTACCGAGACCGGCTTACCGCTTTCTTATGATTTGTTTAACCGCTTCAGAAGTGGTGAAATGCCAATGGCAATTGCACCGTACAATGCTTGCAATCAAATTACTTCGGCAGCACCGGAGATTCGAAATCTTTGGAATATGGTGGAAATCCCCGGAACAGTCATGCCGGACGGCAGTATTAATCGGGTACAATCAGCTTCAGGTACGGCATCGGTGATTTTGGCTTCAACCGAGCACCCGGATGAAGCATGGGAGTTCCTGAAATGGTGGGTCGGCGAAACGGCGCAAATCCGCTATGCACAGGATATTGAATCGCGCGTCGGCACCATTGGTCGTGTGGCTTCTGCCAATACCAAAGCTTTGGCATCGTTGGGTTATGCAAATTCGGTCAAGGTTGCGTTGATGAAGCAACGGGAAAGCGTGCGCGAGATCCCGCAGGTCCCCGGAAACTACTACTTGGATCGCGATTTGTTAAATGCTTTTCGCGATGTGGTTTATAACGGTAGAAATGAAAAAGAATCTATTTTGGATTACAGTCGCAGAATCAACGGCGAAATCTTAAGAAAGAGGGAGGAACTCGGTCTTGGCTAAACAAAAAAAAGTGCGCGGTCGAATTACCTGGCGCCAGGAATTAAAACAGAACGGCGAACTTTATGTGCTGATGTCTCCGTTTTTTATCCTCTATTTCTTAATGACGGTTTTACCTGTTGCGGTGGCGATCGGATTAAGTTTTACCTATTATAATATGTTGGAAGCGCCCTCTTTTATCGGATTGCAAAATTATGTGAATCTTTTTGTGTCCGATGAGATCTTCGGCATTGCCTTACGAAATACGCTGTTGTTTTCGTTGATTACCGGACCGCTTGGATACATACTTTGCTTTATCTTGGCTTGGTTGATTAATGAATTCGGGCATTCGGTGCGCGTCATTTTGACCTTGTTCTTCTATGCGCCGTCGTTGGCGGGCGCCTCGGTTTACTTTATTTGGCAGTTTATTTTCAGCGGCGATGCACATGGCTTTATTAACGGTATTTTAATGAATGTCGGACTGATCAATGAACCGATTCAATGGTTGACCGACACTAAATATACCTTTACGGTATTGATCATTGTTCAGTTATGGATGAGTTTAGGTACCGGGTTCCTTTCCTTTATTGCCGGTTTGCAGGGCGTGGACGTATCCTTGTACGAAGCAGGCAGTATTGATGGCGTCAAAAACCGTCTGCAGGAAATGTTTTACATTACGATACCGCTCATGAAACCGCAGTTACTGTTTGGTGCGATCATGCAGATCTCCGCTTCGTTTTCGGTCAGCGTTCTCTCAACGCAACTGTTCGGCGCAACCAGTACTAACTACTCTACGCACACCATTGTGTTGCACATGAACGATTACGGTACAGTGCGTTATGAAATGGGTTACGCCTGTGCGATCGCGGTCGTTTTGTTTATGATGATGTTGATTTTTAAAACATTAGTTAATTTCATCCTTCGTTATGTAGCGAATGATTAAGTGAGGAGTGCGGCGAATCATGATTAGTTTGAAATTAAACAAGTATCGCCGCGGAAACCGCAGTAATGTTGCAAGTGCGTTTTTATTGATATTTCTCTTTGCATTTGGCATTTTGATGGTTTTACCGCTTATTTATGCGATACTGCAATCTATAAAACCTTTGGATGAATTATTTGCCTTTCCGCCCCGATTCTTTGTAAAGCGGCCGACGGCGGAAAACTACAGCGTGTTGTTTGATTTAGTTGCCGATATGCGGGTGCCGTTTTCGCGTTATCTCTTCAACAGTGTATTTATTACCGTTGTCGCCACCGGCGGATGCGTGATCATTGGTTCCATGGCGGCCTATCCGTTGGCAAAATTCAAATTAAAGGTCAGTTGGCTGTTTGAATTGGTTGTTTTGACCCTGTTGTTTAACGGAACGGTTTTGGCATTACCGCAGTATGTTATTCTTTCTCGTCTTCATGCCATCAACACCTATTGGGTATATATCATCCCGAGCTTGGCAACCCCGTTAAGCTTATTCTTGATGAAACAGTTTATGGAAAGTGTGCCTATGGCTTTGATCGAATCTGCGCGGATTGACGGCGCAGGACAGTTCTTAATTTTCTTCCGTATTGTCATGCCGCAGGTGAAGCCGGCATGGATGACCTTGTTACTATTCACTTTCCAGGCAGTTTGGGCACAACAGCCGTTAAACATGGTGTTTGATGAGCCCATCAAACTGTTAAATATGGCGTTCACCAATGTTATTGCCGGCGGCATCTCCCGTGTTGGACCGTCGATGGCGGCGGCTGTTGTTTTAATGTTCCCGTTGCTTTTGGTGTTCATTATTACCCAAAGCAATGTTATTGAAACGATGACTTCGTCCGGTATTAAAGAATAAAAATAAGGACGGTTCGGACGAAAGGAGAGAGCTCGTTGAAAAAACAAAACCCTTTTAGATATCTCTGCGTATTATTGACGGTGTTTATGATGATTTCGTCGATATCGCTTTGCCCAGTCTCGGCGAAATCCTATCAGTACGATACCACCGATACGGCAATTGAGGCACCGTCTGGATATGAGGTCAAAACTACAATTCGCAGCAGTGATTTCGGGAAAAATGCTTGGACATTGACCGATATTTATATTGATAAAGATGGTACGGTTTATTTGTTGGAACAGCAAAGCGGCACGATTTTAATCTTTGATGCCGCGTTAAATTATCAAAGAACGATTCATTTCTATGAAAACGGCGCAGAGGCCATTTTGATGAATTTAAACGGTTTTTGTGTCCGTACAAAAGACGGAGAAACAACATTTTATGTGGCGGATACCGATAACAAACGCATTTTTCTGGCCGATCAAGACGGCAATATTTTCCGTGAAATTACCAAACCCGATTCGGCAGTTTTTGATGGTATGAGCAGTTTCTCGCCGATGAAGGTAGGCGTTGACAGCAACGGCAACCTGTATGTGCTGGTTTCCGGTATGTACCAGGGTCTCTGTGTGTTTTCCGCCAAAGATGATTATGCCTTTATGAATTTCTTGGCAGGAAATCAGGTGGAGTCGACAGCCTCCATTATCGCGGACTATTTTTGGAAACAAATTTTAACAAAATCACAAGTAGCGGGGATGAAACGCTATATTCCTGTTTCTCCTGCAAACTTCACCATTGATGCTCGTGATAATATTTTTACTGTTACAAATAAGTCCTCTAAGGGGACTAATTTTGAGAACGAAGTAAAAAAATTCAATGCCAACAGTGTCAGCATTTTGCCCGAAAACGACTGGGGCGATGTGGAATTAGACTTGGATAACAACTATCTGCCGATTGATACCTCTTATGTGGATCTGTCGGTAAATGATCAAAATCTGATCGCAGCGTTAGACGGTAACCTTTGCCGTGTTGCGGTCTTTAATTCGGTGGGGGATCGTCTGATCACCTTCGGTGAACGCAATCATGTTCAGGGTGCGTTTGATACACCGGCGGCGATCGAAATGTACGGCAATGATATTTATGTTGCCGATTCCTATTTTCAATCCTTGACAGTTTTCACTCCAAATGAATACGGGAAAAAGGTTTTACAAGCCGCTATGTTGAACGAAGAAGGCCGTTATGAAGAGGCGTTCCCGATTTGGCAAGAGATTTCCAAACAAAACGGTGGTTTTTCATTGGCATTTACCGGTATGGGAAAACAGTACCTTTCGGAAGGAAAATACAAGGAAGCAATGGATTGCTTTAAAATCGGGGATGACCGCAAAGGATATTCTGAAGCATTTTCCTTCTACCGCAATCAAATGTTGCAGAAGGTTTTCCCGCTGATCGCGATCTTGCTGTTGGCAGGTTTTGTCGGATTGCTTGTTTTGGACTTTAGGTTGAAGAATAAGCGTCGGGCGCAGGTCAATCCGGCAGAAAAAAACACGGTCGGGAAGATCATCTATACTTTGTTCCATCCTTGTGAAGGCGGAATGGAACTGGCACGGAAGACAGAGGTAAAAAAGACTGCGGTTGCCTCAATTGTCATTGTTTCGATCTGGTTTATTGTTTCGGTTATTCGATGGTGCTTTTCCGGATTTATCTTCAATGAGAATAAACTGGTCGACTTTAATGTGTGGACGCAGTTGGGCGCCACCTTCGGACTTTACTTGTTATGGATCGGCAGCGGGTGGCTGGTGTCAAACTTAATGGATAGTAGTGCGCGGTTCTCCGATATGATCGTTGTAACGGCAACGGCGTTGATCCCCTACATCATCGGACAAATCATTGCCACGGTTTTGTCCAATGTTCTTTCGTTGGAAGAAGGCAGTTATATCAATGTGATCGTGATCGTATGTCTGCTTTGGTCCATCGCTGTCCTTTGGGGCGGCATGCGAGAGATTCACGAGATGAACTTCCGAAATGCACTTTTATGTATGATTTTCACCCTGTTTGGGATGGCGTTGGTTGTCTTTTTAATGATTTTATTATGGTCGCTTTGCCAGCAGGTAATTGATTTTGCAACACAGATTATTGTTGAGTTGCGAAAAATGCTTGG
>JAFWUH010000047.1 GCA_017524165.1 Clostridia bacterium | reverse complement strand
CTGCCTCATCCGCCCTACACGGAACTACATAACCCTACATAACTCTATATAACTTTTAATAGCCCAAAAACCGTTGAAATTACTGCATTTTTGGGGTATTGACAAACAAAAAAGAGTGTGATATATTATGCTTGCAGATGGAAAATCTGCACTGAAAACTTAATAAAAAGCGTTTAGAAAATTTCAGCCGATATCATCCGTAGTTTTTGAAGATTATTTTATGCATTGTGTTTGCGGATTCAATGTAAACGTAAAGTCTTTGAAGATTACTGATGGTATCGGCTTAATTTTATCCCTTTGTTTTTGCTCTTGCCGCCTCAATATTAGAGTAGGATAGGCAGGTAAAATAAACCAAATATTCAAAAGCGAAGGAGAGAGTTAAAATAGTAAAACAGTAGGAAGGGAAATCGGACGGCCGCACGAGAGAGCAGTTGAATTTTCGGCCAGAGCAGGATTCGTCAGCCAATGGATTTGGTGGCGAAAAAACAAAACAGTCGTTGAGCCAGGTTAATTCCTCAAAGACAGTAAAACCATGTACGAGAGATGCACCAGATTGAGTGACCATTTTTCGGAAGGAAACCTGAAAATTTATGTGTTTCTTAGGTATGGAACACAATGCCGGATGCCGTTATTGCCTCAGTATTCCGGAGAAAAGGGCAAACGAGAAAGCATCAGCCATAATTTATACGGTAAGAGGCACCGTCAACGAGAAAACCCCGCTGAAACAGGCAATCCGCACCTCATCTGCGGCGTATAGTTTGAAATGTATGGATTACGAAAAGATGAGAACATCGGCTGTTCTGTGACCGCCGCCACGGTAATGTGGGAAGTGCCAAGGCATATTGCAGACGGTAAAGTTTCCGCCAAACTCAAATCGGCAGCCGTTATTGTCTGGCAGACCGTGGACAGCAAGTAAAGGGTTTTGTGTACGAAAATCTTTTGTTCTTATGTCTATCTCAATAATATTTGAGTTTAGAACAAAGATCAGCTTATTCGGTTTTCGTAGATTAAAATCAAGCAAGAAGACAATAAAAAGCCACGGACGGCTGTGAACGAAAATTGCAGTAAATTATTTAGCCGAACATTTTCGTCCACAAGATCCGCAATTTTTTTGAGGATAGTTTGATTGTAAACTAAAAATCCCCGCCAAGTAGTCTAGTTGAGGGGCTATACAAGTGAATAACTTGGTATCGGTGTGAGTGCCTTCTCGCCAAGCGGGAGCCTGCAAATATGCAGGTCGGCACGGTCGGTATTGTTTTCAAAATGAGAAAACAGTACACGGCACGAACTCACCTTTAATGGGTACAATTTAATATATGATTTTCTGTTCGATATTAAATTTCGAAATGAGTGTCCTTTTGAGTTGTCGGAAGTCGGCACGACAATGCCGGTTGCAGACAACGATATGATATATGACTGTCTCTTCGAAATGACATATGATAAAGATGACTTTCGTTGCTTTATGACAGATGATTTTCATTTGTCAAATTCGTTTCTATTATGCGGAGCGAAGCGGAACAAAATAGAAACGAATTTTGACGCCAGTCAAAATTCGTATGAACACTGGGTATAGGCCCCCATTGGTATGCAGAAAACATTAGAAACGCACACACTTTGACAATGGGTGGACTATGCCCAGTGTGGAACTTTCATTAAAAATGATCTATGACTATCCTTTGAGAGTTTTTTTGATATTAATCAATTATTCCTTAAACAAAAAAATTCAATGATTATCCTTTATTCAATATGACCTTCATTAAATATAATATATGACACAATTTCAATATGATATTTTTATATGATATATAACTTTCATTTTCAGATGATAACATTTTCAAATTAACGCTCATACTTGCATATACAAAAATGATTATCCTTTTGAAATGATCCGGACTAATCTTTCACAGTTTAATTTAAGATAACATACAGTTTTTTACACGTCTACGGCGTGATACTTGTGTTCAATGTTCAATCAATAGATTAAACATTGAACACAAGTGAAAAAGGGTTTCCATTAAAACAGAAATTTTGTGCTTACCATTTTTCTTCTGCCAAAGAGATTGTAGCCAACGAGCCATGATTAGTAAACAGCAAGCCTACGGTACTTCGTACTGTTGACAAATCCCGTACCGCCGACTGAAAGGCAAACAAGCAGAAGAAAGCAAGCGATTGCTCCCGCTGTGTTCCTCATTTTGATATGAGATATGACCTTCGTTTTGATATGACGGCGGCAAAATGCTACTTTTCTTGAATTTCGTTATTTTTTCACCTATAACATAAGCAGAAAAACAAAGCGTAATTATCGCTTCGAAATGATATATGACTATCGTTTCGAAATCTACAATTTGATATTTACCCTCTTTTCGATATGATATATGACTGTCATTTCCAAATGAGGGGAACAAAATATGACTATCACTTTGATATGACACCGGCTCCGGCAGTCTGCGAATCAGAGTGCCGGAGCCGAAAATTTTTGAGGGCAAAATTTTAATCTACAGATTTTCGTTACGAAACAAACATGTCTGATGAGAATTTTAATTTAGAAAATTTCATCAAGAAGAAAGAACCTTGCGAATGGTTTTTAAATTTATGTTTTCTAATCGAAAAACTGAGATTATCGGTATGATGTGAACATGGCAACCATATCACAGTTGATAGGTCAATGCAAAGAGTTTAAATATCAATCTGCAAGAAGTTCTTACTATATTTTGATTTCCAATTAATCTAAAAAAGTATCTTTCATATATTTTAAAAAAGCGTTTGTTTTTTTAAGGATTGATTCAAATACATCAATTTTGCTTTTTTCCGATAAACCAAATGTATTTGAAATTTTACTATATTCCTTACCTTTTCTGTGTCCGGTTCCAGAAGATCTCAATTTTTGTAAGTCTCTTAAAAATGTAATATGTTCTTCATATCCAACAACCTCGTTTGACTGCAACCATTTCTCGAGCTTACTAATTCCTTTAATATCCGATTGTTCATTTCCAGGAACGATTAATTGCTTTTCGTTAAGAGAGTCAATCAACACTTTAACTAATGCTAATACCAGTTGATCAAATTCTGGTTGACTATTTCCGAGAGGTATTCGAATTTGAGTTAGGTTATATTGATCTTCCGCAGACAATGGCAAATATAAGTCCCAACCAAATTTTTCATTCCATTGCTTTATTAAAGAACCGTATGTATGCTGAAATCTGTGATCCTCCATATTTGATTCCGAAAACATATTGCAGAAATCTCTTTGGAAAGAAACTTCGCTTATGCCTTCTTCGCCTACTATGTTGTAACTTTTCCAGTATCCACGCTCACTCTCAGGCAAATCCCTTCCTAAATCGCCAAGATATACTGCTATACAATTTTTATGATGATTATCTATTTCGATACTCCATAATGATTGACAGCTTAAACGTCCATCTTTGACCTCGTACAGTTCAGGCTTATTTATATATTTTTGCAATACTTCACGTTTAAAAAAGACAGGCGTTAAATACATTGGAGCATCTATATTAACTCCAAAGTAATTATTTAATTCTTCCGGATTACAGGTGTGTAAAATCTCTTTGCCAGACTCGTCAACTCCAATGATAAAATTTTCGTATGTTTCTTCTTTTTCATAAGGCCAGTAACCGCATTCCTCAATTGGTGCAGGCATAAGAATCTTTTTCCCCATAAGAACACTATACGCATATGCTGGTAAATTCATATCTCCATTCCATAATCCATAGAGTAGGTCATCATCCTTGAATTTGTAATTAAATTCTTCAACCCCATAATCGGAGGTTTTTCCGTCAAACTCGGTTCTAATATCGAAGAAAAGTAGAAGTGCCATTTGTTTTGCAGCAGAATAATTACGCAAAAACTTCATTTTTATTTGAATTGTTGTGTCATCAATATATTTAACAGCTTCTTCCGACTCACCGTTTTCATACATAGCCCAATATGATTTACTGACGGTGTTATATCTAAGATTGTTTAATAAGATAAATTCCTGTGATAATTCAATATAATTTTTCTCAACACCATAGAACTCTCGATAATACAGAATAGACTCAAAGCCATCCTTCAGCAAATTTGCTTTATATTGGTAACCAGATCCACTGCCTTGAAATCCTGGACAACCTTGTTCATTAGCAGAAATATCCCAAGAAATATTGTGATACACATCCTCTATATGTTCTATTGAAACTAACCCGCACCAAAAAATAGCATTTGCCCCATTCATATTTTTGTGACCAGATACTTGGATCCATTGCTCTTTTCCTAAAGAGTTTTTTATATACTCTACATTCTTAGTTTGTAGTATGATTTCTTTTACACTATCCATCAAAACAACTCCTAATATAACTTGATTCTATGGTAGTATAATACAGCGTTATAAAGGCCTCTGTTAGCTAAAGCAATTATTATACATTGCTATGTACTATAATATATCTACCGTTTCTCTTTTACTAATTTGTTTATTCTACTATATCCGTCAGTTCCCAAGCGGCAAACAAAGTATAGCATATTTTAATATTTCAGTCAACGAATCGTAACTTTTCTTGAAAACTGAATACAACATATTTTATATTGTGGCTGTCCTTAATACATAACTCTGATTAGCGGGTACTAATCAAATCCATGTTATGCTAGAAAGGAGAACAATAATGTATATTCTTTCCTCAAAAACTCAGAGGACAGCCAAAGACAATCTGATGGATCAGGCAAATGCACTTGTGAAGAACGCAAGGATCAAAGGCATTAAAACACGGGTACGCTATCTTGAATGTTTCGAGCATTTCGCACAGTATTATGCAGATGAATGGCACGGTCAGAAGATTGCGAACATTTCAGCCAAGCATATATACGGCTATGCCGAATATATGAAAGAAATCAAGCATTATTCGCCGTCTACCATTCGTTGCGAACTGTCGGGCATTCGATTCGTACACAATCTTTCCGGCAGTAAGAACAGATTACCGGACAACCGTGCATTAGGTCTTGAGCAACGCATCAGCGGTGTAATTGACCGTGCGTGGCTTCCACACGAAATCGAGAGTGCAAGAATTGTCGGCAAAGAGATGGGCAGATTTGATGTAGTCGATTCCATTGACCTCGGATACCGGTTCGGACTTCGTATTCACGAAATCGCAAAAATCCGTGTCAAAGACATTACAGATGCACTGGACTTGGGCGAACTGAATGTCAAAGGCAAAGGCGGACAGTACCGCTCAATTCCGGTCGAAACCAAAGAGCAGATAGAACTATTGAAACGCATCAACTACAAGGCAAAGAAATTCGGGATTCATCCGAGTGAATATGCCATTGCACAGAACAAGAAATACGGCGTTCAGAAAGAAATCGAGTCGCTCAAAAACTGGATGACGAATAACCGTCATAAATTTACTGACAAAGAACGCAAGATCAAGGTTGAACCCGGCAATAAGGAACGGTATGAGCATCTGACCTGGCACGGACTACGGTATTATTATGCCCAAGACCGATTCAAAAGATTGACGGCAGAAGGCAGAAAGAATGTCGAGAAGAATGTCAGCGAGAGTATGGGACACCATCGAACCCCCATTACCCGTCATTATTTGCCCGAAATGCCGAAAAAGTACTGTCAGAAAAAGTGATTGGTGATTCCCCAAAAGGCAGATGCCGGTGTGTCCGGCATCTGACCTTCATCGCAAGACGAGAATTTTAAATAGATGAAGGAGAAATTTTAATTTTAATTATAAAACAAAGATATTGCTTCGCCTCCGGCAAGATAGGAGGCAATCTGAAATAAAGGAGGCTGTGCTCCATGAAAAGTGAAGTGCCTATTTATGAAAAAACGACACTCACCCTTGCCGAAGCCGCAGCGTATTCCGGCATAGGGATAAACAAACTTCGCAAGCTGACGGACGATGAACACAGTGAATTAGTACTGTGGGTTGGTACAAAAAGACTGATAAAACGCCGTTTGCTTGACGAATTTATTGAAAAATCATATTCGCTGTAATCTTTCTCCGGTATACACCAAAATGTTGGAAAGAGACTTGAAGATGAGCAAAAAATATGCTATAATATGCTTGTCTCAAGTTCCTTTTCGACAAAAAGAAAAGGAGTTATTCGCATGACAAATACTACGAAAGGAAAAAACAAGCGTAGGCTCGATAAAGACAGACTTACCCTACGCAAAGGTGAAGTACAGAGAAAGAACGGTTTATACAGTTATCGTTGGACAACGAAAAACGGCGAACGAAAAGATGTATATGCTCGCACCCTTGAAGAACTGCGTGAAAAAGAAGATGCTATTCAGCAGGATATTCATGACGGAATAAAGACCGAATCACGAAATACCACTTTGAACGAGGTCTTTGAGTTATGGTGTGATTTGAAGCGGGGCTTGAAAGATAATACCTTTCAAAACTACAAGTATATGTACAATATGTTTGTTCGCTCGGATATAGGCAGAATCAAAATTGCTGAAATTCAAAAGTCGGATATCAAGCGTTTTTATAATAAGCTTGCCGACCAACGGATTTTGCAGATTTCAACCATTGACAGCGTACATACGGTATTGCATCAGGTGTTTGATTTAGCCGTTGACGATAACTATTTACGCCATAATCCATCGGACGGAGTGCTGAAAGAACTGAAACAGTCGCACAATTTTCAAGCCGAAAAGAGAAAAGCATTGACGGTTGCGGAGCAAAAAATGTTTATTGATTTTATCAAAAATCATCCACAGTATAAGCATTGGTATCCGGTATTTGCGGTTATGCTCGGCACGGGAATGCGTGTCGGCGAGGTTGTAGGACTTCGTTGGTGCGACATTGATTTGGAAGAAGAAATGATTAGCATCAACCATACACTTGTATACTATAATCACGGCGGTGGAAAGGGCTGTTCATTCAGCGTGAATACGCCAAAGACCAAAGCCGGTGTCAGAACCATTCCGATGATGAAATCTGTAAAAGAAGCCTTTGTAATGGAAAAGCAGTTTCAGGAAGAAGCCGGTATCACCTCACGGTCAAATATTGATTGCTATACCGATTTTATTTTCGTCAACAGATTCGGTGAGGTCCAACATCAAGGAACGCTGAATAAGGCAATCAAACGCATAATCCGTGATTGTAATGATGAGGTTCTTGACCGTCAGGAACAGAATCCGGTATTACTTCCCCCGTTCAGTTGCCACTCTTTACGCCATACATTTACGACAAGACTTTGTGAATCCGGCGTAAACATCAAAGTAATTCAGGATGTTTTGGGACACGCTGATGTCCAAACAACTTTGGGCATTTATGCCGATGTAACTAAAGACCTGAAAAAGCAGGAAATCGGCAACTTTGAAAAAGGGTTCGACAGTCTGTTTGCGTAGTTTACACCAATATACACCAATTCATACACCAATGCTCCTATTCACTGCAAACGGTTATGTAGAGAAATGTGAAAATGAGCAAAAATCGGGTGTGGAAAATGTGGTGTTACAAAGGGATATGAACACTTTTACCTGTTTCCTTAGTGTAATCCCCACGATGAAGCCGATTGATTAAACAAGATACACCCGCCAGCTTAAAGCTTTCGGGTGCATTTTTGTATCAACTCTGTGCCAATTTTTTTGAATAAAATCGTAAACGCGTCATTTTATCGCTTTCAACAAACCAAAGGGGCTATGGCAAAACGAATTTTGTCACAGCCCCTGAATTATTTGGAGACATTATTTCCACGGGAAGGTAATTAAACCGTAGATATACAGGAAAATGACAATGGCCGGAACTATATAGCAGAAAATGGGCTTCATCCAGTTGCGAACCTTCATGCCTTTTCCGGCATTAGCTTCTTGAACAAAGTTGTCCCAGCCCCAACCGAATTGAAAGCAACAGAAGAGGCAGATCACCAATGCGCCTAACGGCAAAGAATTGGTTGAAACCAAGAAATCCCAAAAATCCAACCAGCCGGTACCCTCGGCAAAGGGCACAAAACCCGACCACAAGCTAAAGCTTAATGCGGTGGTAACGGAAAGTGTTGCGACAATGACGCTCGAAATCAGACAGCCGAGCGGGCGGCTGATCAGCTCGCCTTCTTGCAGGGTACCTTTTTTTACGCAGATGTCCGAAATAATTTCCCGAATACATGCCAAAATATTTTCAAATACCGACAAAACGGTAGAAAAGGCAGCAAAAGACATGAATAGGAAGAACAGAGAACCCCATAATCTGCCGCCTTTCATGTGATTGAATACGGTTGCCATCGTTTCGAATAACAAACCGGGACCGGCATTAACATTACCATTATTATAGGTAAAACAGGCGGGGAAAATGATCAAGCCGGCGGCAACAGCCACAAGAGTATCCAAAGCAATAATCCGAACCGATTCGCCCATTAAAGCGTGTTCTTTACCAATGTAACTGCCGAAAATAGCCATCGAGCCGATGCCGAGCGAAAGGGTAAAGAAAGCCTGATTCATAGCGGCAACGATCACGCCTAACACGCCATGTTCACTGTGAATCATTTTACTGAAATCCGGCACCAGATAGAATTTCAAACCTTCGGCAGCCTTGCTTAAAGTCATGCTGTTTACAGAAAGGATGAGCAACAGGGCAAACAGTAATGCCATCATGATTTTGGTAATGCGCTCTAATCCGTTTTGCATTTTAAGGCAGAGAATGCCATAACCCAACACTACGGTGATCAACATAAAAATCAGGCAGACTTTCCAGTTGGTAATCATAGCACCGAAAGATAAACCGGCGTTTTGACCGATTACAAATTTACAGAAATAATAAAACATCCATCCGGTTACAACGGTGTAAAAAGCCATCAGGCAAAAGTTGGCGAAAAAAGCCATATAACCGTGAAAATGCCATTTTTGACCAGGCTTTTCCAGTTTTTGATACATTTTTACCGGACTTGCCTGACTGGCGCGACCGATCGAAAATTCCATCGTCAGACAGGGCAGACCGAGGATAACAAGGCAAATCAGATAAAGAAGTACAAATCCGCCGCCGCCATACTGACCGGTCATCCACGGAAATTTCCAAACATTCCCACATCCGATCGCACAACCTGCGCTGAGAAAAATAAAGCCTAATCGGCTTCCGAGACGCTCTCTGGACATAAAGGTTTTCATCCCCTCTTGATTTGAACTGTTTACTATTATATTCATGAAAAGAAAAGAATGTCAAGCTCTTTTTACAAAAATCGCCCGGTCTTCCGAAGAAGACCGGGCGCGAGAGTCAGAAGATTTCGGAAAATCAGATTTCCGCAAAATACTTAATGGTGCGAACCATCTGGCTGGTGTAGCTGTTCTCGTTATCATACCAGGAAACAACCTGTACCTGATAGGTATCATCATCAATCTTGGTTACCATGGTCTGTGTAGCGTCGAACAAAGAACCATAGGTGATACCGATGATATCGGAAGAAACCAGCGGTTCCTCGGTGTAACCGAAGGAAGCGGAAGAAGCAGCCTTCATAGCGGCATTGATGCCGTCAACGGTAATATCCTTGCCCTTGACAACTGCAACCAAAATGGTGGTAGAACCGGTCGGGACCGGAACGCGCTGTGCCGAGCCGATGAGTTTGCCGTTCAATTCCGGAATGACCAAGCCGATCGCTTTAGCAGCGCCGGTGGAGTTCGGAACGATGTTTACAGCGGCAGCGCGGGCACGGCGAAGGTCGCCTTTTCTGTGCGGACCGTCGAGCACCATCTGGTCACCGGTAAAGGCATGAACGGTGGTCATGATACCGCTGACGATGGGTGCATACTTGTTTAAGGTGTCTGCCATCGGAGCGAGGCAGTTGGTGGTGCAGGAAGCAGCCGAGATGATTTTGTCATCAGCGGTCAGGGTCTTTTCGTTTACGCTGTAAACGATGGTCGGAAGGTCATTGCCTGCCGGAGCAGAAATAACAACCTTTTTGGCGCCGGCGTCAATATGAGCCTGAGCCTTGGCTTTCGAGGTATAGAAGCCGGTGCACTCTAAAACAACATCGACACCGATTTCGCCCCACGGAAGATCTGCGGCATTCTTTTCTGCATAGATCTTGATGGTCTTGCCGTCGACAGTGATGCTGTCTTCGCCGGCAACAACGGTGTCACCCAAAGCATATCTGCCCTGTGCAGAGTCATACTTTAAAAGGTGTGCCAACATAGCCGGGCTGGTCAAATCGTTGATTGCAACAACTTCATAACCTTCAGCGCCGAACATCTGGCGGAATGCGAGACGGCCGATACGGCCAAAACCATTAATAGCAACTTTAACCATTGGAATAAACCTCCTAAAAATTTCTTTTACTATTTTACCCTATCTTTCCACATTTTGCAAGTTTATTTTGTTTATTCTTTAACAAATTTTATATTTTCGGGAAAAATGCAAAAAAGATGACGAATTAAAAGGAAAAATATGGCATTTTTTAAGGTCAAACAAAGGCGGCGATCACGGCTTCGGCACAGTGCATGCCGTCCACCGCCGAGGAAAGGATTCCGCCGGTATACCCGGCGCCTTCGCCACAGGGATATAGTCCGCGAACCGTTAAGCTTTGATAATCTTCTCCGCGAACCACGCGAACAGGGGAAGAACTGCGCGTTTCGGGTGCGGTCAATACGGCGTCGTCCGCGTCAAACCCGTTTATTTTTCTGCCGAGCAGAGGAATGCCGGCTTGTAGGGAGGAAACGATGTATCGCGGCAGAATATCGGAAAAATCAGCCTCACAAACGGCAGGTAAAACGGTGGGGGATACTCTGCCGAACCGTGCGGCACCGCCCGAAAGAAACGCACCGACCGTGGTGACGGGCACCTTGCCATGACCGACGGCATAGGCGTTGGCTTCAATTTCTCGCTGCCAGGCGCAACCTGCCAAAACATCATCTCCGTCGGGCAATTCGGGCGGAACCCCGACCAAAAGGGCGCTATTGGCGTTTTTTCCGTTCCGCCGGGATTCGCTCATGCCGTTGACGGCAATGCCGCCGGCTTCGCTGGAAGCGTTGATGACGGTGCCGCCCGGACACATACAAAAGGTATAAACGCCGTTGCCGTCCGGCAGATGCACAGCCAATTTATAATCGGCGGCGCCCAGTGCCGGATGATCGGCAAAGCCGCCGTATAACGCACGGTTCAGATCGCTTTGCAGATGTTCGATCCGAACACCCATGGCAAAGGGTTTTCGGCAAAGGGCAATTCGCTTTTCCTTTAAGGAACGGAAGACATCCCTTGCCGAATGCCCGGTCGCCAAAATAACCCGATCGCAGGGAAAAACCTCCCCGTTGACCGAAATTCCTTTTAATACGCCGTCCTGAAACCGAACCAATTCTACGCGCATATTAAAATGGATCTCTGCGCCGAGCGACAAAAGATGATTTCTTAAATTTTTGACCACCGTTTTCAGCAAATCTGATCCGATATGCGGCTTGGCGTCGGTGAGGATTTCGGGTGGTGCGCCAAAGCGGACAAAGGCTTCCAAAACCGCACGGCTGCGTTGATCTTTGATGCCGCTATTCAGTTTGCCGTCTGAAAAGGTACCGGCACCGCCCTCTCCGAATTGCACATTGTTTTCGGGATTCAGCGGTCCGCCGGCAAAAAAGGATTCGACCGCCGCGGTGCGTTGATCCATTTCCGCGCCGCGTTCAAAAATCATCGGGCAAAGACCGGCTTCCGCCAAAGTCAATGCCGCAAATATGCCTGCCGGACCAAAGCCGACAACCACCGGACGGTGTATCGGCTTTCGGGATATTTTCTGCCAATGATAAGCATAAGGTTGATAGTCTGCCGCTTGCGGAATCCGCTTTTTCAGTCGTGATTCATTGTTGCTTTGCAGAAGAACCGAACAGCAAAAATGGACACGGTCGCGCCGTCTGGCATCCACCGATTTGCGGTAGAGTGAAACCGATTGAATTTGGTTGGCAGAAAGACCCAGCACCGTCGAAACGGCAGGTTTTAGATCGGAAAAATCGGTTTCCAGCTGCAACGAGAGGTTGTGTACGATCAGCATACGGTTCCCTCCAAATATCTGATCACGGCTTCGGCGGCTGCCAATCCGCTGCTCCACGCCCATTGCAGGTTGAATCCGCCGCAATCGCCGTCAACATCCAAAATTTCTCCGGCGGCAAAAAGTCCTTGATGGCGCTTGGACGCAAGGGTATTGGCGTCGAAACTCTCGGTCGAAAGTCCGCCCGCTGTCACTTGGGAATGTAAAAATCCCGTTGTGCCGGTCACGGTAAATTGCCATGATTTGATCCATTCACAAAGACGGTCGAGTTTTGCCCGATCGAGACAAGAGGACGGACTGTCAAACGAAACGCCGACCGATTTGATCAGGACTTGACCGACACGCTTTTGCAACAGTCCGGTAAAAAATTCTCCGGCAGGACGGTTGCCAAGCTGTTTGACGCGGTTTTGCAATATAGCTCTGATTTCCTGTTCGGAGTAAGCCGGAAGAAGATCCAATTCGATGGAGTAATTACCCTTTTCGCGTTCGACCGGCCGTGCCAACTGCAAAATCGGCGGTCCCGAAAGACCGTAATCACAAAACAGGATCTCTCCGGATTCGGTGCGAAGGGCTTTGCCGTTGCGCAACAAGGTCGCCCGACCGTTGATCTTCACGCCTTTTAATGCGCGTACCGATTCCGGCGGTGTTTTCAGTTGAACGATCGCCGGGGTGACCGGTTCGGTGGGGTAGCCCATTTGTTTGAAAAAGCGGAACATTTTTCCGTCCGAGCCCACTTTGTCGCCGCCCGAATAAAGCCCGGTTGTCACTAATACGGCGCGGGCAAAGCATTTTTCGTCGGGCAGTGTCAACACAAAACCGCCGCTTTGCGGGATCAGATTTTCCACCCGACAGCCTGTTTTCAATCGTACGCCGTTTTCCTCTGCCGAAAAACGCAGGGCATCCACTACCGACGAAGCTTGCAAGGAGGCGGGGTATCCGCGCCCGGTTTCGTCAAATTGAAACAGAATGCCGATGGATTCAAAAAAATCCGCCGTCTCTTTTCCGCCGTATTTTTGAAGCAGCGGTTGACTGAATTTCGGATCTTTCCCGTGAAAGCGTGCGGGAGAAAGATCGTTATTCGTAATATTACAACGCCCGTTGCCGGTCGTGCTTAACTTTTTACCGACGCGGTCCAGTTGTTCAAAAACCGTCACGGAAAACCGCGGATTCAATTGTTTCATTTGTACGGCGGCACAAAGTCCCGCCGCGCCGCCGCCAAGGACGGCGATATCCGTTTTGTACAACATCAAAGATTCCTTTTTTATTTGTATTCTTTTGTTTTTCATTATTATATGTTTTTTTCTTTGATTCGTCAACCAAAAGCGGCAAAATTCGGCTTTGGTATACATTTCTTGCTTTGTTAGGCTTGACAAGATATTTGAAATATGGTATTCTTTCTATGTTGATTTTTTATGCGTTATAAAGGAGACTATGGCTTCATGGATAATACAACAGAAAGATCCGCAGATGTTTCTTTAAATTTAAAAGATTTCTTTTCAAAAATTTTGGGTAAGTGGTATCTTGTCGCCGTGATTATCGGCGTTTGCATGATTGTTTCATTCTTTTATACCACTTTGCTCTGCACGCCCCAGTATGAAACATCGGCAAAACTCTACATTTTTAATAACAGTAATACGACCGGACAGGTCAGCACATCGGAAATTACCGTTTCCACCTACTTGACCAAGGACTATTCCGAATTGATTTTGGATCGTGTTATTTT
>JAFWUH010000046.1 GCA_017524165.1 Clostridia bacterium | reverse complement strand
GGGTCCACCCGTTCCCATTCCGAACACGGAAGTTAAGCTCACTTGCGCTGACAATACTTGGCGGGCAGCTGCCTGGGAAGATAAGTAGATGCCAACATCAGTGACGGTCGTTCTTTGGGACGACCGTTTTTTTATCTTTTTCAAAAGGAGTGAATCCCCATGCGTACCAGCGGAATTCTTATGCCGGTTTTTTCACTTCCCTCTAAATACGGTATTGGTACTTTGGGTCGCGAAGCCTATCGCTTTGTTGATTTCTTAGAAAAATCCGGTCAAACCTATTGGCAAATGTTGCCTGTCGGTCCTACAGGATTCGGTGACTCTCCCTATCAATCCTTTTCGGTCTTTGCCGGAAATCCTTATTTTATTGATTTGGACATGCTGTGCGAAGAAGGCTATTTGACCCGTGCCGAATTGGATGCCGTGGATTTTGGCAAAAAAGAAAATGCGGTGGATTACGGTCTGCAATATGAAAAACGCTTTCCGATTCTTCAAACAGCAGCCATGCGTTTTTCTAAAAAGGAGCCGTTGGACTATGCGGTTTTTTGTCGGTTTCATGCCGATTGGTTAGATGATTATGCGCTCTTTATGGCCATCAAAGATTCTCTGAACGGCTGTAGTTTGGATCATTGGCCGGATGAACTGCGTTTTCGTCGAACCGACGCCTTAAATCAAGCAAAAGCTGATTTAAAGGAGAGCATCGACTTTTATAAGTTCGTACAGTATTTCTTTCACCGTCAATGGACGGCACTCAAAAAATATGCCAATCAAAAAGGAATCTTGCTGTTTGGCGATCTGCCGATTTATACTTCCGGCGACAGTGCGGATGTTTGGGCGCATCCAGAACTATTTCAATTAGATGAAAACCTCAACCCTGTTGCGGTCGCCGGTTGTCCGCCGGATGCTTTTTCCGACGAAGGACAGTTATGGGGCAATCCGCTGTACAATTGGGATAAAATGCAACAAGACGGTTACCGTTGGTGGACGGACAGAATGCATCACTGTATAAAACTGTTTGACCTGGTACGCATCGACCATTTTCGCGCTTTTTCCGCCTATTACAGTATTCCGTTCGGCGATAAAAACGCAGTTGGCGGAAAATGGATCAAAGGTCCCGGCATGGATCTCTTCCGTGCCATGACCGATCGGCTCGGAAAATTGCCGGTTATTGCCGAGGATCTCGGCACCTTGGATGAGGATGTATACGAATTGTTGGCGCAAACCGGTTTTCCCGGCATGAAAGTGTTGCAGTTTGCGTTTGACCCACAAGGCGATAGTGCCTATCTGCCACATAACATTCAGCCGCATTGCGTTGTCTATACCGGCACCCACGATAATGATACCGCTGTTGGGTTTGCCAAAGACGGCCCTGCTGAAGCGGTCAACTACGCGCGGGAATATCTCCGCATTCAAGCCACAGACAGTTTTAACTGGGGCATGATTTCAGCGGCAATGGCAACGCCTGCTGAAATTGCCATCTTGCAAATGCAAGACTTTTTGGGACTGGACAATTCTGCCCGAACAAATACCCCTTCGGTTGCCGGAGGCAACTGGCAATGGCGCATTGATTATAGCTGTATCAACGATTGGCTGGCGCAACTCATCCGACGCACGACCGAGGTTTACCGTCGCCTGCCAAAGAAATAAACCATCAATTCTTTTTCTATGATAACGCGGTTCGGCTTCTTGCTGTTTTTTGCCGAACCGCCCTCTTTGGGGAAATAATCGTGAAAATAATCGTAAAAAATTTATTGACAATACAAATTGAAAATGCTATAATAGCAAGGTCGATATTTGCGAGTGTGCTGGAATAGGCAGACAGGCACGTTTGAGGGGCGTGTGTCCATGACGTACGGGTTCAAGTCCCGTCACTCGCACCAACGCGGATCAGGCGAAATGCCCCGCCTCGGCAAGCTCAGCCGTGTAAAAATATGAGCATTTTTGCGGGTATGGCGGAATTGGCAGACGCGCTAGATTCAGGTTCTAACGCACCAAAGAGATTATTTCTTTGGCTGCCGAATCCCCGTAAGCCCAGTAAAATCAAGGGTTCCCGAGCATTTTTACCTTGATTTTGAAACCTCAAAAAACGCTCAAAAATCACCGGATTCTAACAGATTTCTAACAAACTG
>JAFWUH010000045.1 GCA_017524165.1 Clostridia bacterium | reverse complement strand
GTCACTTTACCGTCCCAGGACAGCGCGCCCTTTTTCACAACAAAAGCGACCTGCTTGCCGGCGTTTAAGAGCGGCTTCCAGTCGGCAAGCTGTGCTTCGACCTGTTCCTCGGTGGTTTCTTTGTCGATCACAAAAGTGCGAATATCCATGTCTTCCAACAGCTTGATCGTCACTTCGCCCTGGTAGAGATGCTGGGGTTCATCGTGCACGCCCGGCTCGCCGCGCCAGCCGACAAAGAAAATACAGGGTATGCCGTATACTTTATCGTTCATTAACGAGGCAACGGGATTGATGATATTGCCGATCCCGCTGTTTTGCAGATATACCACCGGCACCTTTCCCGTCGCCAGGTGATATCCCGCCGCCAAAGCGGCGCAGTTGCCTTCGTTGGCGGCAATGATGTGGTTTTTGGAAATGCCGTAGGTATCCATCAGATAGTTGCACAGCGGTTTCAATTGAGAGTCAGGAACGCCGGTAAAAAAATCAAATTGCTTTAAAAAATCAAGTTTCATTTTTTTGTTCTCCTTTGGAAAAGAGGAATATTTGAATCATTTTTTTATGGAAAATAATGGCGGCAAGGATCAGCGCGACCACGATGCCGTAGCGAATTGCCCGGTAGTCGTAAATCAGCTTGCTGAAGATCGAAATCAGGATGATCCCGCCCGCCAACAGACCGATATAATCCATGCGGTAGACCGAACGGTGCAGGACCCGATACATGCCGATATAATCAATCGCCGCCTGTACTAGATAACAGAACAGGGTCGTATATCCCGCCGCAATGTAACCGAAACGGGAAATAAAAATGTAGTTTAAAATGATATTCAAGCCGGTGGCGGTCAAACTGCCGAGCATAACCATTTTCGGCTTTTTATAATAATAAAGAATATTGGCGTAGATATAATAATTCGTTTGGAAAAAGACGCCGCCGACGATCGGGGGAACCACATAGATGGCTTCCATATAATCCTTGGTAGAGATCAGGGCGATGGCTTCTGGCGCCAGCAGGATCATAAAAATGCAAGCCACGCCGAAGACGGTCAAAATCGGCAGGGTGACGCGGGAAATAGCGTCAAAATCGTTGTTGCGGCATTTTTCGTAGGTAAAGGGGATCAGCGAAGTATTGGCGGCGGACCAAACGATAATGACCACCGCCGCAATGGAATGCGCCACGCTGTAATAAGCGGTCGCGCTGCTGCCGATCAGAAAATCAATCATCAGTTTATCGGAATTGCCCAACAAATAGGTCGAAAGATAGTGCGGAATGAGCGGAAGGTTAAAGGAAAGCGCCTCTTTCCAATAAGAGGGATTAAATTTTTTTCTGCCTTGCCGCGCTAAATAGATGTAAAAGAAAAGTCCGGTACAAATAAAGACCAAATCCGAACCGAACACACGGCCGAAAGGACGGTTGTCCCGGAAAATCAGAATGCCGATGACGGCGCTGGACGCCGACAAAAAAGAGGTCAAAATCGAGACTAAAACCGGTCCTTTATAGCGGTACTCATACCGTTGCCGTGCCATCCAGAAATCCAATGCCGGTTGAAAGAAGAAACCGGTCAACATCAACAGTAAAAAGGGTAAGGGCAGTTTGGCAAATCCGCCGACGACGGTGTGAACCGACAAAACCAGCACCGTACAGACGGCGGTGATGATGTTTGCCAAAATCAGCATGGAGAAGGAATAACCGTCACGGTCATTTTCGTGATCCAGCATACCGTTGTTAAAAACCCCGTAGGAGAGGCAGAACATCGCCACAATACCAAGGGTCTCTTTCCAGGTAAGATAGACCGACACCCGACCGAATTCAGCCGGCGTCAGTAACCGGGTAAAAATCGGGGTGACCAAATACACGATCGCTTTGGTGACCATGCTGGCAAAAAAGTATGCCACCGAAGCTTTCACACCGATCGGGATGTTATGCCATCGGTTTAACAGTTGTTTCATTTTCTGTTCCAATCTATTTATGACAAAATTTTCTGATAAAGTGCGCGAATGGCGTCTTCGGAAAGGGCAACGGGATTGTTTTTCAGTCGTTGTTGATTGACCGAGCCGACCAACATCGCCAAATCGCCCTCTGCTTGCGGGCCGGGATGCTGCAGATCCAGTTCGCGTAACAATGCCTCAAACCGGGCAATGGCGGCATCGACGTCGGGTTGTCCCATCGCGTGAGCAATATCCGAAAAAACCTGTTCCAGATAAGCGGCACCGCGCGGATCCACACATTGATCCAAATGCGCGAGCATATACCGCCAAAGATACGGCAGACCAATCGCAACGGCATGACCGTGCGGCAATTGATACCGTTTGGTCAATTGGTAGCTCATGGCATGCGCCGCCGTGGTTTGGGTAATATTAATGGCGCGCCCCGCGGTGTTGGCGGCGGTCAAAATCGCGTCCTCCGCCGCAATATCTCCGGCGAGGTAGTCGGCATAATGAGTCATGATTTCACGAACGGCAAGCCGGGAAAATGCCAGACTTTCGTCGGTCGAATTTACCGACCACCACGATTCGATTCCCTGACAAAGGGCGTCCAACAGCGTGCATTTTTTTTGATAAACCGGCAAAGAGGACAACACCGAGCTGTCCAAAACCACGCCGTTCGGCAACAAACTTTCGTGTGCAACCGATTGTTTTTGGTTTTGATAATAAATCACGGCAAAATGGGTGGATTCACTGCCGGTGCCCGCCGTGGTCGGCAGGGCAAAAAGCGGAATACCGCTGTCGCGATAGGGTTGATCCAAATAAAGCGCCGCGTCGGAGAGTCCGCAAAACAGCTTGATACACTTGGCAACATCAATCGTACTGCCGCCGCCGATGGCGACAATACCGTCGCAATCGTTGTCGCGGAAAGCGGCAACCCCTTTGCAAACATCTTCGTATAAAGGATTTGGGGTAAACTCCGAGAAGAAAACATGCGGCAAATCCCAACCGTCCACGATCGGCTTGACCGACAAAAAGGGATAGGAACCGTCACAAACGATCAATACTTTTTGCAAGCCGTGCTGTTTCAAGACCGCCTGCAAGCTGCCGGCGGAGCCGCGCCCCGATAAAACCTCCTGCATGGCTTATTCCTCCGGAATCAGGGTGATAATATCTTTAATGGACATCAATGTGGCGTCGCACTCCTGCGCGCGATGGTGTTCCAAAATGGTTTGGGCGGCACGCTGCATGGCAGGGAACCCGCTTCGGGTCAGCTGGTTGGCGTAGATCACTACATTAACGCCGCGCTGTTTGAATTCTTCCTCGGTGACCGAGTTAAAGGAGGTCGGCACGACCACGATCGGGGTCGTCGCATCCTTGGCGCGGAATTTTTCAACAAATTCAAAAATTTCGGCAGGGTCTTTTTTGCGGCTGTGGATCATGATGGCATCGGCGCCGGCGCCTACAAAGGCAAACGCACGGGTCAGGGCATCCTCCATGCCGCGCTCCAGAATCAAGCTTTCAATGCGCGCGCAAATCATGAAATCTTTTGTTTTCTGCGCTTTTTTGCCGGCGGCGATCTTAGCACAGAAATTTTCGATACTATCCTGTGTCTGCGCCACTTCGGTGCCGAACAGACTGTTCTTTTTCAGTCCGGTTTTATCTTCGATAATGACCATGGAAACGCCCATGCGTTCCAGGGATTTTACGGTATAAACAAAGTGTTCGGTCAATCCGCCGGTGTCGCCGTCAAAGATGATCGGCTTGGTGGTGACCTCCATAATATCGTCGATGGTGCGGAAGCGGGAGGTCATGTCGACCAATTCGATATCCGGCTTGCCTTTTGCGGTGGAATCGCACAGCGAGGAAACCCACATCGCGTCAAACTGATAGGTCTTGCCGTCTTTTTGCACGGTGGTTTTTTCGGCGATCAGACCGGTCAAACCGCTGTGTGCCTCAATGGCTGTGGCAAGTCCCTTCATTTCGATCACGCGGCGCAAACGGCGGCGGCGTACATCGGGCAGAGAAAGCTCCATCCGGGCACGGTCGTCCAACTGCTTGTATTCAGCTTGGTCGGCATAGGGAAATTCCACCAACTTTCCGCCATAGGTGGCTAAAACCGCCAACACTTCGTCGCGAATCGGTTTTTGGAAGCCTGAGACCCAATCGTCGCCGTGCACCACAAAATCAGGACGGTATTGTTCCAGATTTTCGCGGTAACTCAACTGCTTTTGCTCCACTACTTTATATACGCCGGCAATGTTTTGGAACAGTTTTTTACGCTCTTCAAACGGTACCAACGGGAAACGCTTGTAGGAAGCCACCGTTTCGTCGTTCAACACGCCGACAATCAATCGACCGAGCCGGCGCGCTTTCTTCAAGAGTGCAATATGTCCGCCGTGCAGAATATCGGTAGAAAAGCAAAGATAAACCAGGCGGTTCTCCAACGCTTTCAACCGTTCGCTAACCGTTTTCAGATCCTCCGGCGTATCAATTTCCGCACAAAGACGGTCTTTAAAATCGAAGGGTTTGATATTACATGCGCCGTTCAATTCGTTCAGCGCGTTTTCGGCGTAGCAGGTGCGTTTTTCCGTCGCGCCGCTTTCGCAGAAAGCCGAAATATTGTCTAACCAACGGCACCAATCTTCTTTTTTCAGGTGATAAAGGGGTTGTGCCGCCACAGCGTTGTCGAAAAACTCAATACCGACCTTTTGGATCGTGCCGTCCTCGACTACCGCCTTGAAATCCTTCTGCGGCAGCGCAAGCGTCGTGCTGACCGTCATACAACTGTGAGCCTGTTCGCAAATCTCGTCAAATACGGTATTCTCTACCACCAAGTCCCCGTGCATCAGTAAAATATCATCCTGCAAAAATTCGCGTGCCAAATAGATAGAATAGATGTAATTGGTTTCCATAAAGGCATCGTTATGCACAAAGGTAATATCCAGCGGCAGATCTAATCTGTTGCAGTATTCGGTCAAGACTTCGTTTTTATAGCCGGTCGTAATGACAACCTTCTCGATGCCGGCTTCGACGATCTGTTTCAGCTGGCGGCTTAAGATGGTCTCGTTCGGTGAAATTTCGGTCATGCATTTTGGATGCTCCGCCGTCAGAATGTCCATACGGCTGCCGCGGCCTGAGTTTAAAATTAAAGCAATCATTTTTGTTCCTCCGTTGTCGGAATTATTTCTTTGGTACCGCGTTTCCCTGTTTTGGTAACACTCGGACCTTTCCAGTATTTCCAGTTTTTATTCGGGATGCGCCAGTCGTCGCCGTACCGCTCAGCCAAATATTGTTCGGCATCTTTCGGAATCGAAACGGCGGTATCAAAAAATGGCTGTAAAATCAATGCATGAATGGGACGGCAGGATAATGCCAGCACGCTCATTTCGGTAAGGGAGGCATATTGTTCCGCCTCGTCGCGGTAGGCAAGATAACAGACATCCCGTTGCCCGTCATGAACATAATAATTAATGTCAAATTTGATCCCGTTCAGTCGATAGGAGTCTTCCATCACGCCAAAGGCGTCGGAACGGTAGCGGTAACGGTGTTCGCAACCGTTTTTTAAGAGAAAGTCCCGCAGATCGTCGGCTTCGGCGTCGTACACGGCAACATCAATATCCATATCGTGCCCCAAGAGCTTTCCTTCGCGCACAATGCCCAACAGGGTGCCCATATCAAAAAAGAAGGGATGTCCGTACGCGGTAAGGATGGACTGGATCTGTGCCACCGTTTCAACCCCACGCGAGCGGAGCTGTTCCTTTGCGGCTTCGGTTTCTTTTCGGTGTTTTACGGTATAAAGCCAGCCGTAAAACTTTTTGGTCAGCGGAGAGGTCTCCAGGGTGCGTTTAAATTCACGAATCAATTTTTTCACCTGCGAAATAAAAGATGTGCCAAACGGGGGGCAAGAAGGATCAACAGTCCGTAGGTCTTACTGAAGAAGGAATAGGGTTGGCGTAAATAATGCCAATAATGCTTTTTGACATAGCCGCGAACACGGGACAAATCTTCTTTATCGTCATAACCGCTTTCGCTCATCTTCCGGTAAAAGGAAATGGCGTTGCGTACCGTGCGGTCATTGACCAAAGACAGCCGTTCAGGATGATATTCGGCAATATATGCCGTCACTTCGTCCGTGACGGTGAAATAATCCATGTGTTTCTTTTTGAAAGAAGATTTGGTGATCCCGGTCGGTGTGTAGCGGTAGTAATAAATCTTTGCATCGGCAAAGGCAACCGTTTTCGCCGCGTCAAACAGGCGGTACATGACGGCAAAATCCTCATATAAAAGCCCTTGCGGGAATTTGATGTTATCAAATAATTCTTTGCGGAATATTTTCGAGCCCGCTGTGGTAAAAAAGGTCTTTTCGGTATACATTTCACGAATGGCTTCGGAGGACGAACAGGTAAAAACGCGGTCGACCAACGCCGGAGAAAGCGCCGATTCCTCCATCGCAAAGGTGCAAACGCCGATCGGACAAGCATTATCGGCAATGGTAGCAATCAACTGTTCCACGGCAATCGGCGTGAGATAATCGTCGCCGTCCAAAAAAATCAAATAATCCGAGGTTGCGGCGTCGATTCCGGTGTTCCTTGCCGCCGAAAGCCCGCCGTTTTGCCGGTGAATCACCCGAACACGAGAATCTTCCGCGGCAAAATCGTCGCACATTTTGCCGGAACAGTCGGTAGAGCCGTCATCCACCAGCAGAATTTCCAAATTGGTATAACTTTGACCGAGGACACTGCGGACGCATTCGTCAAGATAATCCTTCGTGTTGTAGACCGGAATAATGATCGTCACTTTGTCGGTGAAGTTCTTCAACATGCGGATCTTCCTTTCCGTCAAATGAAATAGCCACAAAAAAGACAAGGGGAAAAATACGGAAGGCCTGCATGTCCAACGTCGCGCCGCCGACCGCCAAACCAACCAGTGAAAGGATTCCCCAATAATTCTTTCGGCGCTTGGCAATAATAAAAGAATTAACAAACAACATGACCAACAAGGTCAAGCCCAACAAGCCGGTTTCGATCAAGGTGTTGACCCAAATATTATGAGATTCATAGGTGCTGTAGTGACCGGCGGCAATATAGTGGACCGACTCCTGAAAGGAACCGTACCCGGAGCCAATAAACATTTTTGCCGGCGAAAAGTCAACAAAAGAGCTTAACGCCGCCTGCCAAATTTTAAGCCGTCCCGAGCCGCCGTCTTCGGCTAATACGGCAAAGGAGAGGCGCTCGCGCAAAAATTCCGGCAGATAATCGTAAAACGCATAAAACGCCGCAACAAATACAGCAATCAAAAGAAACGGGATCAAAAACCGTTTGCGAACATTGCTTAAAATCAACCAGGTAACGAAGACAGTCAGGAACATGATCATAGCGCCGCGCGAGCCGGTCAAAATAATAATGACCGCCGTAACCGGCAACAACACATAAGGATACTTTTTGTCTGTTTCTAACAGCATGGCAAACAGCAAAGCAACGATCAACACCAAGCCGCAGCCGAAATCATTCGGATCCATTTTGCTGAAAACGGTAATGATCAAGCGGAAATTGACGGCGGTTTCAATATTGAAAATCGTCGCCAAAATAACCGGAAACAAGCCCAGCAAAACGGCGCGTTTCAAAAACAGTTGCTCACGGCGGTTATAGTTGATGCTCAACGCGCAAATGTATACGCCGACATTCAGCAAAAAGGTGGTAAAATACCAGGAAAGCTGAAAAGACGGCGTCCAAAACATACTCATCACCGTATAAAGCCAAAAACCGTACAACCAAATACTGTTCGGCACGACGATTTTTTTCAGGTGGAGAAAGCCCAACACCGAAATAAAGATGAACAAAATAGCGACATAGTTTTGCAGAGAAATATCCCCGATAAACCCTGCCAGTCCGGCGGAAAGGGGCAACAGGAAAAGATAGACGGCAAGAATGCTGACCGGCAGGGATAAAGGTTGTTTATGTTCGTTCAAGGCATCCATCTCCCATTTTTTTATAAATGCTGACCGTGTCGCGCGCAACGGTCTCCCAAGAGAAGTTTTGTTCAACAAAGGTCCGTGCGGCGTCGCCATAGGATTTTAACTGACGGCTTTCCGCAACCGAAAGGGCGCTTTTTAACGCGGCGGCAATGGAAGAAGCCGTATTTTCGGCGGCAAAACCGGCGCCGGCAGCTGCAACCCGATCCGATAAGGTTGTACCGCGCGTCAAGACGCAGGGAAGACCGTAGCTCAAGGCCTCCAAAATACCCATCGGCATACCCTCGTGACGGGAGGTTTGAATAAACAGGTCGGCGTCTTTCAAAACGGACTCTTTTTCTTCTCCCGAGACGGCGTTATGCAGGAAGACCAGGTCTTCAACCTTTTGGGCGGCAATCATTTCGGTCAAACGGGCAACCGTATCTTCACGGTCGGGGCCGTAAAGATGCAGTTGTGCGCGATGCTTCCGGAAATCGTCGGCGACTTGTGCCACTGCCTCGGTCATCAGATCCAGTCCTTTGACCGCAAGGCTTAACCGACCGACAAATACAAATTGAAAACCGTCCTGCCGAAAATCGGTCTTTGCCTGCGGCGGCAGAGCAATACCGTTGGTCGCCAGGAATTTCGGCACCGGGAAATGTACTTCCTCCAGTTCAAACGGCGAAAGGCACTGAATGGCTTTGGCACCGTGGATAAAGGGATAAAAAAGGGTGGCATTGGCAACCGCCTTTTTTAAGTGCTTATGTTGTTGCGCCGAAGCCGAAAGCTCTCCGTGCGGAACCGTAATGTAGGGGATCTTCCGGCGGCGCAATTGCGCCGCAACGGTCAGATAATCGGCACGGTAGGTTTCTTGAAAGATCACCAGATCAGGGCGGCAAAACGGCTCCGGCAACTCGTCCAGCCGAAACGGTTTGCGATAGGTCAATTGTTCAAGCCCGTCGGGTGTGCCCGGACCGATATTCAGCAGACCGATCGTCGCCTCTTTTTGTTGTGCCCGCAAATGTCCGGCAACGGCGACATTGACGCCGCTGAAAGCGTCATCGGTCAGATAGGCAACATGCAGTAAAACAGGTTTTTCAGGACGGTGCCATGCCGAAAAGTTGTGTTGCAGTCCGCGCGCTTCTACCGGCGGAAGCTTTCGATAATCACCGTAACGGTCGATCAAAAACTGTTCGGTTTCCGCCATACAGGAGAACGGCTCTCCCTCGAACAGAACAGACTCCAAATGCTCCATCCGCGTCCGTTTGATGCGTTCGCGAAAAGACGGATTTTCGGTCAGACAACAAACATATTCTGTCTCGGATCCATCATAGGTGTGCAATAATTTATCATAACGCTTTAACCAAAATTTTGTGCCAAACAGCTTGGCAAGCGGCATTAACAATGCCGCAGAGAGCTTCCACCGAAGCGGCTTTTGAAATTTGTTCAAATGTTGAATTACAGAAGCGCTGTGCAAAGCGGCATTGAAGCGGAGTCGCCGCGTAAACCGCTCAAAGCCTTTTTCATCCGACGGAATGTTATCCAGCGGAAAGATATCAACAAAAACACCGTTTCCCGAAAAGGGATGGACACCGTACTCTTTCATGACGGTATCGGTATCAATCAGCTTGGCATAGGCATAAAAGAAATCGGGATGGGATTGGGCGGTAAAAAGTTGAAACCGCGGATGCGGACGCTGCTGTACCGCCTGAAGAAAACGGTCATAATCCCGGCGCAGTAAAAAGACATCCACATCATCGTCCCACGGAATAAAACCGCTGTGCCGCACGGCGCCGAGCAGGGTGCCGTAGGCAAGAGAATACGGAATATGATTTTCTTCGCAGACCGAACGGAAATACTTTAAAATATCAAACGCAATGGTTTTTATTTCCGCCGGAGTGACAGGTGATAACGAATTCATGCTTTTTCCCTCTTTTGATCCGGACGGCGGGTGACCAATCCGACAAAGGTGCCGGCACCGTAGGAAAGGTGCAGACAAAATAAAATGACCGGCAACAGAAAATAATACGGATTCCAGCCGCCGGCACGAAATGCCGCAATCGTTGAAGCGATCAAAACAATGCCGTACGCCGCCCAAAGCAACGCCGCCAAAAGCCAGAAACCAAAGCCGGCAAAGACGGCGGTCACCAAGATCGCAAGCAGAAAAACAAACGGTACATAATGATAAAGCGAAAAGCTTTTCGGATAGAGTTTTACGGTTTCGCCGACCCAATAACCGTTGAGATATTTTTGCCGAAGAAGCGCCTTTAAGCTAGGTCTTGTTTGACGGGAGGATTGGATGTCTGGCGTATAGTAAAAACGATAGCCGTGTTCTCGCATCCGCTGGTGCATTTCATTGTCTTCCGAGCGAAGCAACCGTTCATCGTAGGTGCCGACCGCCTCAAAAACCTCTTTGCGGTAGGCGGCAAAAGCAAGGGTCGAAACATATCCACAAGCAGTCGAATGACGAAAAGCGGCGATACTGCCGCCGAACATGGCTTCTTCCGCCTGATTGACAGTTTCGATCCACCGTGTTTTTTGGGCGGAAAAATTGCGAACGACGCCGCCGCAAATGTCCTTGCCCGATTGAATGACCGTAACATTTTTCGCAACAAAATCCTCCGGAATGCGGGCGTGCGCGTCCAGGTGAATGACGATATCGGCGGTAGATGCCGACAAAGCCGTGTTCCACGCGCAGGGGGTAAACCGTTTGGGGTTATCTACCACACGGACAGCCAAAAAATCGGTATGTGCTGCCGCAAAATCGTCCATAATAGAACGGGTTGCATCGGTCGAGGCGCTGTTTACCAGCACCACTTCGATCTTTTCATGCGGGTAATTCTGTACAACAACATCTTGTAACAATCCCGGCAGAGCGGATTCTTCATTCAAAGCAATAATATGTAACGAAACCGTCATTCTCTGAACCCCTTAAAAATATCAACATAAAAAAAGTTAACCTTTTGTATTATAGCACAAGGCGGTTCCGTTGTCAACGGAACCGCGAGGAAAAACGCTATTTTCCGGGTCAATCGGTGCAAATCCGAATGAGATGTGCAACCGTTGGAATGCTTTCTCCCTGAAGGGTGGAAGTCGGAGAGAGCAGGGCGCCGGTGGATAAAAAGAGAATGTTGTGAAAATCGCCGCTTTCAAACCGGTGGAGCACAAAAGATGCCAGCACCGAGGCACTGCATCCACAGCCCGAACCGCCCGAGTGAACATCCTGCCGGTCGCGGTCATAAATGATCAAACCGCAATCGCTGTGTTTACAGCGAAGATCGACCCCGTCCTTGTCCAACAGCTGATATAACAGCTCTGTGCCGACTGCGCCGAGGTCGCCGGTATAGATGACATCATAATCATCGGGTGCGGTGCCGGTATCTTCAAAATAATGCAGCAGCGTATCCGCCGCCCCGGGCGCCATGGCGGCACCCATATTGTTGGCATCCTTCACCCCGAAATCCTTGATCTCACCGACCGTAATAGCCGTGATCTTCGGCTTGTCGGCGTCAGAACTGCCCAAAATCAAGGCGCCTGAACCGGTTACGGTGTGTTGGGCGGTCTGCGGGCGAACGCAACCGTATTCCAACGGAAAGCGGTATTGCCGTTCTGCCGAGCAGAAATGGGAGGAAGTGACCGCCGCCGTTGTTTCAGCCGCCCCGCTTTCTATGGTTAGCGCCGCCATCGTGAGGGCAAGGGTCATGGTCGAGCAGGCGCCGTAAAGACCGACAAACGGAATACCGAGCTCCCGCAGACCGAAAGAACTGCCGATGCACTGATTCAGCAGATCTCCGGCAAAAACGGCGTCCACCTCGGCGGGGGTGACGCCGGCACGCCGAAAGGCATGCTCCAAAGCCGTTTTTTGCAGACGGCTTTCGGCTTTTTCAAAGGATTTTTCCCCGAAACGGCAATCATTACTGTAAAAATCAAATTCTTTGCCCAAAGGTCCTTCGTGCTCCAAATGACCGACCGCCGAGCCGTAACCGATAATTTTCGGGGGTTTTTCCAACAAAATCGTCCGTGTTCCAATTCGTTTTGCCATGGTTTTCCTCCTTAAAACAATCGTATCAGGCACAAAATAATACCGTATATCACCGACGCCGAAATGCCGAAGACCAACACAGGACCCGCAATGCCGAACATCTTCGCACCGACGCCCAGCACCTGACCCTCGTTTTTAAATTCAATTGCCGGAGAAACCATCGCGTTGGCGAATCCCGTAATAGGGACTAATGTGCCGGCACCGGCGTGTTTGGCAATTTTTTGATAGAGATTCAGCCCGGTCAACAAGGCTGAAAGGAATACCAGGGTCGAAGGCACCGCCATGCGAACCGCTTTGTCCGAAAGGGATAGTGCGGTATAAAAATCTTGCAAGAGCTGTCCTGAAACACAAATCAGTCCGCCGATCAAAAAGGCTCCGATGAAATCTTTGATTTTCGGAGAGGGCGGCGAAACCTTGCTCACCAGTTCTCCGTAGGTTTTTGCTGTCATCTTCATAAAAAGACCTCCTTTCTGCTATTCTTTACAGAAAGAGGTCCGGTTATTCTAAGCAGGATCGTTTAAAAAAACGGTTGCAACGGGCGGCTGATTTGATATAATAATAAAAGCAAGTAAAAAAGGAATGAACAGGAATGGCCAAACAGATTCATAACGAAACGATGGATCAGCAACGCAAAGCCCGGGAAGAGTTTTTGGCGTTGAAAAAAATGCAGAGCGGACAACAGCAACCGGAACCCAAACCGAGCGAAATTGCCATCACACCCAAAACGCCGGGCGAAAAAGCGGCGAATTTTTGGTTCCATTATAAATGGGTCGTGATCGCCGGTTTGATCACGGCAGTCATCTTGGCTGTTTTGGTGGCACAGTGTGCCGGTCGGGTCGATTATGACCTGAAAGTGGTTTTGTCCTGCCGAACGCCGCTGATGGATGCCGAGACCAACAAAATCACCGCTTATTTGGAACCGTTCTGTACCGATACCAACGGCGACGGTGAAGTGCATTTGCAGGTGGTCAACTGTTCCTATTCCGAAACCGACGGCAATACACAGTATCAGTATACGATGGCTACCAGAGTGCAAGCCATCTTGGCTGCCGACGCCGACGCGCTGTTGTTTTTGACCGATCAACCGGCGTATGACTCTCTGCAAGCCTTGGCGGACGGCGGAATGTTTGAGGATAACACCTGCCTGTTGGGAGAAGCTTTTTATGCGGCTTGTCAAACGGAAAACGGCATAAAACTGCCCGAAGGATTGCGGCTCTCCTGCCGCAAGATCGACGGCATGACCATCGAAAAGAATCAAAAGGCGAAACAGTATTATGAAGCCGCACAAAAAATTCTTGCCGCGGTACAGGAACAGCAAACCGTCAAAGACTAATAAAAAGCAAAAAAGAATCCCCGAAACGGATTGCTCTTTCCGTTTCGGGGCGTTTCTTTTTTGTTATTTCGCGTAATCAATCACGCGGTTTTCGCGGATCAGGTTGATCTTGATTTGACCCGGATATTCTAATTCGTTCTCAATGCGCTGCGCGATTTCGTGGGCGACGATGACCATTTCATCGTCGCTGACCGCTTCGGGTTTCACCAAAATACGAATCTCGCGGCCGGCTTGAATGGCAAAGGAAGCGTCAACACCTTTAAAGGAATTGGCGATCTCCTCCAATTTTTCCAACCGTTTAATATAGTTTTCAATGTTTTCCCGACGGGCACCCGGACGCGCCGCGGAAATAGCGTCGGCGGCTTGTACGATAAAGGCGACAACCGTCTTGGCTTCGATTTCACCGTGGTGTGCGTGAATGGCGTGAATGACCTGTTCGCTTTCTTTGTACTTTTTGGCAACCTCGACGCCCAGCTGAATGTGAGAGCCTTCCTGCTCGTGGTCAATAGCTTTGCCGATATCATGCAACAAACCGGCGCGTTTTGCCAAGGTTACATCGGCGCCCAATTCGGCAGCCAACAGCCCGGCAATATAGCAGACCTCCAACGAGTGGTTCAGCACATTTTGTCCGTAACTGGTACGGAAATGCAGACGGCCAAGCAGTTTGACAAGTTCGGGATGCAGGTTATGCACACCGGCATCCAACATCGCTTGTTCGCCTTCCTTTTTGATAACGGCATCCACCTCGGCGGTGGCTTTGGCGACCGTTTCCTCGATTCTTGCCGGGTGGATCCGTCCGTCCAAAATCAATTTTTCCAAGGTAACGCGGGCGATTTCACGGCGAATCGGCTCAAAACTGGATACCGTAATGGCTTCCGGCGTATCGTCGATGATCAAATCGACGCCGGTCGCGTTCTCGATGGCGCGGATATTGCGTCCCTCACGGCCGATAATGCGACCCTTCATCTCATCGTTTGGCAGGGCAACCACCGAAACGGTCATTTCGGAAGAATGATCGGCGGCGCAACGCTGAATGGCCTGCGCCACAATATCCCGTGCCTTTTCGTCGGCTTGGTCCTTGATTTCGCGTTCGTACTGCAAAATTTTGGCGGCTTTTTCATGCACAAGCTCGCCGTCCAGGATCTGCAGTAATTCGGCACGCGCCTGCTCTTTGGAAAGCGCCGAGATCTTCTCCAGCATTTCCAACTGACTGCGCTTCAATGCGTCGCATTCTGCCAGACGCTCGTCGATCTGTTTGGCACGCGCGGCAAGCTTCTCTTCCTTGGCTTCCAAATTTTCAATTTTTTTGTCCAGGGATTCTTCTTTTTGTTGTAAACGGTGTTCCTGACGCTGAACGTCGCTGCGGCGTTCGCGCAGGTCTTTTTCTGTCTCTGACCGAAGCTGATGGATTTCATCTTTAGCTTCTAACAGAGCCTCTTTTTTCTTGGTTTCGGCGGTTTTCATTGCTTCGCTTAAGATTCTGCGGGCTTCTTCTTTGGCGGAACCGATGGTGCGTTCGTCTGATTTTCGACGGACCACGGTGCCCAAAACAAAACCGGCAATACAGAACAAAACGGCAATCACGCCGAAAAGAATGTAAGCAAGAGTGGGCATATTCTATCCTCCTTTATCTACACGGCAACACAAAAAACAACTGCTTCGGGGACTGCCGTTTTCCTCCCCCGAATGAACCAAAAATAAAAACCGCACTGCGCCAAAGGGCACAACACGGCCGCGGAATTACACAATAAACCCCCGTCAAAAGCATACAATACACCCCAAAACGGGAAATCATTTTAAAAACAATAAAAACCATCTATTTAAAGAATCTTTTTAAAAGTCGGAAAATGCAATCTTTTTATTGTGAAATAAACCGTGCACCGTGCGGTTGCAAAGGTTCATGTTGTGTTTTATCATATCACTTTTTGCCTATTCTGTCAAGAAAAAGTTGTGTTTTGTACAAAATTCCGGATGTATTTCATCTTTTCTTCATCGTTTTGCAAAAAAATCGGATCGCCGGGCTCCTCCGGCGATCCGTGGCGATCATTTGATCTCGGTAATATCATAGGGCGTTGTTTGATAAACAAAGTAGTTTAACCAGTTGGAATAAAGCAGATTGGCATGCGCACGCCACATATTTCGGGGGCGCTTTTTAGGGTCGTCATCCGGAAAATAGTTTTTCGGCAGTTGAATGGATTTTCCCTCTGCCACATCGCGCAGATATTCCTCCCGCAAAGTTCCGGCTTCATACTCGGCATGGCCGGTCACAAAGAATTGACGGCCGCCGCGGGTGGAGACCACAAAAACGCCGGCTTCTTCCGAGGAGGACAAGACGCGCAGTTCGGGGTGTTGCTCAATATCCTCCCGCAAAACGGTGGTATGCCGGGAATGCGGCACCAAAAACTCTTCGTCAAAACCGCGGAACAAAATCGACCGTTTATAGTCGATACGATGCTTAAAAATGCCGAACAGCTTTTGCTCCAACGGATATTTCCGGATCCCGTAATGGTAGTACAGCGCCGCCTGGGCACCCCAACAAATATGAAAGGTGCTGTGCACATGGGTTTTACTCCACTCCATGATTTTGCACAGTTCTTCCCAATATTCCACCTCTTCAAACGGCATCAGCTCCACCGGCGCGCCGGTAATGATCATGCCGTCAAAGTTGCGATCCTTCACATCGTCAAAGGTTTTGTAAAAGGCGAGCAGATGTTCCTCCGAGGTGTTTTTGGATTTGTGACTTTTGGTGTGGATCAGCTCCAAATCGACCTGCAACGGCGAGTTGCCGAGCAGGCGCGAAAGTTGGGTTTCGGTTTCGATCTTCTTGGGCATTAAGTTCAAAAGCAGAATTTTCAGCGGCCGTATATCCTGCGTAATGGCACGCTTTTCGGTCATGACGAAAATATTTTCGCCCGACAGAATCTTAACGGCCGGAAGATCGTTCGGAATGCGAATGGGCATCGAAATTACTCCGCAAAGGCGGCGTCTAACGCCTGCTTGATATCCGCAATTAAATCTTCGCTGTTTTCCAGTCCGCAGGAGAACCGGATCAAATCAGGCGAAACACCCGCCGCCGCCAATTCCGCGTCATTCATCTGACGGTGGGTGGCGCTTGCCGGATGCAGACAGCAGGTGCGCGCGTCGGCGACATGGGTCGCAATGGAGGCGATCTTCAAGTGTTTCATGAAGTTTTCAGCGGCTTTTCGGCCGCCCTTTATGCCGAAACTGACCACGCCGCAGCTGCCGCCCGGCAGATACTTTTGTGCGGTTTCATAGTAACGGTCGCCGGGCAGAGACGGATAGGTCACCCAGCTTACACGGTCTTCGCGCTGCAAGTAGGAGGCGACTGCCAAAGCGTTTTCGCAATGCCGGCGCATCCGAACATGCAGACTTTCCAAACCAAGGTTTAGAATAAAGGCGTTCTGCGGAGCCTGGATCGAGCCGAAATCACGCATCAACTGTGCGGTGGCTTTGGTGATAAAGGCGCCCTCTTTGCCAAAACGCTCGGCGTAAACAATACCGTGATAGCTTTCGTCCGGCGTGCAAAGACCGGGAAATTTTTCGGCATGCGCCATCCAGTCGAAACGGCCGGAGTCGACAATGCATCCGCCGACGGCGGCGCCGTGACCGTCCATATATTTGGTGGTGGAATGGGTGACAATATCGGCACCCCATTCAAACGGGCGGCAGTTTACCGGCGTGGCAAAGGTATTGTCCACGATTAACGGTACACCGTGTGCATGAGCGGCACGGGCAAATTTTTCAATATCCAAAACGGTCAATGCCGGATTGGCGATGGTCTCACCGAAAACAGCTTTGGTGTTCGGACGGAATGCCGCCGCCAACTCTTCTTCGGTGCAGTCGGGTGCCACAAAGGTAAAATCAATACCCATACGCTTCATGGTCACGGCAAACAAATTATAGGTGCCGCCGTAAATCGAGGAAGAGGAAACAACATGGTCGCCGCATGAGCAGATGTTGAATACGGCAAAGAAGGATGCCGCCTGACCCGACGAGGTCAACATCGCGGCGGTTCCGCCCTCTAATTCGCAGATTTTGGCGGCAACCAGATCGTTGGTCGGATTTTGCAGACGGGTGTAGAAATAGCCGCTTGCCTCCAAATCAAACAATTTCCCCATATCTTCACTGGTATCATATTTAAAAGTTGTGCTTTGGTAAATCGGAACTTCACGCGGTTCGCCGTTTTTCGGACGGTAGCCGCCCTGCACACATTTGGTTTCAATTTTTGCGTTTTTCATTTTATCAGGTTCCTTTCTGTGAAAAACGGCCGAAGGCGGTTGGATGCCCTCGGCCGGGTGGATCGTTTTTACTGCCCGTTGGCGGTCGGATAAACGATTTTCTTTACTTTAAACTGGTCGATCGCGGATTTTTTGGCGGAGAATTTTAAGGTTTTGGCAAAATCCTGCATATCTTTTTCGTATGCTTCATCGGCAATCAGGTGACGAACTGCCGAATCGAGCTGATCTACATAATAGGGATCGGCGGCAAGATCAAGCTTGACTACCAGCGTGTAACCGGCGTTGTCTGCTTTTTCGATCAGTTTCACTTCACCGACTGCCATGGCTTTGGCGGTTTCAAAGTTTTCCGAAGCATAGGAAGTATCCTCGGCGCCCAAAACGGCGGCGTGTTCATTGATTGGCTTGAGGGTGCCGTCATCCGCTTCGGTTTCAGCTTCGGCGTCCTCCTGATGCTCGTTGCCGTTAAACTCGTGATAAATTTCTTCAAAGGTACGGGTGCCCTTTTGCAACGCGGTAACATAACCGTCCAATTGAGCCTTCTTGGCGGCTTTTTCCTCGTCGGTTTCTTCCGAGAAGGTTACTTCCAACTGATTGGCTAACAAAAACTTTTCCTGCATGGTTTGCGCAACGGTTTCGTCAGAAAGCGCCTTGGTGCCCTCTTTGCCGTACAAGTGATCAAAATAAAGGTTCGCGTAGGAAGCGTCTGTCATATACTTTTTAAAAGTGGCTTCGCTGACGCCGTTAGGCTCAAACAACTGCGCATAGCCGTAATTCGACCAATAATAGGAGGCATACATCTCGGCGTTGTTCTTTTCTTCCTCCGAAAGCGTTAACTTTTCCTCACTGCATTTGGTTTTATAGGCGGCGATTTCCTTCAACATTTCCAACGCCCGGTTTTTCACCCATTTGGAAAAGTCGGTCTTATCAATTTTTTCAGCATAGTAATCGGTTTCTGCCGCGTCGGCGTTTTCGTCGTCGGCTTTGGCTTCATCGACCTTTTGACGGGCTTCCATATCGGCATAGATCAGCGAGCACATATAGTAGGCGGAAGTAAACTTCTCGTTGCCGACGGTCACGGCGATTTCGTCCTTCGGGTGACAGCCTGCCACAGAAAACAGAAACATTCCTACCAACAAAATTGCAGAAATTCTTTTTAACATCTTCATGATTTTTCCTCCGTAAAAGCGTGCATGGTACGCTAAAATTACAACAAATAAATTATATAACAATTTTTTTGAAAAGTCTACTATATTTTTTCCGGCTTTGATGTCGCATGAAAAGAGCGCCGTTCTCATATAATGGAAAAAGAGGTGATGATCGGTGAAAATCTATTTAAAACGGTTGCTTCTTCAGCTGGCACTGCCCCTGGCGGTCGGCGGGATCGCGACCCTACTGACCCGAAACGGCATGACCTATTTTGCCGATGCGGTGGAAAAACCGCCGCTGACCCCGCCGCCGTGGGTGTTCGGGGTGGTTTGGACGGTGATTTATCTGCTGATGGGCGTGGCTTCCTATCTGGTCGCGGAAGCAAAGGCGCCGCTTCAACAAAAACAGCACGCGCAAACAGCCTATGCCGTTCAATTAGTGCTGAATTTTCTGTGGCCGTTGGTTTTCTTTAATCTGAAAGCCTACTTTGCTTCCTTCCTGCTGTTGTTGGCATTATGGATCGCCGTTGCCGTAACCGTTCTGCTGTTCGGCAAAATATCCAAACCTGCCGCGGCGTTGCTGGTGCCGTATCTGCTGTGGCTGTCGCTTGCGGGATATTTGAATCTCGGCGTATGGCAGTTGAACTGATCAGCGGTGGAACAGTTTTTTTGTTTGGTACTTCGGTTCAAAGGTGATGTTCACACCCAATTTACGGAAGGTCTGTTCGTCAACGCCCGAAAGGATCACGCTGGAATGGGCTTCCAACCCGGATAAACGCGGGATCTGTTCCAACGCCAGACGGGCGTTTTCATCGGTGGCGGCACAGATGGACAACGCAATCAAAACTTCATCGGTGTGCAGACGAGGGTTATTGTTGCCTAAAAACTCGGTTTTCATGCGCTGAATGGGTTCAATAATAGACGGGGAGAGCAACATGATCTCGTCCGGAATGCTCGCCAAGGTCTTTAAAATGTTCAACAACATCGCCGCCGACGGACCCAACAACGAAGAGGTTTTGCCGGTGATAATGCGTCCGTCTTCCATCTGAATGGCTGTCGCGGGCGCACCGGTTTCCTCGGCGCGTTGCAAGGCGGCGCCGACCACCGGGCGGTCGGCGGAGGAAACGCCCAGCTGATTCATCAGCAGTTCCAGCCGCGAAACCTCGTTTTGAGAGCCGAGTCCCTGCCGTACCGCGCACAGGGCGGTGTAGTACCGACGAATGACTTCCTGCTTGGCGGCGGTACAAACGACATCATCGTCCACAATACCGTAGCCCGCCATATTGACGCCCATATCGGTCGGACTTTTATAGGGAGAAGAGCCCATGATCCGTTCCAGCATCGCGGTCAACACAGGGAAAATCTCGATATCGCGGTTGTAGTTGACCGAAGTCACGCCGTAGGCGTCCAAATGAAAAGGATCGATCATATTGACATCGTTGAGGTCGGCGGTTGCCGCCTCATAAGCAACATTCACGGGGTGCTTCAGCGGAATATTCCAAATGGGGAAGGTCTCAAACTTGGCATAGCCTGCGCGGACGCCGCGTTTATGTTCATGATAAAGCTGGGACAGGCAGGTCGCCATTTTGCCGCTGCCCGGTCCGGGTGCGGTCACGACCACCAACTGCCGTTCGGTCTCGATGTAGTCGTTCCTGCCGAACCCCTCATCGCTGACGATCAGCGGCAGATTGTTCGGATAGTCCTCAATGCTATAATGGCGATAGACCTTAATGCCGAGATTTTTCAAGCGCTTTTCAAAGGCTTTGGCAAGCGATTGATTATTAAAGCAGGTGATCACCACACTGCCGACATACAGACCGATGCCGCGAAACGCGTCGATCAAGCGCAGGGTGTCCAGATCGTAGGTAATGCCCAGATCGCCGCGGCGCTTATTCTTTTCAATCGCATCGGCATTGATGACGATAACGATTTCCGCCTCGTCCTTCATTTGCAACAGCATTTTGACCTTGGCGTCGGGCTCAAATCCCGGCAGAACGCGGGACGCGTGATAGTCGTCAAACAACTTTCCGCCAAACTCCAGATAAAGCTTTCCGCCGAACAGGGCAATTCTTTTACGGATGTTTTCCGACTGCCGTCGAATATATTCCGCGTTATCAAAGCCGATTTTCCCCATAATGATCCTCCCCAGCATGCAAAAAATCCCTCAAAATATAATAAATAATTATATCAAATATTATTTTCTTGTCAAGGAAAACAGAAAAATTTTACAGCCGTGGCAAAAAATTTTGATTAGCCCTTGCAAAACACCGGGCGAAAAGATATAATATTGACAGCAACTTTTTTGGAGGATTCTTTGTTATGTTGAAACGATTTACAGCGGCAGCGCTTAGTCTGCTTCTTTTTTGCGCGGTCGGATGCGGTCAAAAGCCGGCGGAAACATCCGAACCGGAGGAAACATCTTCTGAAGTCATGTCGGTAGAGAAGACGGTGAAAAAAGTGCCGTTAAATCCGTTGACCGGCTTGCCGCTTGCCAACGAGGCCGCCACGGTCAACCGCCCGGTTGCCGTCATGGTCAATAATATTTCGATTGCCCAACCGGTACAATCCGGATTGAATAGTGCCGATCTCATTTATGAAACCGAGGTCGAAGGCGGCATCACCCGCTTGATGGCGGTGTTTCAGGATGTTGCGGCGGTCGACCGCATCGGACCTGTCCGCTCGGCGCGGTATCCGTATATTGATTTGGCAATGGGACACCATGCCATTTATGTTCACGCCGGACAAGACCCCAATTATGCCCAACCGCATTTGAAGGATTTGGACGATGTGGATTTGCTGCAAAAGAACTTCGGCAAACGGATTTCCAACGGTCTTTCTCAAGAACACACCTTGTATACCTTCGGCGAAACGCTCTGGAAAGGCATTTCGGACGGCGGTTGGAAAACCGAAAAAAGTGATTTCGGCATGTGGCAGGATTTTGCCGACGCCGAAACCGATTTGACCCTGCCCGGCGGCATTTGTAACAGCGTTCGGGTCAACTTCTCCAATTCGTATTCCACCGAGATGCGGTATGACCCCGCCTCTACCCGCTATTTCCGTTATGCCAACGGCGTTGCGCGGAAAGACTATGGCACCGATACCCCGATTACCGTCAAAAATGTTTTTGTTTTGTTAACGACGATTTCGGATTATCCGGACGGATATCACCGCAAGGTCGCCTTGCAGGACGGCACCGGCTATTATATGGTCAACGGCACCTATACGCCCATTCTTTGGTCGAAAGGCGCGGCTTCCTCGGCAATTACCTTTAAAAATACCGACGGCTCGCCGTTGCAGGTAAACGCCGGAAAATCGTGGATCTGCATTGCCGACCAAACCACCTCGCAACCGATCATTTCGGAATAAGGACAGGCAACATTTTCTGCCTTTGTGATTGCCGCTGTTCGTTCGGCATTGCAGGATTTGGAAAAAGATTAAAAACCCGGCTTACTTCGTGCTTGGAGTAAGCCGGGTTTTTCGACCTTTATAAAACATAAATTCCCGATTGCAACAGAACAAATTCATAATCCTGCGAGCGGGTATAACCGTAAACCGGTTCTTCAAATTCCAGGTAATCGGTCACGGTATAGTGGTTGAGATCCAACCGAAGCAGTTTGTTACTGCCGCTGTTACTGACGATGGCGCTGTCGTTATATACATAAAGACTTTGCGGGCGTTGGAACGGCGAACGGTTGCCGCCGATGCGCAACTCTTCGCGAAAATTAGCGGTTTGGAAGCGCAGGAGGGTGTTGCTTTCGGCATAGCACGCCCAAACGCTGTTTTGGTGGAGCACAATATCGTTCGGCGCCTTGCCGCGGTAGGAAAGCGTACCGGTCCAAATGGGGGTGCCGTCGGTATCAAACAACCGTGCCGCGCCGTCTTGCTCGGAAAGAAAGACCTTGCCGTTTTGCAGTAAAAGCGCGCGTGCCGTGACATAATTATCACAGCAGGACACGACCGAGCGATAGTTACTGCCAAATTTGGCTAATTGGTAAATGCTTTTTTCCACATCTGAAATTCGCGCCGAATCAATGGACAGCATTTTGTGGTGCACATTGATTTTATCGCCCACCACCTCATGGCAATAGGAAAAAACAATGCCGTTTGGCTGTGCGATCATATCATAGGCTTCGCCTTGAAAAATCGGTTTCATTCGCGGTTCACCTCGTTACTGAAATGGAGTGCCCCGGCTTCAAGCATGCTTTGCGCCGCCAGTAAAACGCCGGTTTTGGCACTGTGGAAATTGAGTCCGCCCTGCATCCATGCGGCGTACGGCGGACGAAGGGGTCCGTCTGCCGAAAGCTCGATCGAGGCGCCGCCGGTAAAGGCGCCCGCCGCCATAATGACCGGATCGTCATAGCCCGGCATGTCCCACGGTTCGGGCACCACAAAGGAATCCACCGGCGCACCCGACTGCATGCCGCGGCAAAAGGCAACCAACCCCTCTTCACTGCCGAGGGTAACACATTCGATAATGTCGCCGCGTTTTTCGTCAAAGCGCGGCGCGACGGAATACCCTAATTCACCGAACAACGCCGCCGTGTAGACGGCGGTTTTTAAGGCTTCGCCGACAACATGCGGCGCTGAGAACAGACCCAGATACAGCTCGCGGTTGTGACCCAGCGTCGCGCCGACTTCGCGCCCTACGCCGGCACAGGTCATGCGATGGGCGCACCGTTCGACCAAATCCTGCCGCCCGGCAATATAGCCGCCGGAGGGGGCAATGCCGCCGCCGGGATTTTTGATCAGGGAACCGGCAACCAGATCCGCTCCGACATCGCAGGGTTCTTTTTCTTCTACGAACTCGCCGTAACAGTTGTCGACCATAATGACCGTTTGCGGGGAAACCTCTTCGACAAGTTTACATAATGCCTCAATTTCTTCAACGGTTAAACTTGGTCGGGTGGAATAACCGCGCGAGCGTTGAATATAGGCGACTTGCACTTCTTGGGCGGTAAGCGCCTGCCGGATACCTGACAAGTCAGGTTTGCCGTCCGGCGTCAACGCCACCTCATCGTAAATTACACCGAAATCGGCAAGCGAACCGTCGGAAGATCCATCGATGCCAAACACGCCGATAATGGTATCGTACGGGCGACCGGTCAGACACAGTACACGGTCGTTCGGCCGCAACAGACCGAACAAGGCGACCGACAGGGTATGCGTGCCCGAGGCAAAGCTGTGACGGATCAAGGCGTCCTCGGCGCCCATGCAATCAGCCATGATATGTTCCAAAGTTTCTCTGCCGATATCGCCGTAACCGTAACCGGTCGAGCCGCCGAGATGCGCCTCGCTCACGCGGTGACGGATAAATGCCGCCAAAACCTTCTGTTGATTGTATTCGGTAACGCGGTCAATTTCGGCAAACTGTTCTTTTGCCAAGGCAAGCGCTTTACGGTCCAGCGCCGATAACCGCGGATCAATTTCAAAAAAACTCATTTTATTTCACCTGATAAACGGCTTGTCCCACCGGGGAGAAGCCGTTTTTTTTATAAAATTTGCAAAGGGGTGCACGACAGCAAACCAAAACGGTTTTGGTCGCATTTTCGTGGAGAATATGTTGCACGGCAAGACTGCCAAAGCCTTTTTGATGACTGGCAAGACCGTTTAATAACGCGTAATTCCCGTGCAGCAAGGTCACTGCCGCACCCCGCCCTTTTTGGGCGAAAACGGATGCCAAACCGTGATTGATTTTGCGGCAATAGTCGACCGCAAAGGACGGATAGTCGGGCAGAGACAGACCTTCGACCGACAACAGCTCATATACTTCGCGGCTCGATACCGTGTCGGCGGAAAGCACTTCTCCCGGCGTTCCTTTTGCGGCAAGGACAAAAACCGTTTCGGTGGCAGTCAGACCCAAGCTGGCAAGCGTTTCGGGATGGGTAAAAATGCTTTTTGGAGATAAAAAGGATACAAAGTGCCGCAACTCTTGGTCGACCGGTTGCTTTGCGGACAGAATCAAATGTCCGTCCAACAGACCGAAACAGGTGTCGCGGGATTCCTGCGTCCAAAACAGCGCCGTGTCGGCATAGCATTCAAAGAGCGCGTGCAGTTTAAAGCCGACGGCGTCCGGCTCGGTCAGTTCGGGCAGACGGTCGGTCAGACGAATCATGAAAGCTGTCCGTCGGCGATCTGCCGGATCATCCACCGTGCCAGGCACAGCTGTGCTTCCATATCCCGCACATCCGCCACGCAGGAGGCGGAATGGATATAGCGGCAGGGCACCGAAAGCGCCAAAGTACGCACGCCGTCGCGGCTCAGATGCACGGCGCCGCTGTTGTTGCCGCCGGAAGTACCGCGCTTGGGTTGTACCGGGAGTCCGCTTTCCAGCGCCGCCTGATAAAGAACGCGATCATAAACGGTGGCACCGTCCATAAAGGAGACGGCAACGCCCTCCCCCAGTCGGCAGACCTGTTTCTCGGGCGGAACACCGGCAATATCGGCGGCGGTCGTGGCTTCTAAAACAAGGGCAAATTCGGGGTTCAAATGATGGGCGGCGACCCGCGCGCCGCGCAGACCGACCTCTTCCTGCACCGAAAACGAAGCGTCAAAATCAAAGTCGCTTTCCTCTTTCAAGAGGGTAATTAAAACCGCACATCCCACACGGTCATCCAACGCCTTGGCTTTCACTACGGTACCGTTTTGCACCGTTTCACCGGTCAGGACGCAAACATCCCCGACCGAAACCTTTTGCGCCGCCTCTTCGGCGCTTGCCGCGCCGATATCAATGGTCAACTGCTCGATTTTGGGCAGTTTTTTCTTTTCTTCGCCGGTGGTCAGGTGGATCGGCTTGCCGCCGATCACGCCGTAAAATCCGCCGGCAAACCGCACCCGGTGAAAAAGCAGAACCGGGGTGTCGATGCCGCCGACCGTCTTAAAATGCAAAAAGCCGTCCGGCGTGATATGGGTAATGATCAGTCCGACTTCATCCATATGCGCGTCGACCATAATACGGTGTTTGGCGGGATTTTTTCCTTTTTTGTGCGCCAGAATATTACCGAGCGCGTCCACTTCCCAACGGCAGAAACCGTCAATTTGGGAAAGGATAAAGGCGCGTACGGCGTCTTCATTTCCCGAAGCGCCGTCCAGCTCACAAAGCTGTTTTAACAACTCAATCACGGAAGCCACCTCCCGCACGGATATAGTGTTCGATCAAATCACAGACCGACTTCAAATCGGACAAATCGACCGTTTCGACATCGGTGTGCATATTGCGCAACGGAATCGAAACCAAGCCGGTCGGAATACCGTTACCGACCAGGGAGACCGCGTCGGCATTGGTGCCGGTGTGACCGTCCATGACCTCAATTTGATAGGGAATTTTATGATCTTGCGCAAGACGGGTCAATTTTTTGCTGATTTTCCGTTCTAACACCGGGGAATAACCGATCATAGCGCCTTTCCCCATGTTGCCGCAATCCAAGGGTGAAATACCTACCCCGTCGGCAAAGCTGACATCCAGCACCACCGCCTCGTCGGGCTGAACGCGGTGCGCCGCCGTGCGGATCCCGCGCAGACCCAATTCCTCTTGAGCGCTCAAAACAAAACATAAATTCATCGGCGGCTTTTCGGCAGAAAAGCGCCGTGCCAATTCGACAAGTACTGCGACCGAGGCGCGGTTGTCCAACGATTTCCCGGTGATACGGGTATCGGATAACGGCACCGGCTCGGCACGGAAAGAAACAGTATCCCCCACCGCGATCACCTTTTTGGCTTCGGCGCCCAAAAGTGTGTCTATTTTCAGGTCGGCAATGCGGTCAAAAGAGGGGTCGCCGTCCGACAAGTGCGGCGGCACACTGCAAAAAACCGCCGGAATTTCCTGCCTGCCGTGCACCGTAACGGGACGGGCGGGCAAGGCGCGGAGATCCAGTCCCCCGCAGGCGGAAACGGTCAAAAAACCGTTTTCGTCGATATCGGTAACGATCATGGATACCTCATCCAAATGGGCGTCCAGCAAAAGTGTACGGTTGCAGGCGCCGTTTACGGTTGCAAAAACGGTCAGATTATCGGTGGTTTCGCAGTCGGCATAGGGCGACAGCAACCCGACCGCCGTTTCAGCGGCGCCGCGCACCGAACCCGCGCCGACGGCACGGGAAAGCGCCAATAAATCCTGTTGCAGGTTGCTCATAACGCTTCGACAACTTCCTTAAAGTAATTTCCGCGGGCGGCAAAGTTCGGAAACGCGTCAAAACTCGCACAGGCAGGACTCAGGGTGACCACATCCCCCGCTGTGGCGTTTTTGCGTGCCGTTTGGGCCGCCTCTTTCAGATCTTGCACCCGAACGATTTCGGGTTTCCCGTGATAATCGGGGTGATTGCGGACGCAGGCTTCGATTTTATCGGCGGTAGCGCCGCAAAGAATCAGCATTTTTACCTTGTCCAGAATATAAGGCACCATCGGTTCAAACGGAATGTGCTTGTCATAGCCGCCGGCAATCAGTATGACCGGCGAGCGGAACGCCTTTAATCCGGCAATCGTCCGCGTCGGACTGGAGGCAATCGAATCATTGTAGTATTTGACGCCGTCCAGTTCGCGAATCAATTCGATCCGGTGTTCCACGCCCTTGAATTCGCGGGCGACGCGGCAAATACTGTCTACCCCGACATAGCCCCAGACGGCGGTAATGGCCGCCAGGTAGTTGGCGACATTGTGATCGCCGATGACGGCAATTTCGTCGCGATGCAGAATCGGCACATCCATGCCGCGGTATGCCATATGCAACAGACCGTTTTCGTCCAGCCAGGCGCCGTTGTGAAGCTTGCGCTCCATGCTGAAGCCCAGCGATTGACCGCGGACATCTTCGCGGAAGCTCTCGGTGATTTCGTTGTCGCGATTCAAAACGGTGCGGGAAAAGGCGTTTTGGTGCAAAACAATATTTTTCTTGGCGGCAACATATTCATCCATGTCTTTATGGATATCCAAATGGTTGGGCGCGACATTGGTCACGACCGCCACATCGGGACCCTTGCGCATCGAAATCAGTTGGAAAGAAGAAAGCTCTACCACCACGAAATCTTCGGGCTTGATTTCGGCAATACGCGGCAATAACGGCGTGCCGATGTTGCCGCCGACATGAACGGTCTTGCCTTCCGCCTCCAGCATTTTGGCGATCAGCGTGGTGGTCGTCGTTTTACCGTCCGAACCGGTCACGGCAAAAATCGTGGCGGGGCAGAGGTCGAAAAAGACCTCCATTTCACTGGTCACGGCAATGCCTTTTTTGCGCGCCGCCTCTAATTCCGGCAGGTGGAAGCTCATACCCGGCGTGCGGAAAATGATTTCCGCTTCCAAATGATCCAGATAATGTTCGCCCAAGCACAATTTCGCGCCGGCGGACTCTAATTCGTCCGCCAAATCGCCGATCTGTTCACGGTTTCGGCGGTCGCAAACCGTCACCTTTGCGCCCTGTGATAAAAAACTCATGACCAGCGGCGTATTGCTGACACCAATGCCGCAAAGCGCAATGCGTTTGCCGCGCATCTGTTCAAAAAACTGTTTAAAATCCAAAGCAAATCCCTCACTTTTCATCAATATATATTATACTTGTTTTTACCGGAAATATCAACCAAAATTATTCATAGGCAAAAAAATCGGGCAGTCACCGCAGTGACTGCCCAAACAGAATTGCCGTAAAAATTACTGGAGCTCAACCGTAGCGCCGACTTCAGCCAATTTTGCCTTAATAGCTTCTGCATCGTCTTTGCTTGCAGCTTCCTTCAAGGTCTTCGGAGCGCCGTCAACCAAAGCCTTTGCGTCAGCAAGACCCAAACCAGTGATTTCGCGTACAACCTTGATAACCTTAATCTTTTCGGAACCGACTTCTTTGAGAACAACATCAAATTCGGTCTTCTCCTCAACAGCGGCAGCAGCGCCGGCAGTCGGAGCGGCAACAGCAACAGCAGCAGCGGCAGATACGCCGAATTCCTCCTCAACAGCTTTTACCAATTCAGAAAGTTCCAAAACAGTGAGTGTTTTTAACTCTTCAATCATAGCAGTAATTTTCTCAGATGCCATTTTATTTTCCTCCAATTTAATTATTTTTTTTAAAATTATTCTGCAGCGGATTCGCCTTCACCGTCTTTATCAACGATGGCTTGAACAGCGCGGGCAAAGGCTGCGATAGGTGCCTGGAATGCAGACAAAACAGTGGCAAGAAGAACCTCTTTCGAGGGCAATTTTGCCAAGTCGTTAATGGTGGCGGTGTCCACAACTTTACCGTCTAAGAAGCCGGTTTTTACCTGGAACGGCTCGTGACTCTCGGCAAACTTGCAGAGAATACGGGCGGCGGCGGTGTAATCCTCATTGGAAAGCGCCAAGGCGGAAGTGCCTTCCAGGAACGGCGTGATATCCGCTAAATCCGTACCTTCAACAGCGCGGGCAAGCAGGGTGTTCTTCACAACGAAATAATCCACACCGTTTTCACGAAGTTCCTTACGGAGTGCGGTATCATCCGCAACCGAAGTTCCTTTGTAGTCGACGATAACGCCGACGATAGCAGCGTCCAATTTGGTGCGAAGCTCCTCGACCATCGCTTGTTTTTGTGCTAAAACTTTTGCGTTCGGCATGTCAGTATTTCACCTCCGAAAAGAAAATGTCCATCCCGAAAGACAGGATGGACATGAAAATAGTATTCTTTCACGCACACCTCGGCAGGCGCAAAGCTTACGACCGGAACGGTCACCTACTGTCTTCGGATCAGCAATACAGATATTTTAATCGAAAAGAAAGCATTTGTCAAGCATTTTTTTCGTGTTGCAGTAATTTTGTCATCATATCGGGTCCGTGCTCAACAAAAATACCGGTTTGGGCGGCGGTTTTTTCGGTAAAGACGGCAACCCCTTTTTGCGGTTGACGGCTGTCAAACAACAGATACGGCACCGGGTCGGCGGAATGGGTGCGGATATCAAGCGGCGTCGGATGGTCGGGCATGATCAGCATACGGTAATCGTCGCCGCAGCTGTTCAGGTAGTCCAACATCGGGGCTAAAACACGGCGGTCGATCGCCTCGATCGAACGAACCTTGTTTTCCGCTTCGCCGCGGTGTCCGCATTCGTCGGGCGCTTCAAAGTGCAGGTAAACGAGGTCGATGCCGCGGCGAAAGGCATCAATGCCGGCGGCAGTCTTGCCTTCAAAATTGGTATCCAGATAGCCGGTGGCGCCGGCAACTTCCGGGGTTTCCATCCCGGCGCATTTGCCGATGCCTTTCAGCAGGTCGACCGCGCTGATCACACAGCCGTGTACGCCGTTTTTCTCATAGAAATTCTCCACCTGCGGACGGGTACCCTCCCCCCAAAGCCAAATCGCGTTGGCGGGGCGAAGACCCTTTTTGACGCGCGCAAGGTTGACAGGGTGGTCTTTTAATATTTCACAGCTTTTTTCCATAAGAGCCAGTAACGGAGCCGCGTTTTCGCTTTGACTCAGATAGTCGCCGATCACCTTTCCGCTGATATCGTGCGGCGGGGTCATGTTGCCGAGGTCTGTGGTGCCGTGATCCACGACCAGGCAATGCCGATAGCTCACGCCGTGGAAGAAGCGGTAGGTTTCGTTGCCTAACCGTTGGTCGACCGTTTGAATGATCTCGGCAGCCTCTTCGGTGGAGATATCTCCGGCGCAGTAATCCACCATGCGGCGGTCACGATAGTTCGCCTCGTCCGAGAGGGTGACCAAATTACAGCGCAGGGTGACATCGGTATCTTTGAGCGGAATACCGATCGACGCCGCCTCCAACGGAGAACGGCCGGTATAACTGACGGTCGGGTCATAACCCATCACCGAAAGATTGGCAACATCGCTGCCCGGCTTTAAACCGGGGGCAACGGTGCGGCAAAGACCGACCTCGGCGGTCGCCGCCAGCCGATCCATATTAGGCTTTTCGGCGCACATCATGGGTGTTTTGCCGCCTAAGACCGGATTCTCAGTATCCGCCATACCGTCACAAAGAACAACTAAATACTTCATTTTATCAAGACCTTATTTTTGATATTTTTCGGCAATAGCGCGATTCAGCTTTTGACGCAGGTTCAACAGATACGCCGCGTCTTTGGGGTAGGAGGAGAAAGTGATCGGTTCGATTCCATCTTCCAACAACGACATCACATAATCCCGCCCGTAAAGCTGTTCGCACAACTGCAAAGCGCCTAAATCCTGAATGGCATCGTGAAAAACGACCAACCGTAACGATTCCCATGCGGTTCCGTCGGGCGCAGGATAGACCTGAAACGCATCTCCCGCCGGAACAAAGTATTCCGCATCGGTGCAATGAAACGGATTGACCGGGGCATAGGAATAACGGTTAAAGTAGGAATTGAAGCCCCAGTGCAGGAAACCTTCAATATGATATTTATAGAACTGCGTACCGATGATACGGTTTCGCGCCGAGGGCATAGACATAAACCGGTTGGAAACCTTTAAGCTTTGAGAAGTGCAATAGTAGCACCACAAATTCGGCACACGGTGATCTAAAAACGGCTCAATTTCGTTATTTGCAGGGATCGGCCGTTCCACCACACCCAACTCATAAAAACGGTAATCGGAAAGTGCGTCGATCACCGGATAGCCGGTCAACAGCTCGCGCACCACTTCGCGCGATGCCTTATACTGTTCTAAATTGGGAAAGGTCGGTTCATCCGAAATATGGAAGTAACAGCGCCTGTCGGCTCCGTCCAACTGCTTCATAAAAGCTAACAGCGCCGGAATAAAAGCGTGGAGAAATGCGGTATATTCCGAACCGTGCGCAACCGTTTCCCAACCGAAAATCTTTTTATATTCTCCATCTACCGTTGCCATGATCTTGGGTGCGTGCGCGGCGCCCCATTGCGTGAAAAAGTGGGCAATCTCAAAATAACGGATGCCGTGACGGTTACAAAGGTCCACCCAACGCCCCAGCTTCTCAAAACCAAAGGAATAGACGCCGTTTTCCACGGTGATATCAACCAATTGCGCGGTCGGCCGCTCACCCCCGACATAGGTGTCGAGCGGCGGGGTAAAAACCGGGGTCAAAATCATATTGATGCCGCGCCGCGTAGCGGCGGAAATAAAGTTTTCGATGATCTGCCAATGCCGTTCGTCAAACGCCTCGGTTCCGTAATAGCTTTGCAGACAGTCACAGTAAAACCATTGGGTGAAGATCAGCGACTGTTCCGGCAGTTCGGCGTCTAAAATCTCCACCGTAAAGGTGACGGCGGCTTTTTCCGTGTCGGTACCTTCCTCAGTAAAACGGAAAGTGATATCATAGCTTCCCGGTAAAACCTGACCGTCCGGATCAACATCCACAAAAAGCGACTGTAACGAATTGTTCAGCGTCACACGGTTAAAGCGATCCAAAGGCATCAACAAATCGGGATAAAGCCCCGGCTCGGTTGACAGATAATTGTCATCCACCAAGGCGCGGTTAACAGGCATTTGCACCGGAACCTGCTCGATACGGCGCACGGTGACAAATTCTGCAATAGGCGACTCAACTGCAAGACGCAAAACAATGCGATCATTGCATAGCTCTTCGGTATCAAAGCAGATTTCAAAGTGAAACGATTCATTTTTCAGCATGGTTGCATGCGTCAACTCGGCTTTTGAGGCAATATCATCGTTTAAAAAGCATTTTTCCAGGGAAGAAATGGTACGAATGCGCATAAAAATCATCCTCTTACTTTTCCGTTGAAAAAAGTATACCAACATTTTTTCCTCTTGTAAAGGGCTTTTTTGGGTAAAAAAACTTTCTTTTTTATAAAATATGAGATATAATGAAAATAATTAAAAACAGAGGGGGTATTTCGGTGCCGAATAATGTACGCTTTACGGTAGGCGGGATCCAGTATTCCGTCTCTGGGGAGGAAAGCGAGGAGTACATCCGTTCCATCGCCCGGGAACTGGAACGCAAGATGGATGCCATCGCCAAACAAAACACCTTTTTATCGACGACCATGGTCGCGGTCATGGCGGCGATGGATTCCTTAGACCGGGCACAAAAGGTGACCGAGGAAAACAATCAACTGCGTGACCAACTCAAAGAAATGACCGAAAAATACGCGATTGCACGGAGCGACGCCGATCAATCCGCACGCCGGCTTCAGGAGCTTTTAGACCGTGAAAGAAAACAATAGACCCGAAGTGTTGGCGCCGGCAGGATCGCGGGAGGCGTTGGAAGCGGCGGTACGAAGCGGCGCCGACGCCGTTTATCTCGGCGCGACAGCGTTCAGCGCACGGCGGCAGGCAGAAAACTTCGGAGAGGAAGCGTTCGCCGAGGCGGTGCGCTATTGCCGTCTTCGCGGCGTCAAGGTTTATCAGACGCTGAATATTATGCTTTTTGAGCGCGAATTGCAGGCGGCGCTTGCTGTAGCGGAACGGTCGGTCGCGGCGGGCGTGGACGGCTTTATTATCCAGGATTTGGGCTTGGCGAAACTGTTGCACGCGGCGTTTCCGACCGTGCCGATGCACGCATCGACCCAACTTTCGGTGCATTCTGCGGCGGCGTTAAAGCCGTTAAAAACGCTTGGATTTTGCCGTGTTGTAGCCGCGCGGGAGATGAGCCGGGAAGAACTGAAAACGCTTTGCCGTTCAGCCGATTCGCTGGGTATGACGGTCGAGGTATTTGTGCACGGCGCGCTTTGTATGTCGGTTTCGGGACAATGTCTGTTGTCGGCTGTTTTGGGCGGACGAAGCGGTAATCGAGGGCTTTGTGCCGGACCCTGCCGACTGCCCTTTGCGGTTTCGGGCGGTACCGGTTACGATCTTAGCTTAAAGGATTTGTCTTTGTTGTCCTATATTGACGAACTGGCGGATATGGGGGTAGCTTCGCTCAAGATCGAAGGTCGCATGAAACGGCCGGAATATGTGGCGGCGGCTACTTTTGCCTGCCGTCAGGCGGTCGAGAACGGCGCGGTGCCGGAACGGCTGTCGGAAATGCTCGGTCGGGTTTTTTCGCGTTCGGGGTTTACCGACGGTTATTATACGGCGAACCGCGGCAAAACCATGTTCGGCGTGCGCACGAAAGAAGATGTCACGGCGGCGGGTGAAGCGTTCCCCTATATACATGAGCTTTATCGCAACGAGCGGCAGTCGGTTGCCGTAACGGCGCGCATGACCTGCGAGGCGGGAAAACCGGTCGGGTTGACCGTTTCGGACGGCGCGCACACCATTTCGGTTTCTGGGCCGGTGCCGGGTGTGGCGCAAAATCGACCGTTAGATCAACGGACGGTGGCAGACGCGCTGACACAGACCGGCGGGACCCCCTATTGCCTAACCGTATCGGACATAACGCTTGGCGAGGGACTTTTTTTGCGCGCCGCCCAGTTAAAAGAATTGCGCCGTCGCGCGTTGGAAGAATTAAGTGCGGCAAGAAGCGTCGTTTTGCCGCGGACAAAGAATAAAATTACTCTGTTTGCCGGACGGCATCCGGCGCCGGAACGCCCGGCAGTTGTCGCGCGGTTTGCAAGTGCGGCGCAAATCCCTGAAGAAACCGACGGCTTGACGGCGATTTTATTACCGGCGGAGGAACCGTGGACGGGCAATCTGCCAAAGGGGATTCCTTTAGGCGCCGATGTGCCGCGCGGTGCGGCAGAGGATGCACAGATCCGGCGATTTTTGGAAGCGCGCCGTCAGGAGGGCGCCTCCTTTGCCTATTGCGGGAATCTGTCGGCTGTCGAAACGGCAAAAGAAGCCGGACTTGCCGTCTGCGGCGGTTTGGGGCTGAATGTGAGCAACAGCCAAAGCATTGCGGTTTTGCAGGAAATGGGCTTGTCGGCGGTCACCCTGTCGGCGGAATGCGGACTGCGGGACGCAGTTTCGATGCCGTCTGAGCTGCCGAAAGGAATATTCGCCTACGGCAAACTACCGCTGATGTTGACCCGCAACTGCCCGGTCGCTAACGGCGGCGGATGTACCGGTTGCCGCAAAGACCGCGTTTTGACCGACCGCAAGGGCGTTTCGTTCCCCGTGCGGTGCCGCAACGGTTTTTCGCAGGTGTTTAATCCGCTGCCGGTTTGGTTGGCAGACCGTCTGTCCGAGACCAAGGGACTCGATTATCTGCTTTTGTGGTTTACCGATGAAAGCCCGGCGCAGGCGGCAGAGGTACTGCGCGCCTACCGGAACGGCGGTCAACCGCCGCAAAACGGTTTTACCCGGGGACTGCTTTATCGAACGGTTTTGTAAAGGATTGCTTGCTTTTTTTCAGAAATGTGTTACAATAGAGAATAGAAAAAACAAAAAGGATGATGACTAATGGAAAAACCCGTACTCGTTGAAGTTTCCGCACGCCATGTGCATGTCACTCAGGAGGCGTTAGAGATCCTTTACGGCAAAGGACATGAATTGACCCCGAAAAAGGATCTGTCTCAACCCGGTCAGTTCCTCTCGGAAGAGAAAGTTACCGTTGTCGGCCCGAAATCACAGTTGAAGGCGTCGATTTTAGGTCCGGTTCGCAAGGCGAATCAGGTTGAGCTTTCGTTGACCGACGCCCGTACCATCGGTGTTGCCGCTCTGGTGCGCGAATCGGGAGATATTGCCGGAACCAACGGCTGTAAAATTGTCGGTCCCTGCGGAGAAATTGATATTACCGAAGGCGTTATCGCCGCAAAGCGTCATATTCACCTGACCCCCGCCGACGCTGAAAAATACGGCGTTCAGGACAAGCAGATCGTTTCGGTCAAAATTCCGACCGACGGCCGTGCCCTTGTTTTTGATGATGTGGTCTGCCGCGTCAACGAAAATTTTGCTTTGGCAATGCATATTGATACCGACGAGGCTAATGCCGCCGCCGTTCCCGGCAGCTGCACGGGTTTGATTCTTGACTGAGTTCGGCGGACTGTATCTGCATATCCCGTTTTGTCGAAAAAAATGCACCTACTGTGATTTCTATTCGTCCTTCGCCACCGAAGAACTGTTGGATCAATATGTAGACGCACTGATAAAGGAAATAAAAAAGCGGGGCGGCTCTTTCGGTCGCCCCGTTGATTCTGTTTATTTCGGCGGCGGCACGCCTTCGCTGTTGGGAACGCGGATTACTGCGGTCATGGATGCCGTGCGCGGCAGTTTTTCGCTGTTGCCCGATACCGAAATCACCGCCGAGGCGAATCCTTCGTCGGTTGACCTTCCCTTTTTAACGGCGGCGGCAAAGGCGGGGGTGAATCGGCTTTCCTTCGGGGTACAAAGCAGTCGGGAGGACGAACTGCGGCTGCTCGGAAGAACGCATACCGCGACAGAGGCAAGGGAAACGGTTTTAGCGGCAAGGGCACTCGGCTTTCAAAATATTTCGGTCGATCTGATGTTGGGGTTGCCGGGCAGTACGCTCGACACCGTGGCGGAAAGTTTAGCGTTTGTTCTGTCCCTAAACCCCGAACATCTTTCGACCTATTTGTTAAAAATTGAGCCGAATACCGCCCTCTCAAAAATGGCGGACAGGCTCTCTCTGCCGGACGGGGACGCGCAGGCACAACAGTATTTGCAGGTTTGCGAAATCTTGGAGAAAAACGGTTTTTCTCATTATGAGATATCCAACTTTGCCAAAGAACACCGGCAAAGCCGACATAACAATAAATATTGGCTCGGCGCCGAGTATCTCGGAATCGGACCGTCGGCACATTCCTTTGTCGACGGCAAACGGTTTTACTATCCACGCGATTTAAAGGCATTCTGTCGACGACCCGAAACGGTTCCCGACGGATTCGGCGGAGATTTTGAAGAAACGGTGCTGTTGCGACTGCGTTTGTCGTCGGGCATTGATTTTAGCGCAACAGCGGAACGGTTTGGGATAAAGCTGCCGCCCGAATTGCCGAAACAGCTCAACCACTATGCGGCGGCGGGACTCGGCGTTTGTCACGGCACGGTCTTCTCCTTGACCGACCGCGGAATGCTGGTTTCCAATCAAATCATCAGCGATATTTTGGAGGTCTTTTCATGAAAACCTATAAAATACATCTCATCCGCCACGGCTTGACCGACGGTAATTTGCAGGGACGGTATATCGGCTCTCGCACCGATCTGCCGCTTTGCCCCGAGGGAGTGGAGGAATTGCGGCAACTGCGCGAGACGGTCGATTATCCCGATATCGAGCGACTTTATGCCAGCCCGATGATGCGGTGCAAACAAACGGCAGGCATTTTGTATCCCGATTACGAGGTGCATCCTGTGGATGCGTTGATAGAATATGATTTCGGCACCTTTGAGGGAAAAACCGCCGACCAGTTAGAGGTCGATTCGGATTATCTCGATTGGGCGTCAGGCAAAATTTCCGCGCCGCCCGAAGGGGAAAGCTCAACCGATTTTGTAAAACGGCAATGCTACGGCTTGCATGAAATCGTGCAGGATATGATGCGCCATAATGTTACCAATGCCGCCGCAATCATGCACGGCGGAGCCATCATGATGCTGTTGGCGGCTTCGGCAGTGCCGCGCAAGCCGTCGGTTGAATGGACGAGCGAAAACGGACGCGGCTACTCGGTGCTGATCACACCGTCGCTCTACCACAGCAGCGGCGTCATTGAGGTTTACGACAAAATCTAAAAACGTCATAAGAGGTGATTTTTACGGTTAAAATCGGGAATGATTGGGACGAAATTTTAGCGGATGAATGGCAGACGCCCAACTACTTGCGGTTGCGGGAATTTCTGAAAAACGAATACCGCACACGCAAAATTTATCCGCAAATGAACGATATTTTCAATTGTTTGAAATATACTTCTTATGCCGATACCAAGGTGGTTATTCTCGGACAGGACCCCTATCACGGCGCCGGACAGGCGCACGGACTGTGCTTTTCGGTACAACGAGGCGTTGAGCCGCCGCCATCCTTGAAAAATATTTTTAAGGAATTGCATGACGATGTAGGCGTGCCGATCCCGCGCCACGGCGAGCTGACGGCTTGGGCAAAACAGGGCGTTTTGCTGTTGAATACCGTCCTGACGGTGCGCGAAGGCACTCCCAATTCCCATCAGGGGAAAGGATGGGAAGCCGTGACCGACCGTATTGTCGCGGAACTGAACCGCAAACAAACGCCGATCGTTTTTCTGCTCTGGGGTGCTAACGCGCGAAGAAAAGCCGAGATCATTACCAATCCGATCCACCGAAAACTGACGACCGTGCATCCAAGTCCGCTTTCGGCGTACGGCGGCTTTTTCGGATGTCGGCATTTTTCCAAAGCAAATCAGATCTTGCAGGAAAGCGGGCAACAGCCCGTTAACTGGACTTTGGACGAAGGAGGAATTTCGTGAAAGAGATCGGAATCATTCGTATGCTTGACCGCATGGGTCGCATTGTAATTCCGAAAGAGTTTCGCAAACAACTCGGCATGGAAAACGAGGTCGATTCTTTTGAAATTACAATGGAGGAAAATCGTATCGTTTTGCGAAAATATGAGCCGCATTGCATTTTTTGCGGCGGCACCGAAAATTGCACCGATTTCCGTGACCAAACAGTCTGTATCGACTGCCTGCGGGATTTGCAACAGATCGAGACAGAGACACCCCCGAATGCTGTTTCAACCGAAGAATAGAAGAAAGGCGTTTGCCGACTGAACTTTAGAACAGTCGGCAAACGCGCTCTTTTTTACTCCATCAAACGCCCTAAAAAATCTGCGGCAACAGCGGCCAATTTAATGTCGCTGTCGGCGGCATCGTGGCGCTCTTCGGTGTCGGTCAACACCACCGCGCCGCTGATGTCTCCTGCCGAAATGATCGGCACGGCAACGCAAATCCGGCGCGTGCCGTCATCCAACGCAAAGGATGCGCTTTCTTTTTGACCGATAAAGGTTCTGCGCGAAGCAATAATGCTTTCCAGTTCCGGCGAGATCCGGTGTTCAACCGTCTCTTTTTTGGAAGTCCCCGCCGCCGCAATACAGCGGTCGCGGTCGCAAATTAAAATTGCCAAGGTGGTTTGTTGCTTTAAGGCCTCGGCATACTCTGCCGCATAGCCCGAAAGCTCCCCGACCGGAGAATACTTTTTAAAAATAACCTGTCCGCCCGCATCGGTGTATATTTCCAACGGGTCACCGTTACTGATAACACTGACGTCATAAACCTTGTCCCGGCGATTCCTGCTCGCTTGGACGAAAACGGTAGTTAAGCTATCTATGACGCCTGCATTAAAATTTGCGGCTTCCTCCGTTTCGGGGAGCGTCCCGCTTTTGAGGATACACTCGATGTCGTCTTTGAGTTTGATATGAATATGATCTTCATAGACGATGATCTTGTCGATAATGAATTCAAGATCGGTCTTGTCGAGTTTGTCCTTCTCAATGATCTCATCCATGATGCTGATGGCTTCTTTGGCAATGCGGTTGACCCGGATGACCGTGTTGCGTCGGTCGCGTGTCAGGGTGATCTGGTGCTGAATGCCCTCGATCATCTTGTCGCACTCGTCAAAAAGCGGCTGATAGGTGTCGTTGATGAGGTCCTCCTTTTCGGGGCTTCGCATGATCTCTCGCGTCATCTGCCGGGTGAGCATGGCGCGCTCGGTCTTGGCGTCCGCCAACTTGTCTTCGAGGTTTTCTTCCGACGCTTCCTGCTTTTTGATCTGCTCCGATTCGTTCTCTATCGAACGATTCAGCTTTTCGATCATTTCGGCACTGGTGGCTTTGACCTCTCTCAGATACCCTTTCAGCACTTCATCTAACATATCCACACGGATGTGGTGGCTGGTACACGCCTTGCGCCCCCGCACGTGATAGGCGCCGCAGCGGTACGCCTCTTTCAGATCGCTCCGGCTCATGGGGAACATGGGGCTGCCGCAGTCGCCACACACCATAAAGCCGGAATACACGTTGTCATTTTTCTTGACGCCGCGATAGGAATTGGTCGTCCGCTTTTTCAGCGCCTCTTGCGCAATGGCAAAGGTGCGGAAATCAAGGATCGGCTCGTGGTGGTTTTCAAAGACGATGTGCTCGCTCTCGTCTTTTTTTATATCGTCGCCGTTGATCTTCTTGCGGGTGTATTTGCCCTGCCGAAGGGTGCCGATGTAAAAATCGTTCTGCAGGATGCCCTGTACGGTCACGATGCTCCAGGAGGTTTTTACCTTATATTTGCACTCGTCACCCCGCGCCTCGATCCGCGCCCGCTGGTTGCTGCGCGGCGTGGGGATATGCTCGTCGGTCAGATGGTTGGCGATCTTTTGGTAGCCCCAGCCGTCGATATATAACCGGAAGATTTCTTTGACGATCTCCGCCTCGCTCGGCTCGATC
>JAFWUH010000044.1 GCA_017524165.1 Clostridia bacterium | reverse complement strand
ATAAACTTTACGCTATAATAAAATGAAGATATATTAACCAATAAAGAATAGTTTGCTGTGAAGGAGAAAAAGTCATGACTATGCATGAATCCGGGGAAATGTATTTAGAAACAATATATATTTTATCTCAAAAGTCCTCGACGGTACGCGGAATTGATGTCGGCGCATATATGGGGTTCTCCAAGCCTTCTGTCAGTCGGGCAATCGGATTGCTGAAAAAAGAGGGTCTTGTGATAACCGACGAAAATGGATTTATTAAACTCACCGATGTAGGCGAAACAAAAGCAAAACGAATTTATGAACGCCATGTGTTGCTCACGCAGTTGTTTATGAATCTCGGCGTAGATCAGCAAACCGCAACGGATGACGCCTGCCGTATTGAGCACTATCTGAGTGAAAAGACCTTTGATGCCATTAAAGAACACGCAAGAAAATACGGATCGAACGAGATACTGAATTAAATCATTAAAAATCGCTCTCATTGTTTGAAGTGAAAGCGATTTTTTTTGAAGATAAAATATGTTTTACTTTTGCAAAGGGCTATCAGGCAGAGTCCTTGAATAGGGGATTTCGTAGAGTGCTTTCCACGGTTGAATGCGTTCAAAGCATGCGGCGGCGGCAAGCAAATCCGCATCGCAGAACCGGCGCCCAATGAGCTGCATGCCAATCGGCAGACCGCTTTGCGACAGTCCTGCCGGTAAGGAAGCCGCCGGATGACCGGTAAAGTTTGCAAAAAAGGTTTGACAGAAACCGATCAGGGGTTCTGTCTCTATGCCGCAGATGGATGGAGGACCCATGGTATTGCCGTCGATCCTGTTACGAACCGGCAGGCACGCTGTGGTAGGCGATACAATTAAATCAAAGTCTTCAAAGGCGGTTTGCAGTGCGTCATAAAGCTCTGTCCGAATGCAATTGAAGTCATAATAGTCCATGATCCCGCCCCGGGCAATTTGTTGGTTCCAATAAACAAACCCGTCCGGAAGTTCATCGCGGTGATCCCGCACTAAATCCAATCCTTCCCGACGCCAAAGTTCTAATTCGATCGCCGTGTCTGCGCAGATAGACCGGCACCAACATTCCGCCAGCTCAACAGCACAGTGCCGGAAAGAAAAAGAAACCGGTTCCACCACGGCACCGGACTCGGCAAAACGCAGAACTGCCCGTTCAACTGTTTCGGTAATTTCCGGCTCGGTCGGAAACACACCGAAATCGGGCGTGTAACCGATGCGCCATCCCTTCAGCGAACGATTCAGGTGTTTGGTGTAATCTGCTTCTGTCCGAGGCAGACTCAGCGGATCCCGTGGATCGTGGCGCGCCATATAGTTCAGCAGAATGGCACTATCCTCCACGGTACGGGTCAAACCGCCGTTAAAACAGTAGGGGTGTGTAGCCGCCCAGGCATCGGGACGGCAAACGCTCGGAATGGTTCCCACCGAAGCCTTGAATCCAAAGATGCCGCACCACGCGGCGGGAATCCGGATAGAACCGCCACCGTCGGATCCCTCGGCAATGGGTACCAGCCCGTCCGCCACGGCGGCGGCACTGCCGCCAGAGGAACCGCCCGAATTATAACCAAGGGCAAACGGCGTGGAGGTGGGACCGTATAGTTTGTTGTCACAGGTTCCGCGAAACGCAAATGCCGGAGCATTGGTTTTCCCGACAGCTATGCCGCCGGCGGCTTCCATTGCTCGGCAAAATTCAGAGTCAAAAGGATCCTGCCGAATCAAAGCACGGACGCCCCCATGGGAGTTTGTCCAGCCTTTTTTGGAGGGAAGAAAGTCTTTCAGTCCAAAGGGAACTCCGGCAAACGGACCGGGATCTTCGCCGTGAGCCAGTCGGGTTTCCAGTGTTTTTGCGGCTTTGCGGGCTTCCTCAAATTTTGTATACACAAAAGCATTGAGACCGGGATTTCTTTTTTCGATCCGTTGGGCAAAATAATCTACCGTCTCGGCAGGGGAGATCTGTCCGGATTTAACTGCCTGACCTAATTCGGCGGCAGAAAGAGTCTCTAAACGATTAGAAAAGTTCATGATTTATCCTCTCGCCCCGTAGCGTTCCAGATAATCTTGACCCACGCCTTTGGCTTTCCATTTTTTTACCACAGCATAGCCGATGGGAGAAAAAATGACTTCGGAAATCAACTCCAATACCGCACAGGTCACAGAGGCACCGATACATTGAAGAATACTCCAATGAACTTGTAACGCTCCGGGCAAATAGGGGAAAACACAAAAGGCTAAAAAAACAAACAGGAAATTATCCACGATTTGTGATAAAAATGTCGAAATAAAAGATCGGGCAGCATATGCCGCCACCCCGTCCGGATTCTTGCGGAAGTGATTGCCAATGGCTACATTGGTGTAATTGTTGGTCAGCGCCGAAACAATATAGGCAATCGTGCTGGCAAGCAGAATAGACCATTGTCCCCCTACAACCGTATCTAACGCCGGGTAATGCCAAATTCGGCTGATAACCACGCAGATCAGACTGCAAAGCAGGTTGGCGGCAATCGCAATCAACGACAAAAGATTTGCTGTTAAAGCCCCATAGTGCTTGGCAACGATATCCATTAATAAAAAAGAAAGCCATGATATCAGGATCCCGGCGTTCAACGCCAGCCAAGGCAGAGATACCAAGGTGATTCTGGCCAAGAAATTCATGGTGATTACGGTCAGAATAAAGAGAATGGTCACTGCTTTGGGAATGGATCTGATCATGGCGAAAAGCATGGCAGATTCACGGCTCATCCAAGAGCCGTTCTTGTAGTTTGGATTCATTTTTGTTTCTCCTTGGTTTTGATTTGTATCGCGGAGGATTTAGAGGCCGAACTCCGCTTTGATGCTATAATACTATAGCACAGATGAAGAGAAAATGCAAGTGATTGTTTCACCAATATCGCCGTTGATACAGATCGAGCGTTTTTCTATCTGCTTCGGGCAATACGCTTCGCCGTAGTTTAGGCAGGCGTAAATGGCTTTTTCATTTGCGTTCGTCATCTGCCAGAACGGATATTTGATGATCATCGGCGTGTTGTAGCCGACGCCGAGTTCGAGATACAGAACATGCAGGTTTTCGTGCCTGCGAAGGAAATCGGAATACGCAGCCGACGCCTTTCGCCATCCGGCATCCTCAACAAAGGTATCGTCGGAGCGCAGGT
>JAFWUH010000043.1 GCA_017524165.1 Clostridia bacterium | reverse complement strand
CCAAATGTTTGACCTGTTTGATAAGGATAACAATCTTGGTTTGATCTTCCCGGAAACATTTTCTCCGTTAGAACGCCAAGCCGTTTGGGGCGGTAATTTATTGGGTTGTAAAGCCTTGTTGGAAAAGTTACGGATCATAGGAGATCTTCCTCAGGATCCGGTCTTCCCGGTGGGCAATATGTTCTGGGCAAAAACGGATGCGGTACGCGCGTTGTTCGCGCTCGGATTAAAACAGGATGATTTTCCGAAAGAGGCGGCGCAAACCAATTCGACCATTGCACACTGCATTGAACGGTGTTGGACGTTTATTGCGGCGGACTATAAGTTTACCTATAAAAAGGTCTTTAATAATGTTTTAACGCCGGTTGTATTGCCCGATAAAAAGCGGGTGGCGTTTTATGTTCATTTTAACAAGAATAACGATCATGCTATCAGCGATACGGATTTGCAATCCCTGCAGGTTTATAGAAGCATTTTCGACGAAACGGTCTTTATTTCCAATTCGCCGTTAAATGACGAAGCCATGGAAAAAATTCAGCCGTTGACATCCAAGATTATTCTGCGGAAAAATGTTGGGTTTGATTTTGGCGGATGGAAACAGGGCATGGAAGAGTTTGGCTATGATCGGCTGAAAGAATACGATGAGGTTGCTATCATCAATAACAGCACCTTCTGTCCGCTTTATGACCTGAAATCTGTTTTTTCGGAGATGGAGAGCCGTAAGGATGATTTCTGGGGGATTACACTCTTCCCGGCAATTAAAGAAAAGAAGTATCTCCAGTCTAACGGTATTACCGAGCATTTGCAATCGTTCTTTGTGGTTTTTGGGAAAAAAGTTCTGCAAAGCGGAGAATTGAAAAACTTCTTCGATCATATGGGGGACAGTAACAACTTTATTAATGCCGTGAAAAACGGTGAAGTTGCGCTGACGGCGTATTTGAGAAAATGCGGTTTTACCTATTCCCCGTATCTGATGGAATCTTACTACATTTGCAACTATTTAAATGATTACAGATTGCCATATACCAAACCGTTGTCGCTCGTTCAAATCGGCTGTCCTTTCGTGAAGAAAAAAGCTTACGATTATATGCCGGAGATCGAGAGGATCGCATTGGAAAATTTCGTGGAGAAAATGGGTAAAAAGTTGAATTAGTGTCCTGCGCAAAAGAACTGTTTGTGTCGATGCGGCCTTCTTGACAGAATGGAGATTTTTGGGTATAATACAGAGGTATCATTGCAAAAGGGAGGAATTGATGATGAATAACGGAAAAATTCAGTTGCATCATATTGATTTTGACGCGTTTATTGAGGCGGTGGATCACTGCAAAGGCGATGTTTTTCTTGAAACCGAGGAAGGCGATGTTTTGAATTTGAAATCCAAACTGTGTCAAATGATTGGATTGAGCACCATTTTATCCCATGCCGAGGTCAATGAGGCAACGGTTCGTTGCAGCAATCCGGAGGATGAAACGCTTCTGTTCCGTTTTAATCTGTACGGTGAGATGCCGGAAAACAAATAAGGGAGAAACAACATGGCAGATAATACTTTTTTGACCTTCCGCGGCAAACCGTTGGTGCGCAAGGGCAATGAAATCTATTACGGAGATATGGCTGAAAAATTTATCGTCCGTTTTGAATTTCTTTCGGGGAAGAAGAACGGCGAAGCAGATATCAACAGTGAAGTAAAGGTGCAACTGTTGGACAGCAATATCGAGCTTCCGATGGCGGATCGCGTCAAAAAGGAAAGCGTAAAATCGACCTTGTTTGATGCGTTGGATGTCGGTTTTGTTTGGTTGGAACGCGCGTTAGCATAGTGCGCATAACGGAAAGCAGGGTTGTTGCGGCAAAGAGTGATTCTTTTGTGCGACAGCCCTTGTTTTGCATTAAGATGATGATGTTGGGGATAACGGTATGTTGGAATTAGAACACATTTCTTTCTCCGCCGAAAGTGAAAACGGCGAAACAAAGGAAATTTTACAGGATATCTCATTGAAATTTGAGGATGGTTTTATCGCGATCACCGGTCCGAACGGCGGCGGGAAATCCACCCTGGCACGGGTGATCGCGGGTATACACCGTCCGACTGCGGGACGGATCCTCTTGGACGGCGAGGATATTACCGATCTGTCCATTACCGAACGCGCCCGCAGGGGAATCAGCTTTGCTTTTCAGCAACCGGTTCGCTTCAAGGGACTGACGGTGCAGGATTTGATTCGTCTGGCGGCAGGGAAGGATATCACGGTCGGCGAAGCGTGCGACTATCTGTCGCAGGTCGGTCTTTGTGCGCGGGATTATATCGGGCGCGAGGTGAACGCTTCGCTTTCGGGCGGTGAATTGAAACGGATCGAAATTGCCACCGTTTTGGCACGGGGCACGAAAATTTCGTTGTTTGACGAGCCGGAAGCAGGAATTGATTTGTGGAGCTTCGGCAACCTGATCCATGTGTTTGAAAAGATGCATCAAAACTTGGGAGGTTCGATTTTGATTATTTCTCACCAGGAACGGATCCTCAATATTGCCGACAAGGTTGCGGTCATTTCAGGGGGAAAAGTAGAGGCATACGGCGCCAAAGAGGATATTTTGCCCGAATTGTTGGGTGCGGTGCCGTCGGTCTGTAAGGTTTTGAATGATTCGGTCAAGGGGGTGGAATGATGCAAAGCGTAGAACAACAATTGCTGAAAATCATTGCCGATATGGACGGCACCCCGGAGGGCGCCTATAATATTCGCGCCAACGGAACGGCGGCAGGGCGTCAAACTACCGCCAATATTGATATTAAAAGCAAAACGGACAAGCCCGGGATCGACATTGTCATCCGTCCCGGAACCAAAGGGGAAACGGTGCATATTCCGGTTGTCATCAGTCAGAGCGGATTAAACGATTTGGTTTATAACGATTTTTATATCGGGGAAAATGCCGATGTGACGATCATGGCGGGATGCGGAATCCACAACTGCGGCGATGAAGAATCGCGGCATGACGGGATCCATACCTTTTATGTCGGTAAAAACGCCCATGTAAAATATATCGAACGGCATTATGGCGAGGGCGACGGAACCGGCGGTAAAAATATGAATCCGACCACTGTTGTGCATTTGGATGAGGGTAGCGAAATGGAAATGGAAACGACCCAAATCAAGGGAATTGATTCCACCAAGCGCATGACTCGTGCCGTGGTTGGCAAAGATGCCTCGTTGGTGATCCATGAAAAACTGATGACCCATGGAGAGCAACATGCCGAAACCGATTTTACGGTAGATTTAAACGGAGAAAACGCGGGCACCAATGTGGTCTCCCGTGCCGTTGCCAAGGATCGATCCACACAGGTTTTCCGTTCCAATATCAACGGAAATAACCTTTGCAACGGACACACCGAATGCGACGCTATTTTGATGGATCAAGCCAAGGTTTGCGCCATTCCGGAAATCAACGCAAATCATTTGGACGCGGCGTTGATCCACGAGGCGGCGATCGGGAAAATTGCCGGCGAACAGCTGATGAAATTAATGACGCTGGGGCTGTCCGAACGGGAAGCGGAAGAAGAAATCGTCAACGGATTTTTGAAATAAAAAGACAGCAAACAGCGTTTTGCTGTCTTTCTTTTGAGGTGAGTGTTGTTGGAAATTATTGAACGGTTGGCAACCGAACTGAAGATTCGGCAGAATCAAGCGGAAAATGCAGTCAGACTGTTGGACGAGGGGAATACCGTCCCGTTTATTGCGCGGTATCGAAAGGAAATGACCGGCTCTTTGGATGATCAGATCCTTCGTCAATTGGAAGAGCGGTTACAGTATCTGCGCCATTTGGAGGAAACCAGGCAAAAAATGCTGGCTTCCGTGGAAGAACAGGGAAAATTGACCGAAGAGCTTTCCGCCGCGTTTGCCGGTGCGGAGACCTTGGCGGAATTAGACGATTTGTACCGTCCCTATAAGAAAAAACGCCGTACCCGTGCCGATGCGGCAAGGGAGAAAGGGCTGTTGCCGTTGGCGGAGCAAATTTATGCGCAGGAGCCGGACGGCGTAGCGCCGGAAGTAGCCGCCGAGGATTATCTCGATGCCGAAAAAGGCGTTGAAACCGTTGAAGAGGCGTTACAGGGTGCCAAAGATATCATTGCGGAAATGATTTCGGATGATGCGGATATTCGCAAACGGATGCGTTTTGTTTGTATGGCACACGGTGTTTTGACCACGGTGGGGTTAAAAGAGGATATGGGGGTTTACGAACAGTATCGTGAATACCGGGAACCGTTGGCAAAAATTCCTTCTCACCGCATTTTGGCGATCAACCGCGGTGAAAAGGAAGAATTTTTGCGCGTGTCGGTGGAATTTGACCGTAATAAGGCGATGTTTATTATCGGCAGGGATCATATCAAAGAGGGTTCTCCCTCTACCGAAACGGTACGGGAAGCGGCGGAGGATGCCTATACGAGATTGATTTTCCCGTCGATTGAGCGCGAAATGCGCAACGCTTTGAGCGAACGCGCTTCGGAAAGCGCGATCCGGGTCTTTTCGGTCAATCTGCGGCAACTGTTGATGCAGCCGCCGGTTCGCAATCAGGTAACCATCGGTCTGGATCCGGCTTACCGTACCGGGTGCAAGGTTGCGGTGGTAGACGGTACCGGTAAAGTTTTGGAAACGGCTGTTATTTATCCGACGCCACCCCACAATAAAACGGCGGAAGCCGCCGAGATAATCAAACGGTTGTGCAACGCCATCAGGTGCGCGTATTTGCCATCGGAAACGGTACGGCGAGTCACGAAACCGAGGTATTTGCCGCCGATGTGATTCGCGAATTGAACGACGGACTTTCCTATATGGTGGTCAGCGAGGCGGGCGCCAGCGTTTATTCCGCTTCCAAGCTCGGGGCTGAAGAATTCCCCGATTACGATGTTTCTCTGCGCAGCGCCGTTTCGATTGCACGGCGATTGCAGGATCCGCTGGCAGAGTTGGTGAAAATTGATCCAAAAGCCATCGGCGTCGGGCAGTATCAACATGATATGCCGCCGGTGCGTTTAAGCGAAGCGTTGGACGGTGTGGTGGAGGATTGCGTCAATGCCGTCGGCGTCGATCTGAATACGGCGTCGGCGCCGTTGTTGTCAAGAGTGTCGGGATTGTCCGCCGCGGTAGCCAAAAATGTGGTGGCGTTTCGAGAAGAAAACGGTGCCTTTGCCACCCGTGCGCAATTGAAAAAGGTGCCGAAATTAGGACCGAAAGCCTTTGAACAATGCGCGGGATTTTTGCGCGTTGTCGGCGGTAAAGAACCGTTGGACAACACTGCCGTGCATCCCGAAAGCTACGACGCCGCACGCAAACTGTTGCAGGTCTGCGGTGTGAAGCCGGAGTCTTTAAAAACCGGCGGGATTGTCGGTTTGAAAGAGCAAATCGGGCAAGAGAATTTGCAGAAAACGGCGGAAGAACTCGGTATTGGTCTGCCGACGCTGTGCGATATTGTTGCAGAGTTGGAGAAACCGGGCAGAGACCCGCGTGACGAATTGCCGCCGCCGCTTTTGAGAACCGATATTTTATCCATGGAAGACCTGAAACCCGGTATGGAATTGACCGGTACCGTACGCAATGTTATTGATTTCGGCGCCTTTATTGATATCGGGGTCCATCAGGATGGATTGGTACATATTTCCAAGATAACCAACCGTTTTATTAAACATCCGTCCGAGGTGTTGAAGGTCGGCGATGTGGTAAAGGTTTGGGTATTGTCGGTCGATGTCGCCAAAAAGAGAATTTCTCTGACCATGCGAAAGGATGAACAGGCTTGAGCAACCGCAACAATTTGAAAGGCGGCGCGCTCTTATTGACGGCGGCATTCCTTTGGGGTGTCGCCTTTACGGCGCAGAGCGGCGCCGCCGATTTGATCCCGCCGTTTTTATGTAATTCTCTCCGTTCCTTTATCGCGGCAATTTTTTTGGCAGTTTTTCTCAAAATTCGCAAGGGACGCGGAGAGGGGAAAATCCTACCCAAAGACGCGCTCACGCGGAAACGGTTATACAAGGTCGGATTTGTTTGCGGGGTGCTGTTACTGGTTGCTGTCAATTTGCAACAGTTCGGGATTACCTTTTATCCGGATGGAGCCGCCAGCGAGGCGCGCGCCGGTTTTTTGACGGCGCTTTATGTGCTGTTAGTGCCGATTTTCTCGATCTTTTCAGGCAACCGTGCCGGCGTGAAGCTTTGGATCGCCGTTGCGGTTTCGTTGTTCGGCTTTTATCTGCTCTGCTTTTCGGACGGCTTTTCGGGCGTTTACCTGGCAGACCTTTTGGTGTTTGGCTCTGCCGTGGCATTTGCGGTGCATATTATGGCGGTAGATATGCTTGGCGCGGCGTTAGACGGGGTACAGTTGTCGATGATGCAGTTTGCAGTGGTCGGTGTGATTTCGGGTGTTTTTTCTTTATTCTTTGAAAGAACGACCTTCGGCAATGTCCTGACAGCTTTGCCTGAAATATTATACCTTGGTATCGTTTCCAGCGGAATTGCCTACACATTGCAGATCGTCGGACAGCATTATGCCGAACCGACGGTTGCATCGCTTTCCATGAGCATGGAAAGCGTCTTCGCCGCGCTGGCAGGATGGCTGATTATGGGCAACGCATTGTCACGGCGTGAAATGCTCGGTTGCGCGTTGGTTTTTGCCGCAATCGTTTTGGCACAGATGCCATCGCTTCATCCGAAAAAAATGACAGAAAAAGATTGATAAAAATTTCCTTTTATGGTATAATAATGTGGATTAAAAAAGAGGGAGAAACTGTATCTTATGGATTCGATTACGCTTTCGGTCAGTATTGTGAATTATAATGATGCAGCCACGACGGTCGAAGCTTGTCAATCTATTTTGAAACATACGGTTAAATACCCTTTGCGTCTATATGTAATTGATAACGGTTCGGCGGACGGCGATGCCGGTCTTCTGCAGAACCTGTCCGGTGTGGAATTGATTCAACTGCCCCGAAATATCGGTTTCGGGGCGGCGCACAATCAAGTGCTTTCCCGTCCGCTTGGCACTTATCATTTTGTAGTGAATCCCGATATTACGGTGGCGTCGGATGTGTTGTCTGATCTGGCGGATGTTTTTGCGGAACATCCGGATCTTGCGTTGGCGATGCCGCGTATTATGAATGACGACGGTACCGAACAGCATTTGCCGAAAGAAGTTCCAACCTTGAAAAGAATGTTCCTCGGGCGGTTGTCTGCACTCGGCGGACCGTTTGAAAAGATCCGTCGGGAATATACATGGGCGGACAAACCGTGGAACGGGATTACCGATGTTGATTTTTGCAGTGGTTGTTTTATGGCGATCCCGTCGGAAAATCTGCAAAAACTTGGCGGTTTTGATGAACGCTTTTTCATGTATCTGGAAGACGCCGATTTAACACTTCGCGCAAAGGCGCTCGGACGAACGGTTTTTGTTCCGCAAATTGAGGTGGTGCACCATTGGAAGAGGGAAAGCGCCAAAAATTTAAAATGTCTTTTTTACCATGTAGCGTCATCCTTTAAATTTGTCCTTAAAAGGAGATAGATGAGTTATGAAAATTATGATTACGGGCAGTCACGGGCAGTTGGGAACCGAGTTGCTTTCCTGCCTGAAAACCGGGGAAAGTGAAATCGGTGCGATTCCGTCCGCACTCCAAAATGCGGCGGTTGCGGCGGCGGATATTGACACATTGGATATTACCGACCTTTCGGCAGTGCGCGATTTTGTGGCTACAGAAAAACCGGATGTGATCATCAACTGTGCCGCGATGACGAATGTCGACGGTTGCGAAACACAGCAGGAGGTTGCCTTCCGCGTCAACGCCATCGGCGTGCGGAATTTAGCGGTTGCGGCGGAAGAGACCGGCGCGAAATTCATTCATGTTTCGACCGATTATGTCTTTGCCGGTGACGGTACCCGTCCGTATTTGGAATGGGATACCATTGATCCGCAGAGTGCTTACGGCGCGTCCAAAGCTTTGGGCGAACAGTACGCCATGTCCTTCTGCAAACGCACCTTTATCGTCCGTACAGCATGGTTATACGGCTATTGCGGCAAGAACTTTGTCAAAACCGTTCGCCGGGTGATTCGTGAACGCGGCGGCATTACCGTGGTCAATGATCAACGCGGCAATCCGACCAATGCGAACGATTTGGCACATCATCTATTAAAGCTTGCCGTGACCGAAGAATACGGCATCTATCATTGCACCGGATCGGGTGAATGCTCGTGGTATGAGTTTGCCGATAAAATTGCGGAGTACTCCGGCTTTGCGGGCACGGTAAAACCCTGCACCACGGCGGAATATAACAGCCCTACCAAACGGCCGGCTTATTCTTCTTTACGCAACCTCGGCTTGGAATGCACGGTGGGCGATGAAATGCGTGACTGGCAGGTTGCCTTAAAAGAATATATTTCAAAAGTGGAGGACGAATTATGAAAACCTATCTTGTGACCGGCGGTGCCGGATTCATCGGTTCCAACTTTGTTCTGTATATGCTGAACAAGTACGATGATGTTCGTATTGTCAATGTGGATAAATTGACCTATGCGGGCAATTTGGAAAACTTGAAAAGCGTAGAGAACAATCCGCGTTACCGTTTTATTCAGGCGGATATCTGTGACCGCGAGGCGATCACGAAGATTTTTGAGGAAGAAACCGTTGATTATGTCGTCAACTTTGCGGCAGAAAGTCATGTGGATCGCAGTATCACGAATCCGGAAATCTTTACGCAAACCAATGTTGAGGGAACAGTCAATATGCTGCAATGCGCCAAGAATGCGTGGCAGATCGGCGACGATCAGTACCGCGACGGCGTCAAATATTTGCAGGTTTCGACCGATGAGGTTTACGGATCTTTAGGCGCCGAGGGCTACTTTACCGAGACCACACCGCTCGATCCGCACTCGCCCTATTCGGCTTCCAAGGCTTCGGCGGATTTCTTTGTGAAGGCGTTCGGCGATACCTATAAATTTCCGATCAATATTACCCGTTGCTCGAACAACTACGGTCCGTTCCAATTCCCGGAAAAGCTGATCCCGCTGATCATGAATAATACTTTACAGCATAAAGATCTTCCGGTTTACGGCGACGGCATGCAGATCCGCGACTGGTTGTATGTGGAAGATCATTGCAAGGCAATTGATATGGTTATCCGTGACGGTGTGCTCGGTCAGGTGTACAATGTCGGCGGTCATAATGAAAAACCGAATATTTTCATTGTTAAGTCCATTATTGAATACATTAAAGAAAATGTAGATGAAACGGTGGGCGAACATATGATTCGCCATGTTACCGACCGTAAGGGTCATGACCGCCGTTATGGTATCGACCCGCAGAAGATCAAAGATGCACTCGGTTGGTATCCGGAAACTCCGTTTGAAATCGGCATCAAGAAGACCTTGAAGTGGTATTTGGAGCATCAGGATTGGGTCAAGAATGTTACCAGCGGTGCTTATCAAAAGTATTATGAGACCATGTACAGCGGAAAGAAGGAGCTTTAAGTGGGAAAATTTCAGTTTATCAAGACGGATATTGAGGGCGTTTTGATCGTTGAACCTACCGTATACGGTGACAATCGCGGATATTTCATGGAAACCTATCAGCAGCAAGATTTTATTGCCGGTGGGATTGATGTGAATTTCGTGCAGGATAATCAGTCCATGTCCACGAAAGGCGTTTTGCGCGGTCTGCATTTTCAAAAGCAGTTCCCGCAATCGAAATTGGTTCGTTGTATCAAGGGCGCGGTTTTTGATGTTGCTGTGGATCTGCGCAAAGGCAGTCCGACCTTAGGAAAATGGGTCGGCGCGGTCTTGTCGGAAGAAAATCACCGTCAACTGTTTATCCCGAAAAATTTTGCGCACGGATTTTTAGTCCTGTCGGATGTGGCGGAATTTGTCTATAAGGTGGACGATTTCTACCATCCCAACGATGAGGGCGGACTGATGTGGAACGATCCTGCTATCGGTGTGGAATGGCCGATTACAGAGGATATGGAGCTGAATCTTTCCGATAAGGACAAAATTCATCCGCCTTATGAAGAAGTCATCCAAGCAATCATAAAATAAAAGAAAACTCCGAGTTTCAACAAGGAAGCTCGGAGTTTTTTTTGACTGAAAAATCATGTTTCAGTAAAAAGCTTTTTGCTTTGGGGAAGCCGTACCAAAAGGCAGAGGACAACCAAAGCCAAAACGGTGTTCGGCAACATATAGACCGCATTATAAACCAGCGAGTATACCACAGGATTCGCAAAGGTTTTGCCAATACTCTCCACCTCGGTCGGTGCGGTGATCATGTAAATGGTGACGCCGCTGATAAAGTGAATGACAAACCGTGCGAAGCAACCGATGAAGACGGCAATTTCGTGGAACCAATTTTTGCGTGGCAAAATACCGGCAAGACCGCAGGCACCGTAGGCTAACACATAGTCCAGCAAAATACTCGGTAATCCCCAGCCGATGCCGCCGCCGAGAATGCACTTTAAAAGTCCTAACACCATGCCGCTGCCGATGCCGTATAACGGGCCGTTCCGCCGACAGAGAATAAAGAGCGGGACCATCACCAAATCAACCGAGCCGCCCATAACACCAATCGGGATTTTAAGGTAGGACAGCACGATGGAAAGCGCAATAAAGACAGCGCATTCGGTGAGTTTGTAGATTTCTTTCCGTTGATTTTCCATAAAAAACATCCTTTCAAAAAAATTGCCGCAGATTTTAAAACCTGCGGCAATACGATTCCGTATTCTCCCTACGGCGGCATTATCCGCATCAGGTTTTCGGTCGAAGTCATAGCGTACGCGGACTTCCTCTCAGCCGAAGTTTCATTCAGCTCCCGTGTTTTTTTATTATTATACTCTAAAAATTGGAAATGTCAAGTGTTTTTGTGATCGTCAAAGACATCTTCATTTACGGTAAAACCGCCGGAAAAGCCGTCATGCAGTTTCGGAATGATGATCGGCGGATCATCGAGAATGCTCGGCAAGGGATCTTCGTCCGGCAAATCCAATTCCTGAGCGGTAACCTCAATAAGATCATCGGCACGCCAGCGGTGAAGTAAGCGGTCGCCTTCGCGGTAAACGGTGGTACTCGGGTTCTTATGACGAACAATCAGCGCTATCAACATATAAAGAATAAAAATTGCCGTTGCACCGAGAGAAAGATAAATGCCCAGGGTCAGCCCCGGTGTACGATAGGTAAAAGTAATCGTACTGCGTCCGGCGGCGACCGGCACCGCCATAAAGCCGACATTTACTTTTTCAATCTTGACCGGAGCGCCATTGACCGTTGCTGTCCACCCTTCGTCAAACGGTACTGAGAAAAAGACCAACGATTTTTCACTTCTGGAAACGGTTGCCGAAAAGCCTTCTTTGGTCGTTTCAAAGTATTCGGCGGCGGTTTCTTTCAACTGTGCGGCGTCGTATGCCATGGCTTTTTCAGAGGTTGAAAGGGTTGTTGTCTCGTCGGTCCACCAATTGGACCCGTCGTCTTCCAGTGTTGAAAGATCAGTCATCCAACTGCCGTATCGCGCAATCTGCTGCGCATCCAACAAAACGGCTTTCAGCATCAAGGCGGCGCGGTCATCCTCATCATAGCTGTCACAGAAATCTTGCGTCATATAATACTGATACGAAAAACCGTATGGAATATAGTTTTCGTTTTCATAAACATAATATCCGCCCGATGTTTTTCGGTAACCGTAACCCGACATTTTCGTGGTGCCGTCTTCTTCAATAAAGCTTTCTCCGCCGGTGCGGTTCAACAAATATTTGACCGACAGCAGAGGACGAAGCGCCTCGTTTTTGATCGACGGTCGACTGGCAACCGATCGGCTTTCGCCCACATATTCGTAAAAATCCATCACAGATGACGGAACGATCGAATGAAATGCGTTGATTGAGGGAAGACCTAAATACATTCCGGTATTATCTACACCGTCATAAACATCAATACGGTAGTTTCCCTTGTCTAAATCGACCTTGCCTTCGATCAATTGGTCGATCATCACTTCCTTGATTTCATAGGAATGGGTACGACCGGTGGCGATGAAGACATTGCCGTAAATCACCGTGATCAGACACACACAGATCATTGCCGTGCGATAGAACGCAACACGGTTTTTTTGCAAAAGCCGTAACAGTAATCCAAGAATTAAAAGACTGACAAGAGCAATCAGACAGGATGCCCAATAGCGAAGCAAATAGGTATAATCTTCTCCTTGAGTGTAAAGTCCGAAAATCAGATTGCCGTCGGCGTCTTTTTGCGGGAAGAAACCGAGCACCAGAGAGACGGTGAGCGTGATAAAGAATACCCATCGCCAACCGCGCCACCAGGAAATCGAACGGTCTTCGGTCAGGGTGACGGTCGCCAGCGACATGATCAAGATCGGCATATAAAACCAGCGGGCATAGTAGGAAGTATTGAAGGCATAGAACATACTGTTCAAAAGAGGAATCATCGCCATGAAAATGCAGATGCCCAGCAGGCGTTTCATCCAGTTTTTCTTCTTCTCAAAGCCAAGCACAAAGACGCCGACTGTACTGAACACCGGCAACCATCCGCCCAAAGAAGACCATTTGACATTGGCTTGGGGGAAGAAAACCGGTCGCGCCGGCAAATCCGGCGGAAAGAAGAAACAACCCAATACATTGGCATAGATCTGCTCTTTGCCGTATAGGATGGCGTTCCACCCCAGCAAAAAGTCGGATAGTCGGCTGTTACCGAGAATAGCAAGAATGGAGGGGAGCAACAAAAACGCCGCCAGCCCAACACCCAAAACGGCCTCGAAAACCAATGCAAGAAAGCGTGAAAAACGAAATCCGTAACAACCTGTGAGTAAACGGACAAAGAAATATAAAACGGTAAAAACCACCATGCCGAAAAAGAAAAAATAGT
>JAFWUH010000042.1 GCA_017524165.1 Clostridia bacterium | reverse complement strand
GCATTGACATCTATACACATAGTGAAATGCTGCCTGCACATTATTATCCGAAATTAAAGAAATACAGCCATTTGAAAGGCAACTACGGCAACGCTTGGTGGAAACAGCGCGAGGAGTTTGAAGCCTTCTAAAACAAAGACGAAACTAATGACCAACCGAACAAACCAAAACGATTCATATCCATCAAAAACCGCAAAAATCTTTACAGCAACAAGATATATTGAATAGGCAAAGCAGTACAAATAACAGATAAAAGCAATGGTTCTTTTCGTTTTGCCGATACTTTTAAAATATCGGACAAATAAAAAAGTAATGGCAAAAACAATAGCCAAATTTAATATAAAATTATTTTCGATTCCATAAAAATATATCTGTTTTAAATTGGGCACCACGATAGATGATGTTTTTTGCTGAACTGCCGATGAGCGATACCAATCTCTGCCAAGCAAGACCAAAAGATAGGTGTTGTTAAAAAACATCGTTGCAGCTCCCAAACATGCACCTAAAAAATAAGAAATATGTGTTTTGAAAAACTTTTTAAAAGATATTTTCCCATACACAAGAACAAAAAGAGCTATTGCTCCGTTTGTCAATGTAACATGTTCGGCACATAATGCTCCAAAATATGCCAAAAAAAATGCACAAAAAACATCTTTTCTTGAATAACTTGGCTCTATTAAAAACAAATTCCGAATAAGATACAAATAGCCGAGTGTAAAAATTGCCGACACAACATAATTAATAAAGCCAGCCGCCCAACCAATAGTCTGGGCAAACATCGCTTTAGGTGTTGTGAGAAGAAGAAAAAATAAAAACAAATATAAAAAAACGGAAGAAGAATCAACGGCTTTAAAAATAATAAACGGAATTAAAACGGAAGCGGTCATCAAGAGACTCATGAAAAGAGGGGCGCGCGATATTATGAAAATTAAAGCGTTCCCTAAATATCTTCCGTTCGCTGTGTAAACCCACGAAACATTTTGTGTAGACCACGCCCAATCATCATAGGTGTGTGGAATAAATAGCATTAACAGAAAAAACAATAAAACAGAAGAACAAAGAATGAAAGAAGAAACAGTTTTTTCCTTATCTGGCATTCGGTTTAGATCCATTTTTTCCCCTTAAAATCATAAAAAATTTCTAATTTTATTTTTTTTAGAATACCATATTCCAATCTTAATTGCAAGGTTTTTTTGAATTCTTGGATGTTTACTTTCTGCGTTGCAAAGTGATATGAACCATTTTTCTTAAAAAAGAAGAAACAAAACGGTAAAATGTTTGCAGTTGTTTTGAAATGGATCCGTGAGTAAGGTCAAAAAATTATTTACCAATTTTTGCGTATTCTATTTTCCTGTCGAACCGAACCCACAGATGCCGCGGACGGTTTCGTCAAGTTGCTCGGTTTCGGCAAAATCTGCCGTGATATAGGGCATCAGCAACAACTGGGCAATTCGTTCTCCGTTTTCAACCGTTTGCACCTTGCCGGACTGGTTATAAAGAGCCACCAGCAATTCACCACGATAATCGCAGTCTATCACGCCGATTTTATTAGCGGGTGCCAAACCGCGTTTGACCGAAATACCGCTTCGGGCAGCAATCAGCCCGACCAAGCCTTCGGGAATCGCCACAGCAATACCGGTCGGCACCATGACCGTTTCACCCGGTGCGATTTCGATCCGATTGGTATTCAGGCAGGCGCACAGGTCGGCGCCCGCCGCACCAGCACTGCCATAGGTCGGCTCTTTTGCCCATTCCCTTACTTTAACAAACGCTACTTTTTGCATCTTCTCTCCCCCGTTTTAACTATTTCGTTTAAATCCCTCGCCGAGAATTTCTCCCACATCGGCAACGACCACAAAGGCATGCTCGTCTGCCTGCTTCAGAATATCATAAAGCATCGAGACTTCGTGCCGCCGTACCGTACACAACAGCAGCGTTCGTGACATTCCGGTATAACCGCCCGTTGCCGAAAGAACCGTTACGCCCCGATGCATTTTTTCGCCGACCGATTTACAAATTTCTGCCGAATGATCTGAAATGATATAAAACAGTTTTCCGCTGTCCGAACCGTAAAGAATTTTATCCATGATCAACGACGAGGCGTATATTGCCACAATCGAATATAACGCGCTTTGCAAATTACGGTACGCGATCGTAGCAAACGCAACGATCACACCGTCCATCAGCAACACCACCCGACCGACCGTCAAATGACGAAATCGACCGGAAATAATTTTTGCCGGAATATCTACGCCGCCGGTAGTTGCACCTCGCAACAGCGCAAAGCTCAACCCGACGCCTAACAAAATGCCTCCGAACACCGATGAGACAAACGGATCGGTCACAATCGGTTTTTCATAATCCTCTATCAGTGCTAACATTGCCGAAAAGACCGCGGTAGCCACCGCAGTCTTGCCGATAAAAAGTCCGCCGAATGCCCGCCATCCCAACAGGACGATCGGCAAATTCAACAGCAGTACCCCTATACCGCTCGGCAGACCGATCAAATAATGCAGCGTGGTGGCGACGCCGGTAATACCGCCCGGTGTGATCCGATGCGGTGTAATAAAGAAGGTCACCGCAACGGCGTACAATACGCTTCCAACCGTATAAAAAAGCAAATCGACAGATACCGTAACAATTTTCCGTGACATAACATCTTCTCCCTGCTTTTAGTATAGCGCAGGAAGAAAGATTCATTCAGAAAACGGGACTGCCGCCATACAGTCCCGTTTTTCATTATTTAATATCTTTATTCTCAGCCACTCGGTCTGCGTAACGCAGGAATTTGGTGAAAGCGGAAGAGGTAATACAGCCTTCCGGTTTTCCGTCGATGGCAAACTGAACCCGTGTTTCGCTGAATTTAGTAAAGGTAATGGTCTTTTTGGAGCCGTCGGCAGCATAGGTTAGCGTAATGGTTGCTTCAGGTGTTCCCACCGCCTTTTCGGTATTGAAATCCGCCGCCTGCAATCCCACAAATTCCTGATAGAAGTTCTGGAAATAAGAAGCTTTCAGCGATTTGCCGTCCATCGTAATGACAAAATCCTGACCATCCTCGGCACCCTCGTTATAGACAATATTAAAGGCGTACTGTTTGCCGTCTGCGGTTGCAAGAGCAAAACCGGACAACTCTTTGATGGATTGCATATAGACATACTTGCTATAGAAGCTTTCCGCCGTATAGTTCAAAAACGGCAGATAGCTGTTTGCCACCTTATGAATGAAGGTGCTGTCATTCGTGATCACCGCACTGAAAGAATCATCCACTTTTGCAATACGGAGAACCGAGCGATGATTGCCGACCGTCACATCCAAGACGATGGTCGGCTGATCCAATCCTACCGATTGCAGAGATTCCGCCGAAACATCGTAAGCATACGCGCCGGCTACCGTTAAGCCCTTGGAGAACACTTCAAACACACTGTCAACATTTTCAGCCAGCTTCTGTACCGGTGAAATCACATCATAGGCGTATATTGAGGAAATTTCATCACCTTTCCGCATCGCCAACACTACCGGCTTTGGAAAGTTCTTTCCGCTGACGGTCATTTTTTCAAAACCGATCAATTGACCGTCCGAAACATAATCGGGCAGTTCTTCGGTGACCGAAAGTGCGGGGATTGCATCCGAGTTGGCAAAATCCAACACCTCAAAATCAAAGGCCGCCACCGAAGACTGATCCACTAAATAAATAGTTTCATCGGTGGATACTTGCAGATAAACGCCTGTCTGATCGGGAGAAACAGCGCCGACCGCAATGGAATAATTTCCCTCTTGTGCATCGGCGACTTCCACCTCATAGGTCGGCTGATCCAAACCGCAGTCAGCGGCGGATTTCGACGCAATCTTCCGCGTTGCAGTGATATCGACCGCGGCGGTGATCACCGGCGTGATTTTACCGGAATCGGTTTTGGCGGCGTCAATACCGTCGATCGACCAGGTGGTGGTCACTATTGCTTTTTCGTTGGATGAGGTTTCCGTATTCTGCGCCGTTTCATGTTGTGCTGAAAATTGAAACGATCCGTTTTTGTTTTTCACTCGAACCGATGAAATGTTTTCGGTTTTTCGGGACAAAACGTTAATATGATCCATCACAGAAGGTTCCGATTCTTCTTCGCGTTTCGGTACAAATCGGATAATGGCAACCGTCCCGGCGACCAGGATCGCTACCGCCAACAAACCGCCAATCAGACCGAGGATCCGCTTTTTCCCCTGCTTTTTGGGAACAATTTTACGATGCTCCGCCGGATCGCCGAAAATCGTCTGATAAGAATCATACTCATCCTGCGGCGCGGTCGGCATTTGTTCCTGTAAATCCTTTTCTTCGTTACTCATTAAGCGTTCTTTCTCCTGATAAAGATATACACGCCGATAAGAACAGCCAAAATCGGCAAGACGATCATAAAGATTGCACGAACCCAGGTCGTTCCCGCCGCCGAAACAGCATCGGCAAAACTTTCATCGGTAATGGTCTTTGAAATAAAGCTGATACCGTTATCCTCTACCGCGGCGGCACGGTCAGCCGCTTTCAAAGAAATATCCTTATTGGCCAATTGAGCGTATTCCATCCATTGAGAATTGATATAATCGGTGCCGGAAAACGCCATGATATAACTGCTGATTTTCTCATTCTTGTCGTTATAATCCTCGCGTTTTGCCTGAACCACACCCATATAGGTTTCCTTGTCGCCGTCGGAATAGTCCTTCCATTCGACCGAAGCGCCGACCGGCGCTTTGACAACGGTGTCATTGGTCGTCATCAACGGTGTGACCGAGATCAAACTGTCGACGGGGTCTCCCTCCTTGATCGGCACATTGCCGCCGACAATACAGAAGGTCAATCCCTCGGTCAAGCTATCGCCGGCGGGATAAATACCCATGGTAGTCGGATCGCCCGAAATGTAGTTTTTATCATTGGTTTCAAAAAGGATCCCCTCATCAACATCAATGCCCCACTCCGACAGGAATGCATACAGATTCGGTGTTGCCGGGGCTGCCGCATCGGCAAAATAGATTAATCCTTTTCCCATTTGTCCTTCATGATCCAAAAAAGCCGAAAGCACATCTAACTCACTGCCGATAAAATCGACCGTCGGCGCCGCCAGGACAACCAAGTCTACATCCGCGTCAATCTTGGTCACAACCGAATCGTCCACGGTTTCCACCTCGTAGTTATTGCTCTTCAGCAAGCTGACATAGGCGTCGGTTTTCTTGGTCGCCGAATGTCCTGTCAAGACGGCAACCTTTTTGGATTCTCCGCTGACCACATAAACAATCGCACTGGTCAAACGCGATTCGATATTATTGCCGTCAATGGAATAACTGCCGTAACCCATGGCGGCATAACCGCTTTCATCCGACAGATTATAAATGTCCTCAAAGCCGATGACCTTATGCCGTGCGCCGTCTGAGGAAGCAACGATGATATCACCGTATACCAAATCATCATTCGCATAGTTGGTGCTGATTTTGGTAAATTCGGCGCTTTGCGGATCGACATACTGTACCTTGATCTTCTTATTATAAGAGGCATATTTATCAATGAGTTTTACGGTCTGTTCATAGTAATCCACCGCATTGGCGCCCGAAGCGTTATGGAGGTTTTGACCGTAATAATTCATATAAGTGGCATAGGTGTCCTTGGCGGCGCAAACCGTCACCTCGACCTCCTCATCCACCTTTTTGATATACTCTAAGTTTTCCTCACTGATCGTGCTGACTTTTTGCGCGGACATATCAAATTCCAAGTGGAAGCGTTCGCTCAGCGTTAAAACCAACCAGTTGAACAGGATAATTCCGGCCAAAACCACCGCGGTCAATGCAATCGAAAATCCGCCTTTTTTGAACAACGCCTGATTGCGAATCGGTTTCGATTTCTTCGCGCGGAGTTTCTTTTGTTTTTTCGGCGGTTGTGTCGGCTGATTTACTTCTACCGTTTCTTCCGCTTGAACCTGCATATTTTCATCCATTCCCGTTTCCTCCTTTCACCGAATCAAGCCCATCTTCTCTTTTCCAACGAACGAATCGACAGGAAAAGGAACGCCGCAATTATACTGACAAAATAAACGACATCTGCGACCGAGAAGACCTCGTCACCAAAGCTTTCAAAGACCGAAATGAAAGCGGCTTTTTGCATCAGCGTAGCAATCCAACTGACCTTCACGATTGAAGCTAAACTCGACATATACAAAACCAAAATGTTAACGATCAAGGAAAGGAATGCCGCAATAAACGAGCTTTCGGTCAGCGATGAAATAAACATACCGATTGCGATCATGGCACCGCCCAACAGAAGAATGCCAAACAAGGCGTACAGATAAGCCAAGACATTGACCTTAACAAGACAAGCCACAATGATTTCAAAGATCACACTGGGCGCAAAACCGATGGCGAACACAGCCAATGCGGCAAAGAACTTGCCGAACACAATGCCCGACAGGCGAACCGGCGCCGTTAAGAGCGCCTGATCGACCTTTTGACGGCGGTCTTCACTCATCAACCGCATGGTCAAAACCGGAATCGTAAACATGACTACCGTGGACATTGCCATCACAACAGAGGGAACATCCGGACTGCCGTAACTGTAAAGCATGGAAAAATATAAACCTAAAAAGAAATAATAAATAGCCAATACCACAAAGCCGACCGGCGTTGTGAAATATGACCGGAATTCTCGTTTGAAAATTGCGCTCATTCTGCCTCATCCTCCTTCTGTTCTGTTGCCGGTTCCGCCGGCGTCTCGATAAAGCCGAGCATCCGTCTGGCTTCCTCATTATCTGCGGCACCCGTCAAACGCAGGAATACCTGTTCCAACGAAAGCGCGTTATCGGTCATGGAAAGTAAGGCGCGTCCTTTGGCGGAAACACACCGGAAGACACCCTCTCGTATATCCGCCCCTTCCCGCGGCGTGATGTGAAAATCACAGGTGCCGGTTTCCTTAACGCCGAGCGACGCCACGCGCTGTACGCCTTCGACCGTACGCAGTGCCGAAAGCATATCATCCTCTGCGCCGGCAACGCGGATCATCAACGAACGGTCTTTGGACAGTTTGTCCGCCAGGTTTTCCGGCGTATCGTCGGCGATAATTTCACCGCGGTTTAAAATAATGACCCGTTTGCAAACGGCTTGTATTTCCGACAGAATGTGAGAAGAAAGAATGATGGTGTGATTTTTCCCGAGCTTGGCAATCAAATTCCGGATTTCAATAATCTGGTTCGGATCCAAGCCGACCGTCGGTTCATCCAAAATCAACACATCGGGATTGCCGATCAGCGCCTGCGCAAACCCGACGCGCTGACGGTAACCTTTGGAAAGATTTTTGATCAGGCGATTTTGCACCTGGTCGAGCTTCACCAAGCGGATAATTTCATCAATATGCGGTTTTTTCGGAAATTTGACCTTTTTCAAATCATAGATAAAATTCAGATATTCCCGTACCTTCATATCAATATAAAGTGGAGGAATTTCGGGCAAATAACCGATACGGCGTTTCGCTTCCTCCGGATAATCGACAATATCGAATCCGTCAATTTCCACCTTGCCTTGAGTGAGAGACAAATATCCCGTCAAGATATTCATAATGGTAGATTTGCCGGCGCCGTTCGGCCCCAAAAATCCGACAACCTCTCCCTTTTCGATGGAAAAAGAAACGTTATTGACCGCCAAATAGGTGCCGTAACGCTTACTTAATCCCGATACTTCAATCATGCTGATACCTCCAATAATCATTCTCTTGTTGTCATGATAGACCAGAAATTTTATGTTTTTGTAAACAATTTATAAACAATGAGATGTAAAACCTTATTCCGTCGAAAACAGCGTGTCTTTCGAGGGCTGCGGTGCCCGCGTTTCGACCAACGGCAAAACTTTTTTAAAAACACAGGTGTAGCGTTCGGTAATCACACGATCCTCGTGCAGACAGCCAAAATACCAATGCTTGAAGCTGCAGGCGCGACCGATTTCCTCAAAATAACCGTTCAGTTTATTCACCTGATCGGCATCTCCCCGCCGAAGTAACATCGCGCTTTTGACTAAAGACGGCGGTTCATAGGTAATAATATAATCGACCCGACAGTTTACCTCATCCAACCGCTGGGCGCCGTCTGCCATTTCCTGCGGCGTCGGTTCTTCCTCGCGCCACCAGTTGCCGTAATCCACGCGCATATCTTTATCGACGCTTTCCCCGCCGCCGAACGCAAAGATCCGCGACCCGTCGATTTCAAAAATCTGCCCGCGCATGAGGTGCAGTAAATTTCCCTTGATTCGATGTACCATGCCACCCTTCCAAACGGTGGTGCGGCATCGGGAGATCCGTTCCAGATTGTCATGTGTTCCGTCCACAAAAGCCGTGACAAATTTTCGGGTGGCGAAAAAATCAATGACCTTCTTTTCCGTTTTCCCGCCGTCAAATATATAACCGAAATCACCGCAAACCAACAAAACATCGCCTTTTTTCAGTTGACGAAACTCACGGTCATACAATCGCTCTACATCCCCGTGCATATCACCGGTCACATAAATCAATCCAAACACCTCCCTTTTCAAAAAATTATATTTTAATACTTTTCATTTGTCAAGTTATCTTGTATAATAATCTTGAAATAAAAAAACCGGAGAAAAATACTATGTTAAAAAAATTGCTTGCCGTCTTCCTGTGCATTCTTATGCTGTCGCTTTCTTTCTCGGTCTGTGCCTACGAACCGACAAATGTCGATGTCTCGGCAAAAGCGGCGATGCTTGCTTCTTTAGACACCGGAGAAATACTTTACAGTAAAAACATCGACGAAAAGGTCTATCCCGCTTCAATTGCAAAAATCATGACGATTCTCTTGATTTTGGAACATCCCGACTTCAGACCGGACGCGCGAATCACCATGGTTGACGAGGTCGACCGATGGATCACCGGCACCGGCAGTGCGGTCTCCAATCTCGCGGTCGGAGAAGAGTTTTCCGCGCTGGATTTAGTTTATTTGATTTTGATGACCTCTTGCGGCGATTGTGCCTATCTGGCGGCGATCGTCTATGGCGGCAGCGTGGAAAACTTTGTGAAAAAAATGAATAGCCGTGCCGCCGAACTCGGTTTGACGGGTACCCATTACAGCAATCCGGTCGGACTGCACGACGAGGGAACCTATACCACCGTACGCGATATTTATACGCTGACCTCTTATGCCTTGAAGAACGAAACCTTTAAGACAGTTTGTGAAAGCGTTCGATACAAAATGCCGGCAACCAATAAATCCGGCGAACGCACCCTTTCAACAACGAATTTTTTGCAGGATCCCTCCACAAATTATTACTATTCCTATGCGCACGGCGTTAAAACCGGCTTTACGGATGAAGCCGGTCGCTGTCTGGTCAGCACCGCCTCTTACAACGGATACCGTTATCTCTGCATTGTGATGAAATGCCCCGCAAATCTCGGTCAGCGTGTGGAATTTATTCAAAGCAAAGAGCTGTTCCGGTGGGCTTTCAACAACTTTTCCTTTAAACAAGTTGCCGATGCGAATAATCCCGTTTGCGAAATCGGGGTGGATCTTTCTCCCGATACCGACTATTTGCCGCTTTATATCAAGAACGGATTCATCTCGGTATTACCGAATGAATCCGATACCTCCACCATCAAGATCGTTCCGCATTTAAAGCAGGATACGGTTGACGCTCCCGTAAAAAAAGGAACCGTTTTAGGCACGGCTGATATTGTTTTTGCCGAAAAGACACTCGGTACCGTCGATTTGGTTGCCGGCAACGATGTCCGCGCCAGTAAGTTTTTAGCTGTTGTCCGCTCCGTAAAGCGCGTCTTCACCTCCAACTATATGAAGATCGTATATGTATGCATCGGCGTCGGGGTTCTGCTCTTTATTATCGCGGTGATTCGGTTAAATTCCGGGCGAAAGAATAAAAGAAAAGTTCGGTATATTCCCTATCGTGATGATAATCATAATAAATGAAATAAATAAAAAAAAGGAATCCGGCGAGGTTCCTTTTTTGACATAAACCCTTTTCTTCATTAGCTCAATCCGATATATGGGGCGGGATCGACTCTTGTGTTCCCCTTAATCACTTCAAAATGAACATGATTGCCGGTCGCATTTCCGGTTCGACCGACTGTGCCGATGACATCGCCCGCCGATACGGTATCCCCTACCTTGACAACATTCAAAGTATTATGGGCGTATCGGGTTTGATACCCGTTGCCGTGATCAATGACCACGCAGTTTCCGTAGGAACCGTCGTAACCGGATTGCACCACTTTCCCTGCGGCTACCGCATAGATCTTTGTACCGGCATCCGCACAAATATCAATGCCGCGATGGTTTCTTCCGTCCCCGAAATAGGCGCCGATCCGATACTTGGCGTTCCCAAGCGGAAAAATAAATCCGGAAGCATAGGCGGCATTTTTTTCTTCTGCCGAAGCCGTTGATTTTGCCGTTCCGACGGCAACGACCTGATCGACCGGGTTTGAAACCGTCTCGGAATGCAGCGTAACGCGTTCCACCTCTACGCCGTTAATCCATTTGATCTGTGTGGTGGTACGCAAAACGCCTTCCTGCCCTGCCGCAATGACCGCCGAAGATCCAATCGACCGCGTCGGATCGCTCTGTTGAATGGTTTGAAACGGAATGGCGGCATCGGTTTCCGTCACCAAAACCGTTTCCACCGAAAGGCTGTCCACCGTTTCACGGACGGTCTGTTCGTCATTGAGTTCGAAAACCAAATAATAGCCCTGCTCCACTTGAACATCCTGCAAAAAGGCAGAAGAACACTTTACTCCTGCGGTTTCAAATTGTGCCAGGCGCTGATCCAACATGGCTTTTAATTCGGTATACCGATATACCGCAACCGATTCTCCGTCCACCGTCAAGGCGGCGGCGGCAACAACCTTTTGATTGCTTTCTAAAATTGCCTTAGCTAACTGCCCTTCGGATTTCAATTGGCTTGCCAACACCAAAGAGGGGTTGTAACTTAATTTTTCAACCGTTTCCTGTGAAGAATTACCCTTCATCAGATCCGAAATCAACGAAACTGCGGCGGTGAACTGCTTTTTGCTGCCAATAGAAGCAATCACCTTTCCGCCGTAAGAAACTTTATAACCGAAACGAGTGCCGACCGCACCCATACCAATTAAAACACAGATAACCGAAACCAAACAAAAGATTAATATTTTTTTTGAAGTTCTGCAACCGCGAAGATGTTTCCCCAAAAGACCGACGCGATTTTTTACCGTTGCAAAGACATCATCAAAAATAAAAATCACTCCTTTCAAATGTTACAAAATTGTAATAACTATAATGTTATTATAACAAAAAGTTACAGAAATGCAACCTTTTTCTGCGAAAATCTTTTTCAACAGGCTTAAAAAGGCGCGGAATCCCTTTGTTTATGCGGTTTTGGTAAAATTGTAAAATTTTTTCTTTTTTGACGATAAACCCTTGTCCATATTGAATCTTGACACCGAACAGAATAATAGGTAAAATACTTTGTGAAATTAATCACATAGCCTTTTCAAATTCACACGGTTTCAGTTGAAATTTTGTTAAAAAAATCACAAACGCTATGTTTGTTACCGATATAAATATTTCAGACTTTTAAAACAGAAAGGATTTTGAATGATGGAACAGTACGCCTCGTTTCTGACCCTGATCGGATCTGTAATCGCGCTGATTTTTGCCGGTATTACCGCCAAACGCGTTCTCGGCTATGATTGCGGTACAGAAAAAATGAAGAAAATCTCAGATTCGGTCAAAGCCGGCGCTAACGCTTACCTAAAACGCCAATATACCGTTGTTGCGGTATTCTTTGTCGCTATGTTTGTGGTTTTAGCGGTGATGTCCTTTACCAAACTGTTGTCTCCGTTTGTCCCGTTTGCCTTTGTTACAGGCGGTTTTTTCTCCGGGCTTTCTGGTTTTGTCGGTATGAAGATTGCCACCGCCGCCAACGCCCGCACCGCCAATGCCTGCCAAACCAGTTTGAACCGCGGATTGCGTGTTGCTTTTTCGGCGGGATCGGTCATGGGTTTTACCGTTGTCGGTTTAGGTCTTTTGGACATTTCTATTTGGTTGATCCTCTTAAAATACGCTTTTCGTCTGCAAGAAGCTGAAATCACCGCGGCAATGCTGACCTTCGGTATGGGTGCTTCCTCCATGGCTTTGTTTGCCCGTGTCGGCGGCGGTATCTTTACCAAGGCGGCAGATGTCGGCGCTGACTTAGTGGGTAAAGTGGAAGCCGGTATCCCGGAAGACGATCCGCGAAACCCTGCCGTAATTGCCGATAATGTCGGCGATAATGTTGGCGATGTTGCCGGCATGGGCGCCGATTTGTACGAATCCTATGTCGGTTCGGTCATTTCCTCCATGGCATTGGGCGTTGCGGCGTTCAAAAACATGCCGTTAAAAGCCATGTCCGTACCGCTGTTGATTGCGGTTTCCGGCATTCTTTGCTCGGTGATCGGCACCTTCCTTGTACATACGAAAGAAAACGCTACCCAAAAAGATTTGTTAAAATCATTGGGACGCGGCACGAATTTCAGCGCGATCATGATCGCCGTTATTTCCTTCCCCATTGTTTGGTTCTGCTTAAACGGTAAAGAGAGCATCGGTCTGTATTTTGCCATTTTGTCCGGATTACTTGCCGGTGTTTTGATCGGCCGTTCGACCGAATACTTTACTTCCGATTCTTATCAACCCACCAAAAAGCTGGCGGCGAAATCCGAAACCGGAAGCGCAACCATTATTATCGGCGGTTTGGGCTTGGGTATGTTGTCCACCGCTTTGCCGATCCTCATTGTTGCCGCCTGCATCTTGATTGCCTTCTTTATTTCGGGCGGAAGCAAGAGCACCGACCTCGGGCTTTACGGTATTGCTCTTTCGGCTGTCGGCATGCTTTCTACCCTTGGTATCACGCTTGCGACCGACGCCTACGGCCCTGTTGCCGATAACGCCGGCGGTATTGCCGAAATGGCAGGCTTGGACGCCTCTGTTCGTGAAAGAACCGACGCGCTGGATTCGCTCGGCAACACGACCGCCGCAACCGGAAAAGGCTTTGCGATCGGTTCTGCCGCATTGACCGCCTTGGCGTTAATGGCTTCCTATATAAATAAAGTGCGTGAAATCAATCCCGATGCCGAAACTGTTTTTAATATTATGACTCCTACTGTTTTGGTGGGTCTGTTTATCGGTACCTGTCTGCCCTTTATCTTCGCCGCGTTGACGATGGATTCGGTCGGTAAAGCCGCACAATCCATTGTGGTGGAGGTTCGCCGTCAGTTCAAAGAAATTGCCGGTCTGATGGACGGCAAAGCCGATGCCGATTACGCATCCTGCGTTGACCTTTGCACCAAATCCAGTCTTCGTGAAATGATCATGCCGACCGTCGTTGCGATTGTTGCACCGATTTTAACCGGTTTAGTCCTGGGCTATCAAGGTGTCGTCGGTATGTTAGCGGGTGCCACTGCCAGCGGATTCCTGATGGCTATCTTCATGTCCAATGCGGGCGGCGCTTGGGATAATGCTAAAAAGTATATTGAAAGCGGCGTTCACGGCGGAAAAGGCAGTGACCAACATAAAGCTGCCGTTGTCGGCGATACCGTTGGCGATCCCTTCAAGGACACTTCCGGTCCGGCAATCAACATTCTCATCAAATTGCTTTCGATGGTCTCGATCGTTTTTGCCGCTGTCGTTGTGAATTTCCATTTGTTATAATGCTGTCAATCCGTTCCGCGGTCTTTCTCTCTTGTTGCCGCGGAACGGTTGTTTTTTGATTTTTTTTAAAAAATTCTTGACAACTCGTATAATTGGGGCTATAATATCAAAGTCGCCTATCTGCTGCTATGGCTCAGGTGGTAGAGCACGTCCTTGGTAAGGACGAGGTCACCAGTTCGAATCTGGTTAGCAGCTCCAAAAATCCCTTAAACGAAAGTTTGAGGGATTTTTTGTCACAGACAATATACAGCCGCCGGCAGTTTTATTTGCTGTCCGACGGCTGTATATTTATTCTTGAATTATTTTTTACCCTATGTTATTATCATACTATGTTGTTTGAAGCGTCTGCATTAGACGCGCCTTTTAAAACTTTACTATCGGAGAAAAGAAAAAAGATGTTAAAACGATTTTTATCCTATTACAAGCCTCACAAATGGCTTTTTGCGGCAGACATGCTGGCTTCCCTACTGATTTCGTTGACCGGCATGATTTATCCCGTTGTAACCAGACGAATGCTCGGCACCTATATCCCGCAAAAAATGTATTCCTCGATTTTAATTGCCGGATGTTTGGTTTTTGGACTTTATGTGATCCGGATGTTACTGCAATATTTTGTACAGTATTACGGTCATATTGTCGGCGTGCGCATGCAGGCGCAAATGCGGAAAGATTTGTTTCGGCATTTAGAGAATTTGCCTTTTTCGTTTTATGATGAAAATGAAACCGGAAAAATCATGAGCCGTTTAACGCATGATTTATTTGAAATCAGTGAGTTAGCGCATCACGGCCCCGAAAACATTTTGATCAGTTCGGTCATGATCGTGTTGTCCTTCTGTTATCTTTGCTCCATTAATCTCTACTTAACGCTAATCGTCTTTTCCATTGTACCAATCATGGTGACCGTTTCCATTTATTTTCGCAAAAAAATGCGGGCGGCATTTATGGCACGGCGTGCTGCTGACGCGCGGATTAACGCTTCGGTCGAGAGCAGTATTACCGGCATTCGCGTAACCAAAGCCTATACCAACGCCGAAAGAGAAATGGAAAAATTCGGGGAAAGCACCGATGAATTTGTGCAGGCGAGCAATCAGGCGCACAAAGCGATGGCGCAGTTTTTCAGTTCGACCGGGTTTATCAACGATGTTTTTAATGTGATCATTTTGATTGCCGGCGGTTTGTTTCTGTATGCCGGAAAAATCAGCTTTGCCGATTATTCGACCTTTATTGTGTCGATCAACCTGTTTTTAAGCCCCGTGAATATTCTCATTAACTTTACTGAGCAGTTTCAAAACGGCGCTACCGGTTTCCGCCGATTTGTGGAGCTGATGAACGAACAGCCCGAGTATCAGAAAGAAGACGCTAAAGAGTTGGGCAAAGTGGAAGGAGATATCGAATTCCGCGATGTTTCTTTCTCCTATAAAACCTCTTCCGAGGTCTTGGATCACATCAATTTGAAGATCAAAAAAGGAGAAAAACTGGCATTGGTGGGCCCCTCCGGCGGCGGAAAGACCACCCTTTGCCACTTGATTCCAAATTTTTATCCGTTAGGAAAGGAAAACGGAACGATTTTGATTGACGGGCAGGACATTCGTGATCTGACCCTGGATTCGGTGCGCAGAAACTGTGGGATTGTGCAACAGGATGTTTTCCTTTTTTCCGGCACCGTGAAAGAGAATATTCTTTACGGTCGGTTGGATGCGACTGATGACGAGGTCATCGAAGCCGCCAAAAAGGCTAATATTCACGATTTTGTCATGGGGTTGGAACACGGTTACGATACCGAAATCGGAGAACGCGGTGTCCGACTGTCGGGCGGACAAAAGCAACGCATCAGCATTGCCCGGGTATTTTTGAAAGATCCTGCCATTCTTATTTTGGACGAAGCCACCAGCGCGTTGGATAATACCACCGAATTATTGATTCAGCAAGCCTTGGATGACCTTTGTAAAGGTCGCACCTCCATCGTGGTTGCACACCGCCTTTCGACCGTGCGCAATGCCGATGAAATCGCCGTGATTTTGGACGGCAAGGTCATTGAACAAGGCACCCATGACCAACTGATGGCTCGCGGTGGAAAATACAAAGAACTTTACGAACTACAATTTAAAAGACCGGTAAACGAATGAGAAAAACCGTCGGCAATTTTGATCATTGTCGACGGTTTTTAAATGAAATGAAAACCAATAAAATAAGCACCTGCCGCAAAAAGTGCACCTGCCACAACATCGTGGATAAAATGTACGCCCAGCAATACCCGGCTGACCGCCAACAGCACCCCTAAGCAAAGCACAGTTGTGCCGATTGCCGGTTGAAACGGCAGGGTACAAAAGCCGATGATAAAGATGGAAAAGGTATGTCTGGACGGAAATGAATGTCCTTTGGTCTGTTTGTCAATCAACGGTTCGACCGCAAATTTTTCATACGGCCGCCGGGCGTTGACCGCGGCGCGTAACAGCGAGACCGCCACGAACGAGAAAAAGGGTATCAGCAAATAACACAGCCATCCCTTCTGCTTCGTCCAAAAAAGATAAAACAAGAAAAGCGGATAAAATCCGTAGATGAGTGCGGTAATCACGCGGTTCAGCCAAACCGTTGCGGTCAGTAACATCGGGTTGTTCCGCAAAAAACCGTATAGTTTGAGATAGTTCTGCCGGTTCATGGTTTTACCACGGCATTTTGCGGACTGCCCTTCAAATAGGCGTCCAAATTATCCCGAACCACCGCCACCAAGCGTTTTCGGGTCGAAAGCGGTGCCCATGCCGTATGTGGAGTAATCAGCAGATTGGGTGCCTGATATAAAACACAGTCGGTGCGCATCGGTTCCTCGGTCAGAACATCAATGCCCGCACCCGAAAGCTTCCCGCTTTGCAGCGCGTCGCGCAATGCCGTTTCATCCACTACCCCTCCGCGCGAAGTATTGACAAAGAAAGCGCCGTCCTTCATTTTTGCAAAAGTCCCGGCATGAAACAGTTCATTCGTCTGATCGGTCAACGGGCAATGCACCGTTATAATATCGCTTTGTGCCAACAGTTCTTCAAAAGAAACAAATTCGGTCTGTCCGTTCGGGCGCACCGTACGGGCACAGACGATCGGGTGCATGGAAAAGGCTCGGGCGATTTTTTCAACCTCTTTGCCGATACTGCCGTAACCCACGATTCCGATGGTTTTGCCCATTAGTTCATCGGTCGGCATTGCGTACGCCCAAAAAATATCGGACGCCTTCCATCCGCCACTCTGCACAAACTGCGTATACGGTTCCACTTTGGAAAAGTGTGACAAAAGATAAGCAAAAACCTGTTGTGCCACCGCCGCCGTGGAATAACTTCCTGCATTGCATACGGTAACGCCGCGTTCTTGGGCGCAGACCACATCAATATTATTATATCCGGTTGCAAACAAACCGATATACCGCAAATTCGGCGCCGCCGTCATCACTTCACGGTCAATGACCGTTTTATTGCAGAGAATCACCTCTACCGTAGGCGCTTCCTGCAACAGCTCCTCGCGCGTAATCCTGTCATACGCAACAATCTCGCCGAATTGTTCAAAATCCCGCAGTGAGACATCGTGCTGATAAGCAACGGTCGCCGCATCAGTGAAGAGGATTCTCATGCTTCTTTTTCACCTTTCTTTTGGTGCCGTCCGGCTCCACGATATAGGTATTATTCAGCTGTATTTCCAAGCTTTGCCGAAAACTCTCAATATATTCCCGCCGAAGAAGGAACTGCTCCTGCTTTTCTTCCTCGGTCAATCCTTCGTTGCGCTGTTTTCGCGCCAGTTCGTTGATACGGTCAATTTTCTCCTGTGTCATTGTTAAATCTCATTTCTGCCCGAAAGCGCCCGAACTAAAGTATGATCATCGGCATATTCCAGCTCGCCGCCGACCGGAATCCCATAAGCCAGACGGGTGACTTTTATCCCCATCGGTTTGGTGAGTCGGGAAAGATAACTTGCCGTTGCCTCCCCTTCTACCGTCGGATTCATCGCCATTATCAATTCCTGCACTTCGCCGGATGATAACCGTTCCATCAATTCCTTAACATGGAGTTGGTCGGGTCCGACGCCGTCCAACGGTGAAATCACCCCGTGCAGTACATGATACAAGCCATGAAATTCATGCGTTCGCTCGATCGCCAAAACATCCCGCGGTTCTTCGACCACGCAAATCACCGAACGGTCGCGGGTCGCATCCTCGCAAATACGGCAGATATCCTGATCGGTCAACGCCTGACAGACCTTACAAAAATGAATCTTTTCCCGCGCATTCAGCAGTGCGTCGGCAAAGCGTTTCGCACTTTCGGGCGGTTGTTCCAACAGATAAAGCGCCAACCGTTGCGCGGTCTTACGACCGATGCCGGGCAGCTTAGCAAACTGTTCGACCAACTCGTTCAGCGGAATAATCTGATAATTCATCGTTAAAAGAGTCCCGGAATATTCATCCCGCCGGTGATAGCGCCCATTTCACTCTCCGCCGACTGGATTGCCTGACGAACCGCCTCATTCACGGCAACCGTAATGAGGTCTTCCAACATTTCAACATCTTCGGCGTCCACCGCTTCCGGTTTGATTTTGACCGATTCGATCAAATGCTTGCCGTTGACCGTGACTTCTACCATCCCGCCGCCGGCCGTTGCGGTATAACTGCGTTGTTCCAAGTCCTCCTGCAAGGAAGCCATATCCTCCTGCATCTTCTGTGCCTGTTTCAACATCTGATTCATGTTTCCGGGACCGCCGGAATTGGGAATGCGTACTTTCATTTCAAAAACTCCTCTTTGTTCCGTATTATTTAGATAGATTTAAATCTTGCAGTCGTTGTGCAAAGGAAAGCATCGGATCGGTTTCTTTTGTCTCTGCCGAACGGTATGGACCCAGTTTAAAGGATTTTCCAAGCACCTGTTGCGCCGCCGAACGGATTTGATCGCGATATTGCGAATTTGCCCCGTTCACCAGCGTGCGGAACTGACTGCTTTGCGTATCAATCAATAAATAGGCGTCACGAATATAGGCAGACGAACCACTCAACACGCCCGCGATCAACGGGCAGGTTGTCCGCAAGATTTTGAGAATTTCATCCCATTCCGGGATCGGCTGTTCCGCAGACGGTGTTGCCGGTTGTTCGATGGTTTGCGCTTCTGCGGACAACGGTTGTTCCTGCGGCATTTCATCCTCTTCGGGCAACGGTGCAAAGGAATCGTCATACAAAGGCGGTGCTTCGTCTTCTGCCGGAGTAGGATCGGGCGCCGTTTTGGGGGTCGGTGTCGCCGCGCGAACACCCGCGCCGATTCTTCCCGCCTGCTCCAATGCCGCCACCCGTTGTACCAATGCGTCATAGTCCGACGAAACGGAAGGATTACAAAGGCGAATCAACATCATTTCCATTTCACAACGGCGATTGCCCGAAGCAAGGCGTCCTGCCGTTTCCTGCAATGCCGTTAAAATCGCCATGATCCTGCTTAATTCAAACTGTTTCGCCTGCTCCTCCAACTTTTTCAGATGTGCCGAAGAACAGACGATCGGTTTCTTGGCGTCCCGAACCGTTTTGGCAATCATCAAATTACGAAAATGCTCGGTCAGTTCAGCAATCAAACGAACGGTATCCACCGAAGAACGGTGCAGTTCGTCCAGCAGCAGCAAGCCGCTCTCGATATCGTTGTGTAAAATATCCTCTGCGAGACGAATCAAATATTCATTTCCCGCCATACCACAGGATGCAGCGACCGTTTCCTCGGTAATTTCCGTTCCGCCGGCGGTACAAAGGTCTAAAATCGACAAGGCGTCCCGCATGCCGCCGTCTGCCGCCGATGCAATCAACATCGCGGCGCCGTCGGTCAAGGTCAGTTGTTCCGCCGCCGCTACCTGTTGTAACCGCTCGCAGATCTTCTCGGCATCTATGCGCCGAAAATCAAAACGCTGACAGCGCGACAGAATGGTCGCCGGCAATTTATACACTTCGGTCGTCGCCAAAATAAAGATCACATGTGCCGGCGGTTCTTCCAGCGTCTTTAACAGCGCATTGAAAGCGCCCATGGAAAGCATGTGCACTTCATCAATAATATAAACGCGGTATTTTGCCGCCGCGGGGGTGAACAAAACCTGTTCCCGCAATTCCCGAATATTATCCACGCCGTTGTTGGAGGCGGCGTCAATTTCCACAATATCGGTCAATTCCCCTGCCAATGCACTACGGCAGAGTTCACACCCTCCGCACGGCTCACCGTTTTCCGGATTCAAGCAGTTGACCGCTCTTGACAGAATCTTGGCACAGCTTGTTTTACCCGTTCCGCGTGTGCCGGTAAACAGATAGGCATGGGAAATCTTCCCCGAAGCCAGTTCGTTGCGCAAAGTTTCGGTAATATGTTCCTGCCCGATGACCTCTGAAAAGGTTTTCGGCCGATACTTTCGGTATAGAGCCTGATATGCCAATTCGTTTGCCTCCCTCCAAAAAGAAAGCTTGCGTCCTAAAGTGTACGAATGAGCCGATTGACTGCGGCGCACGGGAAAAACTACTTAATGCTGCTCGGTTCCCCGCCTGACATGGTTCGTAGCATCCCGTCGCACAGGACCCGCCCATTCGCACGCCTTAATACGCAAACTGACGATCTTATTATAAACTATTCTTTTTCATTTTACAAGAAAAAAATATAATTTATACAAAATGTTGAAAAATGTTCATTTTTTTGTTATACTTGTAATATATCATAGGTTCAAATGATTTGAATGATAAGGAATTAACAGAAATGATAGAACGATGGGACATTTTAAACAGCAACGGAGAGCCGACCGGTCGAACTGTTGTGCGAGGGGACGGAGTGCTTGCACCCGGAGAATACCATTTGGTCGTGCACATTTGGGTCCTTTCCAAAGACGGGAAATACTTGATCCAGCGGCGCTCGGACGATAAAAAGCTTATGCCCGGAGAATGGGCGGCAACCGGCGGCGCCGCTGTGGCGGGAGAAAACTCTTTTGAAGCCGCCGCGCGCGAGCTGTATGAAGAACTCGGTATTTCCTCCACCCCGGAAACCTTGACGCTGTTGTCCCGTATCAAACGGCGTAATTCCATTTTAGATATATGGGTCATTACGGTCGACCTTCCCGTAACCGAACTTCATCTGCAACAAAGCGAGGTTGCCGAAGCCAGCTGGGTCACCTATAACAAACTGAAAGAAATGATTGCAACCGGAAAATTTCATCAATACGGCAACGACTATTTTGACACGGTTTTTTCCGGAATTTTGACCTATAGAGGAGCCAATATATGAGCCAACCCATCGAAAAGCAAAAATGTCCTGTTTGCCACGCCTATTTTTTTGAAGACGAAGACATTGTCTACTGTCCGGATTGCGGCGCGCCGCATCATCGGGACTGTTATCAACATTTGGATCACTGTGCTTATCAGGATGCCCACGGCACCGCCGACCAATATGTGCCGCCGGCGCCGTCCGAGGAAAAAACATCCTTTCATGAAAACAACGCCGCTTCTTCCGCCGACCGTCTGTGCAGCGTTTGCGGAGAGTCGATGCCGCAGGACGCAAAAATCTGTCCTCATTGCGGCGCGCCGCAATTCGGCGGCTTTGCCGGGATCTCACCGTTTGATTTTTTAGGCGGCGTTCCTGCCGATATGGATCTGGGCGACGGCGTTACCGCCGACGAAGCCAAAAACTTTGTCGCCTCCAACACCCGCCGTTACATTCCGAAATTTGCCACGATGATGACCGGGCGGCGTCTTTCCTGGAATTGGTTAGCTTTCTTTTTTCCGAGCGCATGGTTGCTGGCACGGAAAATGTATAAAAGCGGCATCGTGATCGCCGCCCTTTCCATCGTGTTCAATTTGTTTACCTTTCCGCTTAGTCAGGCGCTTTTACAGTACGATGTGTCCGAAGCGAAAAACTACACCGAACTGTCGCAAAAAATTCTGGAACATCTGCCGCAGATCAGTACGGTTGTACTTGTTGCCGGATTGATCGGTTCTTTCTTACAGATCGCCCTGCGGATCGGCACCGCGCTGTTGGGCGATTGGACCTACCGTAATTATACGCTTTCTTCGGTGAACCGGTTAAAGAAAGAAAGCGATGATTTAACAGATGATTTTCAACGCTATGGCGGTATCAATTTAATTGCCATGGTTCTCGGCATTGTTGCCGAGCGGTATTTGCCGACTTTCATTACCTTGTTTTTGTGAGGAATCGTTATGGAAAAAGAAACTATTATCTGTCCCGAATGTGCGACCGAAAATGAGCCGCAATATTTTTACTGCAAAAACTGCGGCACCCCGTTGACACAGAAAGCGCCCGAAAAAGAGGTTTACGGTGCCTCGGATTCTGCCAAAAAAACCTATGACTCCTCTCCGGTTGCCGTTGATTCTTTGGATTATTTTGACGGCATACCGAAAGAAGAAATGGCTGCTTTCATCGGAAAAAAGTCGCCGGCGATCCTGCGAAAATTTACCTATATGGAAATTTGTCATAAAAAGACCTCCTGGTGCTGGCCGGTAGCGGTTCTTTCGTTTTTCTTCGGTCCTTTCGGCGCCGCTTTGTGGTTCTTCTACCGCAAAATGTATAAGATTGCGCTGATTTTAGCGGCAATCGGCATTCTTTTATCCACATTGACCGTTGCGTTGGATCCCAAACCGCTTTCCGACAATGAATTATCGGCACTGCTTAGAGAATATTCTTCCGCTGTGGAACAGGAAAATTTCACCGAGGCTTTTGATCTGTTGAAGGACGCCTTAGGCTCCGGCCGTGCCATTTCTTCTTCTATAAATAATATCGTCAGAATCTGTACCTTGTTCATCACCTCTATTTTTGCCTTTTATTGGTACAAGAAACATGTCATCAGCGGTATTATTCAATACCGCAACGCCAATGTTGACGCCCGATACTATTCCATCGGTCTTTCGGCGGTGGGCGGTGTCTCAGGCGGTATGTTAACGGTCGGTATTCTGTTATTGCTTTCTGCCACGCCGATCGCACAAGGAATCGTTTTTGCCTTTCAGCAGCTTATCCAAATTATTGTTTAAGGAGAGGTTCACCATATGGAAATCAAAAAGGCTATTATTCCTGCCGCCGGACTCGGCACCCGGGTTTTACCCGCTTCCAAAGCACTGCCCAAAGAAATGTTGCCCATTGTGGACAAACCGGCAATCCAGTATATTGTAGAGGAGGCTGTCCGCGCCGGTATTACGGATATTCTTATTATTACCAACCGCGGCAAAGCCGTTATCGAGGATCACTTTGACCACTCAATCGAATTGGAAAACATGTTAAAGGAACGCGGCAAAACCGATGTTCTGACCGAAGTACAAAGGGTCGCCGATCTGGCGAATATTTACTATCTGCGACAAAAAGAGACCCGCGGTCTCGGCGATGCCGTTTTGCGCGCCCGTGAATTTGTCGGCGACGAATCCTTTGCCGTTTTGTACGGCGACGATGTTATTGTCGGCGAAATTCCTGCCATCGGAGAGCTTTGTTCCGCTTTTGAAGAACACGGTAAATGCGTAGTCGGCATCAAAGAGGTGACCGACGAACAGATCGTCAAATACAGCTCCATGAAATTGGCTCCCCTTTCGGAGAAAATTTTTGCCATTGATGACATGATCGAAAAGCCGTCCTTGGCGGAAAAGTTTTCCAACTACTCCGTGCTCGGGCGTTGCGTTCTTACCCCTGAAATTTTTCAGGTGCTGGAACATACGCCGCTTGGCGTTGGCAACGAACTGCAACTGACCGACGCCATGCGTACCATTGCCCGCACCGAAGGGATGATCGGCGTAGACTTCAGCGGCACCCGCTTTGACATGGGCAATAAATTCGGTATGATCAAAGCCAATATTGAAGTCGGATTAAAGCATCCCGAAGTGGCTCCCGAACTGCGCGCTTATATCAAAGAACTGGCTCAAACGCTTTGATGAGACGGTATACCACCCTTTTCTTTGATTTAGACGATACGCTTTTAGATTTTCAAAAAGCGGAATCGACCGCCGTACGGGAAGTTTTTGCGCTGCACGGTTTGCCGAATGACGATGCCTCGGCGGCACGCTATTCTGAAATCAACCGCGGCTATTGGCAACGGTTTGAGCGCGGCGAAATTCGACGGGAAGATATTTTTGTCTCGCGATTTCGCGATTTTTTGCAAGAAAAAAATCTGGTCGGCAATGCGGAACAGATTGCCCAAGATTACTTTGACCGCCTTGCCATGCAACACGATTTGGTATCCGGCGCCGAGGAGGTTCTGACCGCGCTCGGACAAGCGGGTTACCGTCGGTATCTCACCACCAACGGGCTGTTGCGTACCCAGCAAAAACGGGTACGCGAATCGGGACTTTCGGGGTTAACAGACGGATTGTTTATTTCGGAAGAATTGCACTGTCAAAAACCGGATCCTTGCTATTTCGATGCCGTCATTGCGCGCATTGAAGAAAAAGACCGCCGAAAGATTTTGGTGATCGGCGACAGTCTCTCTTCGGATATCCGCGGCGGCATTTTATCCGGGCTGGATACCTGCTGGTTCAATCCCAAACACAAGGAGTCGGACATCTCTGCAACCTATGAAATCCAACGACTTGCCGATCTGAAAAAACTGTTGTTATAAATTGGCTTTTTTACAAGGACATTCCAGGCGGAATGTCCCTTTTTTTGATAAAAAAACCGCAAATCAAACATACAACAAAAAGATTGTTTTTTTTCTAACAATTTTTCAAAAAAAGCTTTGCAAAATATAATTTCTATGGTATACTTGTGATGTATATGGGATGGGTGGAATTTTGCCCTTCCATAAAGAATCAATTTAAGGAGGATTCTGTTCATGAAAAAGAAAATCAGCTCACTTCCCTTTCGCGGAACTGCCGAACAGGAGGCTGCGCTTTTAAAGGTTATTGATGAAAACAAAGCCGATAAAAGCAACCTGATGGTTGTCATGCAGAAAGCACAGGATATCTATGGATACCTGCCGATGGAAGTACAGAACATGATCGCCGAAGGTATGGATGTGCCGCTCGAAAAGGTTTACGGTGTTTCCACCTTCTATGCACAGTTCTCGCTTTCGCCGAAAGGAAAGTACAACATCTCGGTCTGCCTTGGGACGGCATGCTATGTAAAAGGTTCCGGTGATATCTTCGATAAGATTTCCGAGAAACTGGGCATTGGCGCAGATGAATGTACCGCTGACGGAAAATATTCTTTGACCGCCTGCCGTTGTATCGGCGCCTGCGGCTTAGCACCGGTTTTGACCGTTAACGATGATGTTTACGGCCGCTTGACCGTCGATGATGTGGACGGCATTTTGGAAAAATACGCCGACTAAAACGGAAAACGCGCGAAAACGCAGTAAAGGATTTTTTAAATGAAAATCTCTACGATTAAAGAACTTTTGGACGCTTCGGTGTTGTGCAGTGAAGAACATATTAACCGTCATGTTTATTCTGCCTGCGGCAGTGATATGATGAGCGATGTTCTGGCATTTGTGAAAGATCAAGCAGTCTTGCTGACCGGACTGGTCAATTCACAAGTGATCCGTACCGCCGAAATGATGGACATGGTCTGCATTGTTTTTGTTCGCTCCAAAACGCCCTCAGAAGAGATGTTGCGTCTTGCCGAGGAATGCGGGATCGTTGTTCTGAAAACCGATAAAAGAATGTATGAGGCCTGCGGCGTTCTCTTTGCCAACGGGCTGATCGGAAACAAGGTTCGCCGTGAGTGAGCCGTTGATTTTTCATTTTGATGTTGACGGAGATAATTTCACCTCTGCCGGGCAGGCATCCGTTACCATCAAAAAGGATTTGCGCCGATTGGGACTTTCATCTGAAATCATTCGGCGGGTTTCCATTGCCATGTATGAGGGCGAAATCAACATGGTGATCCACGCCGGCGGCGGTGTTGCCGATGTGCGTGTTTTTGAAGAATACATTGAGATTGTTTTGACCGACCGCGGACCCGGGATCAGTAATATTGATCAAGCTATGCAGGAAGGTTTTTCTACTGCTCCCGATGCAATTCGTTCCTTGGGCTTCGGTGCCGGCATGGGATTGCCGAACATGAAGCGCTATACCGATGATATGAAGATCGAAACCGTTGTCGGAGAAGGCACCACAATAACCATGCGGGTCAACCTGACCTGATGTTTCTCACAAAGAAATGGATGGATTCGCCATGAATACTTATGAGCATTCTGTTTTGTTAGACGCAGCCAAATGCTCGGGCTGTACCACCTGCCTCAAGCATTGTCCGACCGAAGCCATTCGAATCCGTGACCATCGTGCCGTCATCAACCAAGACCGCTGTATTGATTGCGGCGAGTGCATTCGGATTTGTCCGCATAAAGCAAAGAAAGCTATTTGCGGCAAATTGGAGGCTATGAAGCGCTTTAAATGGAAAATTGCATTGCCCGCCCCGACGCTGTACGGACAGTTTGACAACTTGGATGATATCGACTATGTGTTGAACGGACTCAAAAAAATCGGTTTTGACGATGTTTATGAGGTTTCCAAGGCGGCGGAACTGGTTTCGGCATATACCCGGGTTTATTTAAAAACAGAAGGTATTCACCTGCCGGTCATCAGTTCGGCTTGCCCTGTTGTGGTTCGGTTGATCGCACTGCGGTTTCCCTCTTTAAACGAAAACATCCTGCAAATGCTGCCGCCGATGGAAATTGCGGCACGGCTGGCGCGGGAACGCGCCAAGGCACAGCACCCGGAATTAAAAGACGAAGAAATCGGCGTTTGTTTCATTTCTCCGTGTCCGGCAAAAGCAAGTTATGTAAAAAACGGTTTTGCCGACTATAAAAGTCAAGTGGACGAGGTTGTTTCGATCAGCGATATCTACTTCTTGCTCATTAATGAAATGAAACAATCGGATGAGATCGAAAGCCTTTCCGAATCCGGCATGATCGGTATCGGTTGGGCAAGCTCGGGCGGAGAAGCCACAGCGATATTTAATGATGAATATTTGGCGGCGGATGGCATTGAAAATGTCATCCGGGTGTTAGATCAAATCGAAAACGGCAATATTCCGCCCTTAAAATTCGTGGAATTAAACGCCTGCGTCGGCGGATGTGTCGGCGGTGTTTTGGCGATTCAAAATCCGTTTATTGCCAAGGCGCGACTGCAAAGCTTGCGGCGGTATCTCCCCGTCTCGCAAAATTTTCTTTCAACTGAGGATGCAAAGTATATTCCCGCGAATTACTTTTTCAACAACCTGCCGGTTTATCAACCGATTTCCCGTTTGAGTGACAGTATGGCGGAATCCATGCGTATGATGTCCGATATTCAAAAACTACGGCAGACGCTTCCCGGCATTGATTGCGGATACTGCGGTGCCCCTACCTGCCGTGCTTTTGCCGAAGATGTGATACGCGGAACGGCTTGTGCCGAAAACTGTATTGTCGCTTTGACCAAGAAGCAATCGCCGGAAAAGGAGGAAAAGGAATGACAGTGCATGAACTGTTGCAGCTTCCCGACTTAACCGCGCTTTGTTTGGAAGACGGCGAACGCGAGATTGACGGTGTTTATATCGGCGATTTACTCAGCTGGGTCATGGGTCGCGCGCAAAGCGGCAACGCCTGGATCACGATCATGTCCAATATTAATGTGTTGGCAGTCGCTTCCCTGGCGGATGTTTCCTGTGTGATCTTAGCGGAGGGCGTTACCCTCTCCGAAGAGTTGTTAACTGCCGCCAAAGAGAAAGGAATCAATGTTCTTTCCAGCAGTAAACCTGCCTATGAAACCGCTCGGTTGCTTTTCGGGTCACTTTCATGAAGCGCTATACCTATGACTTCCATGTTCATTCCTGCCTGTCGCCCTGTGCCGATAACGATAACACGCCGAACAATATTGCCGGCATGGCGTCGCTCTGCGGCATTGAGATCATGGCGTTGACCGATCATAATACTTCCAAAAACTGCCCTGCTTTTTTTGAGGCGGCACGGAGGTATGGCATTGTTCCCGTCGGTGGCATGGAATTGACTACATCGGAGGATGTGCATGTCATCTGTTTGTTTGATTCTTTAGAAGCAACCATGGCATTTGACCAATTGGTTGACAGTCGGCGTATTAAGATCAAAAACCGTCCCGAGATTTTCGGAGATCAATTGATCTTAAACGGCGAAGATGAGCCGATTGGTACCGAAGAAGATTTGCTGATCAATGCAACTTCCATTTCGTTAGAGGAGGTTCCCGCACTGGTTCAACCGTTTGGCGGTGTTGCCTACCCGGCGCACATTGATCGAGAAGCCAACGGCATTATTGCCGTGCTGGGCGATTTTCCGAAAACACCGTTTTTCTCCTGTGTAGAACTGCATGACGCGGAAAGTACCGCAGCTTATACCGCACAGTACCATTTGCAGGATAAAAAAATTCTCGTCAGTTCAGACGCGCACCGTCTCACGGATTTTCGGGATGAAAACGATACCCTGCCTGTGGATGACGAACCGTATAGCAGTGCGTTGGTGCGCCGTCGTGTATTGGATTTTTTGAGGTGACTGAAAATGAAGGAATTATCTTTAAATGTTTTGGATGTTGCCGAAAACTCTTACAAAGCGGGCGCGAAACAGGTTTGCGTTTCTCTTCAGGAAACCGGGAACCGTCTTACCCTGACCATTCAGGATGACGGTTGCGGCATGACGCCTGATATTTTAAAGGTAGTTACCGACCCGTTTTACACGACCAGAACCACTCGAAAAGTGGGACTTGGCTTACCGCTTTTGCGGATGGCGGCGGAGCAGACCGGTGGTGGGATGACGGTAAAATCGGTTAGCGAAAAGGAAAATCCGGCATCGCACGGCACCACGGTTACCGCTGTCTTCTATACCGACCATCTTGATTTTACCCCGCTTGGAGATATTGTCTCGACGGTCACCACCCTGATTCAAGGGCACCCCACCGTTGACCTGCTGTTTACCCATGAAACAGAAACTCAAAGCGTTCGATTGGACACGGCAGAGCTACGGGAAGTATTGGGGGATGTTTCCCTCGCAGAATATGAGGTTATTCATTGGATTGAAGACTGTTTAAAAGAACAGTATGAAGCCATTAATAAATAAGTAAATGAAGGAAAGGAAGATATACATGAAATCATTGGCTGAACTGCAAGCAATCAAAGACAAAATGAAGAGCAAGGTCGTTCTTCGCGAAGGTTCGGAGGAGATCCGCGTCGTTGTCGGTATGGCAACCTGCGGTATCGCGGCAGGTGCCCGCCCTGTTTTGAACGCTTTTGTGGAGGCGGTAAACGAATCCGGTCTTGCCGAAAAGGTTACTGTTTCACAAACCGGATGTATCGGCATTTGTCAGTATGAACCGGTTGTCGAGATCATGGAGGCCGGCAAAGAGAAGGTCACCTATGTAAAGATGACCCCTGAAAAAGCGAAAGAAGTTGTTGAGCAGCATTTGAAGAACGGCAATGTCGTCAGCAAATACACTATTTCCAACAATAAAGATTAATTTGGAGGTATCAATATGATTCGTGCTCAAGTACTGATCTGTGGCGGTACCGGTTGTACCTCTTCAGGAAGTAAGGCAATTCAAGAGGCTTTTGCCGAAAATATTGAAAAAGCCGGACTTTCAGAAGAAGTCAAACTGGTTCAGACCGGTTGTTTCGGTCTCTGCGCCCTCGGACCTGTTGTCATCGTTTATCCGGACGGCACCTTCTACAGCCGTGTTACACCGGACGATGTCAAGGAAATTGTAGAAGAACACTTGCTGAAAGGCCGTGTTGTGGACCGTTTAGTCTATAAAGATACCGGTTCGGAAGTGGTGGATGAAAACGCCAATGTTTCCTTGAATGATACTGCTTTCTACAAAACCCAAAACCGCGTTGTTTTAAGAAACTGCGGTGTGATTGATCCGGAGAACATTGACGAATATATCGCCATGGACGGTTATTCCGCGTTGGGTAAAGTTTTGACCGAAATGACACCGGAAGAAGTTATCCAGTGCATTACCGATTCCGGTCTGCGCGGCCGCGGCGGCGGCGGATTCCCGACCGGCCGTAAATGGGCGCTCTGCGCACCGAATAAGGCGCCGCAAAAATATGTCGTCTGCAACGCCGATGAAGGCGATCCGGGTGCATTTATGGACCGTTCTGTTTTGGAAGGCGATCCGCACTCGATCATTGAAGCAATGACAATTGCCGGTTATGCCATCGGCGCAACCAAAGGCTATGTCTATGTTCGTGCAGAGTATCCGATTGCCGTAAAGCGTTTGCAGATCGCTATTGATCAGGCACGCGAATACGGTTTGCTGGGCAAAAACATCTTTGATTCCGGTTTTGATTTCGATTTGTATATCCGCTTAGGCGCCGGCGCCTTTGTCTGCGGCGAAGAAACCGCTCTGATGACCTCGATCGAAGGCAATCGCGGCGAACCGCGTCCGCGTCCGCCCTATCCGGCAGTCAAAGGTCTTTACAATTCTCCGACCGTTGAGAACAATGTTGAAACCTTTGCCAATATTCCGCAAATCATCTTAAGAGGTGCTGAATGGTTTGCCTCTATGGGAACCGAGCGTTCCAAAGGAACCAAGGTTTTCGCGCTTGGCGGCAAAATCAAACATACCGGCTTGGTGGAAATCCCGATGGGTACAACACTCCGCCAGATCATTGAAGAAATCGGCGGCGGTATCCCGAACGGCAAGAAGTTCAAAGCCGCGCAAACCGGCGGTCCCTCCGGCGGTTGTATCCCGGCAAGCCTGATTGATACCGAAGTTGACTATGATAACCTCACCGCCATCGGCTGTATGATGGGCTCCGGCGGATTGATCGTCATGGACGAAGACAACTGTATGGTTGACATGGCAAAATTCTTCTTGGAATTCACCGTAGATGAATCCTGCGGTAAATGTACCCCCTGCCGTGTCGGTACCAGACGGCTTTTGGAAATGCTCGAAAAGATCACCCAGGGTAAGGGCACCTTGGAAGACCTCGACAAACTGGAAGAACTCTGCTATTACATCAAGCAGAATTCCCTCTGCGGTTTAGGTCAGACTGCCCCGAACCCGGTACTTGCCACCTTGAAATTCTTCCGTGAAGAATATGTTGCCCATGTTGTCGATAAGAAGTGCCCCGCCGGCGTCTGCAAGGATCTGTTGACCTTCTCGATCAACAAAGATACCTGTATCGGTTGCGGCCTCTGCGCCAGAAACTGCCCGGTCGGCGCCATCAGCAAAACCGACTATATCGCCGAAGGTCATAAATTGCCTTCTTATGAAATTGATCCCGAGAAGTGCATTAAGTGCGGCGTCTGCATGAGCAACTGTAAGTTCAAAGCCATCAGTAAACAATAAGAAAGGAGCCGATAGCAATGGATATGATTAACTTAAAAATTAACGGTGTTGCGGTCAGCGCACCCAAGGGCTCCACGATTTTAGAGGCAGCCCGCCTGGCCGGTATTGAAATTCCGACCCTCTGCTTTATGAAAGAAAAGAACGAGATCGGCGCTTGCCGTATCTGTGTGGTCGAAGTAAACGAAGGCCGCGGTTTCCGTATCGTTACCGCCTGCGTTTATCCGATTGCCGAGGGTATGGAAGTATTGACCAACTCGGAAAAGATTCAGAAAGCCAGAAAAACCACCTTGGAATTGATTCTTTCCACCCACGACAAACATTGCCTGTCCTGCGTTCGTTCCACGAACTGCGAACTGCAGAAGCTCTGCCGCGACTATGGCGTGGAAGATTCCTCCTTTGAAGGCTTCAAACCCCAATATGAATTGGATTATTCTACCCCGCATTTGGTACGCGATAATAACAAGTGTGTTTTGTGCCGTCGTTGCGTTGCCGCTTGTAAAGAGCAGTATGTCAGCGTTATCGGTGCAAACGACCGTGGTATTGATACGCAAATCGGCACCGCATTCAATCTGCCGTTGGGTAATGTACCCTGTATTTCCTGCGGTCAGTGTACCGTAGTTTGCCCGACCGGTGCGTTGGTGGAAAAAGACGATACCGATAAGATTTGGGCGGCTTTAGCCGACCCGACCAAGACGGTTGTCGTGCAAACCGCTCCGTCCATTCGCGCAACTTTGGGCGAATGCTTTGGTATGCCGATCGGCAGTAATGTTGAAGGCAAAATGGTTGCCGCACTGCACCGCATGGGCTTTGACAAGGTATTTGATACCGACTTTGCCGCCGACCTTACCATTGTGGAGGAAGCCAACGAGTTAGTAGAACGCATTCAGAACGGCGGTACATTGCCGATGATTACCTCCTGCTCTCCGGGCTGGGTAAAATTCTGCGAATTCTACTATCCGGATATGCTCGAACATCTTTCCACCTGCAAATCGCCGCAACAGATGGGCGGTGCTGTTATCAAGACCTATTGGGCACAAAAAGCCGGCATTGATCCGAAAGATATCGTCAGTGTTTCGGTCATGCCCTGTACCGCTAAAAAGTTTGAAATCGGTCGTGACGATCAATCCGCCGCCGGTGTGCCGGATGTGGATATCGCCATCACCACGCGTGAGCTTTCCCGCATGATCATGCGTGCCGGTATGAACTTTACCGCCTTGCCGGATGAAGAATTTGATAATCCGTTGGGCGAAGACACCGGCGCCGCGGTCATCTTCGGTGCAACCGGCGGCGTTATGGAAGCTGCCCTGCGTACCGCTAATGACTGGCTGACCGGTAAAGATAACACCGACATTGATTTTGAAGCTGTTCGCGGCACCATGGGCTTAAAGCAGGCTACCGTGAATATCAACGGCAACGATATTAAAGTTGCTGTGGCATCCGGTGCAGCAGCCGCAAAATGCGTCATGGATCGCATGAAAGACGGCAATCCGGACGGTTGGACCTTTGTAGAGATCATGGGATGCCCCGGCGGATGCGTCAACGGCGGCGGTCAGCCGATTCAACCGCAGTATGTTCGCGATACCGTGGATCTGAAGGCTGTTCGCGCAAAAGCGTTGTATGATCAGGACGCTTCCATGCCGTTGAGAAAGTCACATGAATCTCCGGTTATTAAAACTTTGTACAGCGAGTGGTTTGATGGCTTCGGCGGACCGAAAGCACATCATGCTTTACATACCAGCTATGTAAAACGCGAAAAGTTTACAAAGTAATTCCGCATTAAAACTTTACAGACCCAACCGGGAATCCCGGTTGGGTCTGTTTTTTTGAACAGCAGCTTCTACTCTGAAACCATTCTTAATTTCCCTTGAAAAAAATCCCCGTGCGAAAGACAATCTAACGCACGGGGATTTATATGATTTAATCAAACCAATTGCTGATACTTAATTGTATTCTCTTAATTTAGCTTCAAAGATCGAAGCATTTTCTTCAATCAAGGTATTTAAATCTTTGGTACCTGTTCTTGCCCAACCGCAGAAATCCTGCATGTAGATTCCTTCTAAGCCGAAGCCGTAGAACCACGGAACAACCTTGATGACCTGCTCTTTTTCTGCCAATTCATAAGCCTTCGCAACATTATCCTTTGTATGGCTTCCTTGGATAACATTACTCATCAACAGTTCACCAAATGCCATACCGCCAACCGGGTTTTTCGCACCTTTCGCAATAGCAAAACCGCCTGCCATACCGCCAACTGTAGAATAGTACGGACTATTGGCATCCTGTTTCGGGAAGAGTGTGTAATCATATTCAAAGCCATGGAAGAACGAGGTGTGGTTCAAACCGGTGAAGCACATTGCAACGGTACCTTTACCAAATTCGGTATGTGCCGCCCAGTGGGTCGGGAAGGTCGATTTGTCCACATTGATCATGTCAATCAAGAACTGATGACCATCCATATAGGTTTGGTTCCCACGCATATTTAACTTGGCTTTGCCGTTTTCAAACTTGATGATATCCTGTCCCATGCACTCAGAGAAATACCAGTCCATATCGGTCGCGAAACCGTAGATGCCATTTTGTGCATCGGTCATCTTCTTGGCGACCTGACGCAAGGTTGCCCAAGTCCAGTTACCCTCTTTGTAGTAATCTTCCGGTGTTTTTTCGCCTTTTCTCTGGAAGAGGTTCTTATTATAGAACAACACCGAAATCGGGGTTTCAATGATCACCGCATAGCGTTTGCCGTTATAAGAACAGTTATTGTTCATTAAGGAATCGCTTTGTGCGGGATGGAATTGGATCAAATCATCAATCGGCTGACACATACCTTTTGCCGCACGAAGCGGGAAATCCTGATAAGTAGTATATACCCAGTCCGGGGAGTCGCCGGCCTGAATGAGTGCCAACAGCTTTTCATGACGGGAAACATTGCTGGTGGAAATCAATTTTACATTGGTTACTTCCGGATAGACCTGTTTCATATTCTCCATCGCATACTGCAACGGTTTGTCATCCGGGAAAGGTGTAAATACTTTGACTTCTCCCTTTACGCCCTGACGAAGCGGATAGGCTGCTTCCAACTCTGCAACGGTATATTTACTCTTGGTGGATGCCCAACCTTTAGAGGTCTCCGTTCCGCCGACTGTACCGCTGATCGTTTTAGCGTTATCGACCGAATCGCCGGTTGTTGTGCTACCGCCGCCGGTCGTTGTTGTACCGCCGTTTACCACTTCAGAATCCGTAGTTTCGGTCACGGTCGACGATTGTTGACATGCCGTAAGACAACCGACAGCCAAAACAACCGCCAAAAGAACACAGATTATTTTTTTCATGCATAACGCTCCTTTTTACTTGATAGCAAGTTCTCTTAAACATATTGTATCATGAATTGATTTTATTTGTCAATCATTTTCCGAAATATCTAAAAAATTCAATCTATCAAATTAAATTTTCTAAATAATACACAATAATTAACCAAATTTATCCGACAATACCGGTGCGCTCAACACTTTCGGTAAAATAGCGCTGACCAAACAGGAAGACAAAAATCAACGGTGCAATACAAAGAAGCGTTCCGGATTGTATCAAAATATACATGACAGTCGGATCCTCCATGTTTTGAGTTGCGACAGAAATGGTACCGTGAATGGAATACAAGAAAGTTGCGACCGAATGACGCGACATATTGAGGAAAGACTGCGAAAGATAGTCGTTCCAGTTCCACACAAAGGAAAGCATTGAAACGGTCACAAAAGCCGGAATCGCGTTGGGAACCATTACGGTAAAATAGGTATGGAGCGCATTACTGCCGTCAATACAAGCGGCGTTTTCCAGTTCACTCGGCAGACTGCGGAAAAACTGGCGGAATATATAGATAAACAGGCCGGAACGAATCCCCATACCGAACATGGATTGAATGATAAACGGGAACGGCGTGTTCAGCAAATTCAAAGAGCTCTTCCCGGTGAACAGTTTGAACAGTAAAGAAATTCCAGGCGGAGAAAAAAAGCGAAATTTTAAGAATAACTGCATTATAAAGGTTTGTTCCGGTACAATGATCGTGAAAAGCAACAGAACAAAAAGAAAATTTCTTCCGCGAAATTTAAACCGAGCAAAAGCATATCCTGCTAATGCACAAACAAAAGTCTGTAAAACCGCGCAGGACAAGCTGATGACCATGGTAAAAATCATCATATCGGGAAAGTTGACCATGCCGAGGAACCGCTTAAAATTATCCAATGTATAGTGCCGGGTGATCCATACGACCGAAGGATCGTTCAAATCAACCTCGCTGCGGAAGGCGGTCACAAACATGAAGATGAATGGATATATGATCATGAAAATCAATCCAAACAAGACAACAAAGCGAAAAACCGTCAGTAACATACCGGGCAGTTTTTTGGCAAAAATTCCCAACCGTCTGTTTCTTTCGACACTTGAATTCTGAGCAATCATATCCATCCCTCCTTACTTTTCAATGTAGAACGCGCGGCGTGAGAAAATCAGTGCAATAGCACCCACAATGATTGAAACCAGTACGAAATATGCCATGGAAAGCACCGTTGCCTGCGAATAAAGTACATTATGGAAATATTCATTGATTTCCACAATAACCTTGTTTTCCGGCATGGTGAAACTGTCGATCACCGCATAAACCATATTGAGCACTAAAAAAGGCGTCAACATCGGGAAAGTGACCCGCCAGAAAGATTGCCACGGAGAGGCTCCCTCTACCCCACAGACTTCGTAATAGGTGGAAGGGATCGCCTGCATACCGCCAACAAAGAGCAAAATTTGAATACCGGATTGCCAGATCAAATCTAAGATGGTGGAAACACTGTTACTGATAAAATTTACCACCGTTACCGAAAGACCCATTTTCAACAGCGCGTCTTCAATGACAGCTCCCTGAAAGACGGTATTGGCGGCAGCACCGCTTTCCACCGAAGAAAGCAATAAATCGCCCTTTAAAACCTGCATTAAAACACCGGAGGAGACAATAATCGGCAAAGCCATCAACGCACGGCAGAATCCCCGTCCGCGAAATGGCTTATTCAGTAAGATCGCCACAATCAAACTGAAAATTACAATCAGGAGCGCATCGCGCAATGTGTTACCAATACTGGCTAAAAGCATGCGGATATGATTGGAATTTTCCCATAACACTTCTTTAAAAACCTTGCCGCCGACATAAGTATATTGCACTCCGTTCTCACCGAGCGTCATGGAATAAAACATTTGATACATTGCCTCAAAAAAAGGCAAAATAAAGAAGCTGACTAAACCAATCAACCACGGCAGCAGAAAAACATACCCCATAGAATCGCGGCGTTGTTCTACTGTTTTGCCGAATAAAGTGCGGACACAGCGTTTTCCGAGATTTGATTTCATGATACTGCCTCCGTTCTTAAGGTGGTAAAGGATTGACTGCCAACAGCAGTTCCCTCATAAACAATTTCTTCCGTGGTCGGATTGATCAACATTTTTGCGCCATTGGAATAGGTGCAGATTTGTAACCCGTCCGGTGTTGTAGCATAATCAATCATTGCCAAACCGTACACCGGCTTTAATGCCTCGGAAACCGTACGGTAACTTGCCGTTGCCAAGTCCTTTACATCCGCAAAGGAAGCCGCATACAGATCTCTTGCATCGGTATTCATTACCGTTTTATAGGGCGCATTCATCAACCGATAGGTTGGCGCGGCACCATTACGAATGCACCGTAACGAGGCGGCAATTTGATTGCCGGAATCATTTAACGAATCCGTTGAATAAGGAACAACCCCCGAAAGAATCATCTGCAAAAAGGGAACATCATCATCACAAATATTGTATCCGGAACTGGTGCTTGGCAAATAAAGGATCGCATCTGTGGACTGCCATGCCTCGCAGACGGGTGTTTCTAACAACAGTTGCTGATCCTTGCCCATCTCCGCTAAAATCCTCATGAACTTATCGCCTGTTTGCATCAAGCGTACTTTATTATTACGCGAATGATCGGGATAAACTCCTTGTGCCAACGAGCTTGGACTAACGCAGGAAATCTTCTGATTTTTTAAATTGGCGATAAGTTTTTGCGATGCTTTCTCGACTCGATTGGGATTTAGTAACCGATCAGCCTTCACATTTTCATTTTCGCCGCCGGACGCCAGAAAGAACTGCGGCCATTGAATTGTATCCAACAATAAATCATAGGAAGAATGGAAAAAAGCAGAGGCGCCGTTGCCGGAAGCATTATAATCGGTTAAATCAACCGCGGGATATAGTTTGACCTGATCGGAAATCATTTCGCTGATTTGTTTCGCCGAACCGATTTTCCGATGAACCTCCAATTTGGAATCAATTTTCCCGGAAGCAAATCCATCCGCCGAAAGACCCTGAAGTCGAATTTCAAAATCCGTCGCTCCCTGCGTACGGAAATGAGCGATTATCTGCTCTACTTCCGAAAGAGAGGTCAACTTTTCCAGGGTTTTATACGGTATGCCAAGGAAATTGCGTTTGACACGCACACCCATCATAATATCCAAAAAGACGGGTATCGAGCGCTTCGTCTCCTGCCGGTCCGGGAAGAGTAATTCTTTTGCCGAAGCCGCCATTGCCGCCAATCCGCTCTGCATCGGATCCCCAAACAGATAGGTCATTTCAAAGCAATCGACTGAAACCGGTTCACTGTCAACCACTAACTTCGATTTTGCCGCATAGGTACGGTCCAACATGGTTTCGGTATTATATTCCCGGAACAAAAAGGTATAATAAGCATAGTTCATTGCCGTTTCACGACCGGAAATATTAGCGGAAAGTTTACCGCCCCACTCCCCTTCGGTCGCATAAGCAAAGACGGTCGCATTGCCTCCGTCCCGTTCATGACAAATACCGAAAGCAGGCATTAACACCGGCTGATTCTGTGCGGTTCTAGTCTCCGGGACTTTTGAACGATCGCCATACAAAGCTTCCAGCTCCAAACGGTTTTCACCGGTTTTGCCATTGTTAAAACGAATGACTGCCCCGCTACCGTCCGGAATCAACAAAAAACCGTTCTCTTCCATGGTACCGGCGCCGAAAAACGGTAATAAAGAGAAATCAATCAAGCGATTTTTCTTGGTCTCTAAAACCTTATCCTTCTCGATTTGCACCTTTAGTTTTCTGCCATCTAAACGGTATTCTACCGGAATCACAAAACCGAGTTGTTCAAAATGATAAACGCAGGTCACCGAATGTTCATCGGCAAAGAGCTCGGTAAAGTTGACACCTTCTTGAACACCCTGTTCAAAACTGGCTGTTTCCATCACAATGGTCGAACCAAGATAGGAAACCAACAATTGCGAAAGGATCCGTTGCTGATTGACGCCGAATGAGATCGGGTCTTCTGACGCATCGGCAAAATTGGAGATCCAGGTATATCCGTTCTGCGCGTCAGCCACCGTCATACGGCCGTTCTGTTCTACCGTCAAGGTCAATGAGTCGTCCGAAATAGTGGCTGATCCGTTCACAGCATTGCCGGAATAGGAATTTTTCGGTGAAGCAGCTTGGAAAGGAATCGAACCAATGAACAAACAAACAGCGCATATTAAACAGAAAAATCGCAGTAATTTATAATTCATACACCGTCATTCCTTTCT
>JAFWUH010000041.1 GCA_017524165.1 Clostridia bacterium | reverse complement strand
TTTAACGGTTCATATAACTGATTTCATTAATGATACTTTCAACAAATGAGCCCAGCTGTTGATATAAAGCAATGACCAATAAGCCGATAAAGGCAATAATAATCATTCCAACGAAGGTAAAAATGACCGAAAGTACCGCCTGACCGAAAGTATACTCATGGATCACACACATGCCGGAAAGCAGGGTGCAGGCAGTCCAGATAACGCCGACCGCCACAATCAATGTCATAAATACCTTTTCGTCCTGCACCAAATAAGCGCTTAAAACGGTACGAATCCAAAAAGCCACAATGGCGGGAATCAACGAAAAAGCTGTCACCAGGCGAATTTCGGCAACTGTGCCGTTCCCGTTAAACAAGGTACAAACCAATCGGTTTGAAACCACAAATGCGATATAAATACCTACAACCGCAATCAGGATAATCCAAATGTTTAATTTGTCAACCTGATACGGATTGAAAATGAATCCGGTCGCCTGACGGACAATGATGGCAGTCACAAATACGACCGCCACACAAATATTGGCAACTGTCGTTGCAGTTGCGGTTCTCACGCGTTGAAAAATCGCGGTAAAGCCCTCGACCGGATGGAATAATGTTTGTGAAAAACATTTATCAATACGACAGTTTTTCCAATCGAACTCTACCGGACGGCTCTTAAAGAAGTGAGCGTACAAGCGCATCAGCACAAAGAGTACCGTAGCAATAATGATCGTCGGTACAACAATCTTTGCCATTTGTGCCTTTCGCACCTGCTCATAAGCCTGAGAATAACTGCGACGGTCTTCGCCGAGGCGAAAATATTCCATGGCTTGTTGATACTGCTCTGCGCCGACCAGCGCTTTCCCGATACCGACATACGCCGTTTCATAATTTCCATTCATCCGAAGTACATCTTGCCAGTCGGCAAGCGCATCCTCGTATCGACCGTTTTGATATAGCGCGGTTGCACTCAACAACTTTTTGCCGTACTCGGTCGGCGAAAAACGAGTCAAGCAATCCTTATAAGGATCAAAAACATAAATGTATTCTCCGATACATTCCACCGCACTCGGCGTTCGGAATGTTCCGACAAAACTGCCGATATTACCGAAAACTGTCAGCAAATGTCCCTCTTTATCATACAGAAAGACTCTGCCGCGTTGGGTGTCCAGCGCCGCCAGTATTTCATCATTCATTAATGTTACATCGACAAAAGCCGTATCTAAATGAGTACTTTTTAACCATGCTTCTTCCAAATCACCGTAGCTGACAGTTGGCAAAACATTGATGCTTTTCGCATTCATTCGTTTTAACTCGCCAATGGAGTTGTCGGTAACTTTTGTACAGGTGTAAATGAAGCCCTGACTGTCAATACAGAAGTTTGTATATTCGATTGGAACCGAGTTCTGCAAACGGCTGACCTGAGTCTCATTCATCATACTCTTCCACCAGTATTCCAACAATACGGCGGCCGTTACTTCAATGTTATTACTGCCGTAAAACCCAAGAAATTCTCCGCTGTGAGAGAAGGTTGCGGCACCTTTATAAATTCCGCGACAGATTACATAAATCGTTCCGTCTGCACCGACAAGAATTTTTGTCGGAACAAATTCCTGATCTTGTGGGAACAGTTCGGAAACCGGTTTCTTGATAACATCCTTGACATTGCCGTTTTCATCGGCAATCAACACCCGCTTGCCTGCCGTGTCCGCAACATAAAGCTCCGTCGTTCCCTTATTATCCCAAAAGAACATACCGGCAGCGTCAATCAGGGGTAAATCCTGACCGTCCATATAAACCGACAGTGTTCCTTGTTCTTGGAGATTCTGATCAAAAATCATGATCTTACCCGATTTTTGATTCAAAAGATACAACAAACCGCGGTAGGAGAACATATCATCTGCCGTGCCAAAGCCTTCCGGGAAATCTTTTCCGTAGATGATTTTATCAACACGATAGCTTTCCGGTGCCGGTACAGATTCACCGTATTTATTATAGCAATATCCGTCTTTATCCGCAGCTTTGACCGGAAGCAGAAAACAAGATAGCGTGATGGCAATCATGCACACACCTGTAAAAATCCGTTTGATTCGTTTCAAAAGCATGGGTTCACCCCCCCTTTTATCAAGATTATTCCTTAATGCCGGAATACGCCATGGTTTCAATGACCTGATTTTGTGTAAACAAGAACAGCAAGATCGGTGGAATCAACATAATCACGGTACCTGCCATAGACGGACCCATCCGCGAGTAACCGCCTGCCATAATCTGAGAAATGGCATCACTCAATAACTTTAACTGCTCATCATATACCAATCCGCCTGATGCTTGATTCCAAGCCGCTTGGAAAGCGAAAACCGTCAGGGTCAACCAAGCCGGTTTCACCTGTGGCATGACAATCTGCCAAAATGTACGCCAATGTCCGGCACCGTCCATTAAAGCCGATTCAACCAGCACAAACGGAATTTGTTCCATGAACTGCTTCATCAGGAACACGCCAACCGCCGAAGGCAATGCCGGCAGGATAAATACCCAATAGGTGTTGATCAAATGCAACCGTGACATGATAATAAACTGTGGGATCCATAAAACGGTAGAACTGAACAACAAGGACATTACGACCAGTTTAAAGATACCGGAAAGCCGTAAGTACGGAAATTTTGCCAACGGATATGCCACCAAAGATGCAACAATCGTATGACCAACCGTACAAGCAATCGAAATAAAAATCGTATTGAACGCATAACGGCTGAACGGAACCCACAAATTTGCCGTCAGTTTTAACAGCAAAGAGAAGTTTTCCATCGTGGGGTTCCGCACAAAGAAACGCGGCGGGTAAATATAAATTTCATCCAAGGGTTTAAACGCGTTTAAGATACTGTATAATAACGGCAGAAACATAAACGCTCCCAAAATGCCGAGGAAGAAGAAAATTAGAAATGTTCCGAACCGCGTACGATTTGCATGCCGGTTATGGGTCGAAAAATGTTCTTTTTTTCGTAACACAATGATTCCCCTCTTCCCTTTTATTCGGATTTCAAGAGCGACAACAGTTTATCCACCATAAACTTGATCGCCAACATGATAACAAATAATACTACGGCGATAGTGCAGGCATAGCCCATTTCAAATTTTACATTACCATAATCCAGAATATGTAGAACAATGGTATGCGCAGAATACTTGGTACTCGGGAATCCGCACAACTGCATTGAAATCGTACTGACCGAAAAGGAAGCCGAGATCTGCATGATTGCACTGAATAACAACTGCGGTTTCATGATCGGCAGAGTGATATAAATCAATTCCTGATAACGATTGCGAATCCCGTCGATATCCGCCGCTTCGTAAAGGCTCGGACTAACCGATTTAAAACCGGCAATGAATGCCAAAAAGCTGGTTCCGAGACTCATCCACAACTGAACGACCATCAAAATACCCAAACTGTATTTTGCATCACTCAGCCACTGAATCGGCTCATAGATAAATCCTAAATTCATCAAGGTGCTGTTGGCAATACCGTAGGAGTCACCGCTGAAAATATACTGCCAAACAAAATAGACCGAAGAAGCTAAGGTCGGCGAATAAAAGATCAGGGTCAAAAACGAACGCAGTCGCTTTGGACATTCATTGATCAACCAAGCCACAAAAAAGCATAGGATATAACTCAACGGCCCGGTGATTAACGCAAATAAGAAGGTGTTTTTCATGGCAATATAGAATACATCGTCATTGGAAAACAATCGAATATAGTTTTCAAATCCGCTGAATGAAGGCGGTTCAAATACATTATAGTAGGTAAAACTTAAAAAGACGGCGGCAAGGATCGGCAAAATGATAAACAGAAAAAACATCAGAATAAACGGCGCAGACATTAAATACAACTGCCAATGCATCTGCATTTCCTTTTTAAACGGTAACCGACGCCGTTTTAAATCTTCGCGGACTTCTTTGTTCCACGCGTAATTTTCTTTTAACTTATTCGTTAACTTCATAATGGAACTCCTTCCGCTTCCGTTTGATTTCGGAATTGATACTGCGATTCCAAACCGTCAGTGCCTCTCTCGGATTGCGTCCTTCCAAGATAACCTCACGAAACGCATTATCCAAATCACGCACAACATAGTAGCTACCGACCACTTCCGGAATATCCTCCACTTGGGTCCACTGTGCCATGATTTCATTAAATTCTTTACGGTTCCATCCGCCGTTTACAAAGGCCTCCATATTAGAAGTCGGGAAACGGGAAGTGACGCCTAAAACCGATTCAATATCCTGCATATAGCGGGTTTGTGCTTCGGTACTCGTCCACCAGCAGAGGAACTTCCACGAAGCGTCGACATTTTTTGTTTCCTTCATAATGACACACGAAGAACCGGTGCTTCCCTGCGAACGGTCAATTGTTCCGTCTTCCTGCAATGTTCCAGGAATCTGTACCATTTCCCACAAGCCTTTGATTTCCAATGCTGCCGAAGTCAACTGATTGTACATCGTGTAATCCGCGATACCGAGCGGCATCTCGCCGGTACGGAAACGATTGTAAAAATTATAGGTCAACGGAATATCGTAAAGCAGATAGAAATCCGTCCAGTGGCGGAATGCCTGCTGCGACTGTTCCGAAAGCAACGCGGTCTGTGCTAAATCATCTGCATAAAACTTTCCACCGTTTTGTAACAATAAAGCTGAGAAAATGTTGCGCGAAGCCATACCGACATCAACCGAAGCATTGGCATCAACAGAGGTGTACGGTAAACCGATATCCATATTATTTCGTTGCAAAACATTGGAAAGGAAAAGTAATTCATCCCAAGTCTGCGGCACCGAAAGCCCCAATTCATTAAAGATATCCTTGCGATAAAACATCATGTAAAAGCTCTGCGAATCAGGCAAGCCATAGCATTTCCCGTTCAACTGATACGGTATCATGGCAGTATCCTGAAAGCGCTTCGTGATTTCCTCAAAGCCGGGCAAATCGTCTAAAGCCAGCAATGCCCCACGCGCACCGAGATTTACCGGCTGCGCTCTGCCTTGCATAATAGATACATCGGGACAATCCCCGCTCAAATAGGCTTGTGTCAGCCCGGCAGAAACCAACTTGATTTCAACCCCAATCCCGGTATCGGGAGTAAACATATCGTCGATCATGGTTTTAATAACCTGCGCCTGATCTCGACCGGAGGTCAACCATAAAGTAATATTTTCTTTTCTGTTCTCTGTTGTAAAGGAATCGTACTCGCTGAAGAAAGAAGCAACAAACATTTTCACTTCAAACCAAAGCTTGCTGAAACCGCTGTCTTTTTTATAGGGCGACGGCACATCGGCAGCACTGATTGTAAAGGAATCCAGCAACAGCGGTTGTTGACGAATATCCATCAACCAGGTTGAAAGTGCACTGATGTTATCCTTAAATTCGGTCAAACGCAGAGACATCGATGCAATTTCTTTGACAAAGCTTTCTAACTGCTTTGAAAAGCGGTTCAATAATTCCGCCTGATTTCCCTTGCCTCCCGAAATTTGCTGGACCATATCATAAGCCGATTTCAATGCTTTTGCCGAATCCGAAAGCCGTTCTTTCAAATTCGGTACGGTAATATCCAAATCGTAATCGGTATATTTATCAGGATTTACGCCGGTGATCATGATGATTTCACGGTAGATGGTATTCAATTCATCCAATGTATTGGTCAATGCATACACCGATTCGGAGAGCTTCCCTGCCGAAACCTCCAACCTCATCGTATGGTTGCCTTTCGTTAAATAGATAGGAGTTTTGTTGCCGCTTTCATCCGAAAGTGAGTAGGAAACAAAAGATTCGGTATAACCAAATGCCAATAATTCTGCCGAATCAAACGGCACGGTACCGTCGATCTTCAAAATACGGTGGGAGGCAAGACCTTTGTTTGCGTCCTGCTGATAACGAAAATGAAGTTGATACCAACCATCTTCCGGCGCCTCGATCTCCCATTCAATCCAATCGCCGCATCCGCTCCAATTGTTCCCGATCACATTGATGCGAATCTGAGAAACATGATTCGGCACATTGTTCGGACTGGTGCGATCCGAAGAGGGACTAAAGGTCTGCGCGGATTTCGCAGAAGCTTTTTCTGCCTGATAGGTCTTACTGAAATCTTTTGAGACTTTACTTTCTTTCGTGTTGGCCGCACAGTATTCCTGATAGGTCGGCAATGATTGCAATGGATAAAACACAATACTGTCCACCGCCATATTACCTTCTAATAAAGTCAATCCAACCGTATGTATGCCGGCAGTTAAATAAAATCGGTAGGCATCCCTGTATTCTCCGTCGCGACTCTTCAGTACGACCGTTTGCCAGCAAGGCTTGATCCGTTGACGCGGAGCGGATTCGTTGCCGTTTAACTTGTTAGTACGAATATCGCCCTCATCTTGCCAAACATGACCAAAAGACATTCTTGCCATATTGCTGAAGGGAACAACACCGTCCAATTCCAAAGCGGCTTCGGCATCCCGAATGGTATCAGGAGAAGCAAAATAGGATATCCCGATTTCATACCATCCCGCATGAGTAACCGAAAATGTTCCGGAAACACTTTGATCCGCAGCGGTCAGATTTACCGCCATACGGCCTTCGATCATTTCGCTGACCGCACCGTTTTGCACCGAAAACAATTCTGCACCCACCGAAATATTATCAGCATTCAGCGGTTCTGTTTTCCCGTTACGGTTTAAATAGCTTTGATAATCGTTTTCTTTGACCATATACGCCTCATCAAAGTATTCGGTAAGGTGTGCCCCATCGGCGGAAACTAAAGTTTTCGGCATGAAAACAGAGACAGCCATTAAAGCGGCCAAAGTAAATGCCGTTGCTTTCCGTTTCATCTCGTATTCCATCCTTTCGGTCTAAACTCTTTGTTATTGCAAAATAATCGTTACAGGTAGTGCCTTAAAATAATCCGTTTCAGCCAATAACCGTATCTCACCGACCGTCTCACCGGCACGGATCCAACACGCTGTTGAACCGCCAATCATCGGCAAATATTTGGGTCCGACCAAGGTGGCGTCGCCCTCCAATTGCAGACGCACCACTTCTCGGTTATAAACCATCAGATTACCGTTTTGATCCACCAACGAGAGAACTACACGAGTCGCATCACTTCCGTCTGCCATCAATACCGTATCATCGGCAACGGCAGTCAATCCAACCGCATAGGGATCTCTGGCAAATTCAACGGTTTCTGCCAAAACATCTCCATCATACGCTTCCACACGGATTCCCTTCCAAAAATCTCCCCAAAGGAAATCCAATCCCCGGCGAGCAATGACCGGCGGGTGTGCCAAGTGAGGAAATTCTTCCCGATCGGGAAAATATTCCCCCAAGAATTGTTCGCCGGAATAAAGTTTTATACGCTCATGATTGGTAAAAACAACCATCGGGCATAATCCGCTTCCACTGCGTTCCCCCATAGAAGCAATGGTTGCCGGACGCAGTACCCCTCGAACTTTTGGAGAAATTTGACTTTCGTAAAACCAAGCTGCGTATTTCGGCAACCGAAAAGCATCAAACACACCGTGAAAACAGGTGCGATTTCCACTGCCAAACTCGCAATGTGTATTATAATCAAAGGCGCACCAGCAAATGGCTCCGCAAACGGTATCGTCTCCCAAAACAGCGTCCTGCACTTTGGCATGACGCAAAGCATGTTCAATCAGCCGTTCTTCAGCATCAAAGCGTTTTGCCGGATACATGTGCCCGGCAAATTCCGTAATTAAATACGGTACATCCTGTTTGAGTCCCGTAATTTCCTGCTGTTGACGAATCGGTACCGTTTGTCCGTTGTAAACAAATTCGTTAAAGGTAAAAACATCTTCTAAAAATTCACTGTTTTCAATCGCACGAACGCCTGCTGTTTGCCGTGTTGGATCCAACCGATGTGCAATCGCATTATTTTCAGTATAAAAGTCATGATCATCCAGCGATTCGTTGATGCGAACGCCCCAAAGCACGATTGACGGAGAATTCCAATCGCGGCAGATCATTTCTTCTAATTGTCGTTGCGCGTTTTGCTTCCATTCGGCATTCCCGATATGATGCCATCCCGGCAATTCTTCAAATACCAGCAGACCAATTTCATCACATCGCTCAATAAAATGCGGTGATTGCGGATAATGGGAGGTGCGAACAATATTTAAGCCCAATTCCTGCTTTAAAATATCGGCATCTTTTCGTTGCAATCGTTTCGGCGCGGCATAGCCAATGTACGGGAAAGCCTGATGATGATTCGTGCCGACCAAATTCAGCTTTTCTCCATTCAAATAAAAACCATGTACAGTAAATTCAGCCTGCCGGAATCCGGTACGCACACCCAACCGATCTATATGACCGTTTTTACATTTCAAGACAACTTCTGCACGGTATAGGACAGGACACTCAACCGACCAAAGCGTCAGTTTTTCCGCCGGAAGAGGTTGAGAAAAACGATAAATCATTTTTCCCGGTTCAAGAGGATGTATCGCAGTAAAAACTTTTTGATCCTCTTTGTCGGTCAAAATCAATTCCAAAGTTCCGCCGACATGAACAGCTTCCGGACAAAGTTCAATTGCCGCCGCAACAGTTCTTTCGTTTGTCAGCAGGTTTTCTCCCCAAATTTTAAACGATGTAATATATTCCGGCTCGGTCACAATCAGTGTGACATCGCGATAAATACCTCCGAAAGTCAAATAGTCCATCACGCCGCCAAACGGTGCCACTTTCGGATTTTCAGTCGAATCAACCCATACTTCAATTCGGTTTGTTCGGTTTGGAATCAACGCATCGGTTAATTCGACTATAAAAGGAGTAAACCCTCCTTCGTGTTTTGCAACGGTTTTTCCATTCACTGTTACCTCGGCGCAACACATTACGCCGTCAAAACGAAGTGCCACTCTTTTTCCGCAAAAGGATTCTTCCCATGAAAAATCTTTACGATAAAGCCAATGACCTAAAGTAACGCGTTCATCAAAACAGTCAAAAGGAAGTTCTTTGCAGGTATGCGGCAAAACGACCGAAATAAATTCAAACGGTTGTTCCTTGTTGCACCGATTATTGTCTTCATGGCTTATGGCGGCAAACTGCCACCCTCTATTCCAACAAATTTCGCGCAAGCTCATACAAAAAACTTCCTTTCGATTTAATTAAATAATCTGTGTATGCTCTTTGTAAATTTCCTCTAACTCGACAACACGACCGCCTTCCACACGCGACCGTTCACTGGCAAATGCCATAATATGACTTTGAATGGATTTATCAATAGAAGTTAATGCCGCACCGTTATCCGTGCCGCGAACCATAGCAAACAAATCGCGAACCATTTTGTTTTCGCCGCCACCGTGTCCGGAAAGATCGGTTGCGATTGTACGAATATCAATCACTTCCGGTTCTTCGCCAAAGCGCTTGATCGTAACGGTGTTTTCCTCCATGTTACCGATGATTTCACCGCGCGTACCCATGATCTTGATTTCACGCGTCATTTCATTGGTGAACGCACACATGGTCAACGATGCGGTTACGCCGCCTTCAAATTGGAGATTAACAATTTGATGATCCACAACATTATTATCACAGCGATACACACAGCGACCATACTTATTTTCACTCAATGCTTTTTGCAATTTCTCTTCATTGGGATTTAACACGACCGCCTGTTGTGCCCACGCCCATTTAGGGTTATGGTAAACTTTATCGGCACAGTAAGGACAAGAATCATATTTCGGACATTCCTTCGTGCAACGGTCACCCTCGATCGGTGCATTTTCCGGAACAAAGTGACTTAATGTACCAAAGGAAGAAACCTTTTGGCAATCAGATCCGATCAACCACAAAATGATATCCATATCATGACAGCATTTTGCCAAAATCATCGGTGAAGTCTCATCGGAATTTCGCCAAAGGCCTCTGACAAAGCTATGGGCATAATGTCCCCAGCCGACATCTTCAAATTGATGCAACGACATGACCTGACCGATTTCACCGTTTTGTATTGCTTCTTTGATTTTTTGATAGAACGGTGTATAGCGCAACACATGACAGACCATAACTTTTCTGCCTAACCGTTTTGCAGTATTAGCAATATCAATGCAGTTTTCCGGCAGATTGGAAACCGGTTTCTCCAACAAAATGTCATAACCTTTTTTCAATGCTGCAATAGTATGCGCATAATGCTGACGGTCTTGCGTGCAGATAAACACAACCTCAGCCATTTTAGGCTGTGCAAAAAACTCCTCCGCCGTTTCAAAGCAATTTTCTGGTTTCAAATGATAGGTTTCGGCAAAAAACTCACGGCGTTCGGCAATCGGCTCTGCAACCGCTGTAATCTCGGCGTTTTCAAACTGTTTTACATAAGGCGCGTAAGAATACATACCTCGACCGCCGCAACCAATTACCGCAACACGAATTAATTTTTCCATAAGAATAAACTCCTCATTTTAAACAATGCGCAAATTTCATCGCTGAATCGGATTCTAATGATAGCGCTTTGTTTAAACTTTTTTCTAAAAGAGATGGACTGAAATACATCAGCCCATCTCGAAATGATTGAACAATTATCGGATAGCCTCAAGGCGTTTTTTGCCCAAAACAATCAAAGCACCGGCGCTGACAACCACACAACCCAATACCGCAAATAACGGGAATGTTGCCCCGGTTTTGTTTGAAGTTGCCCCGCCGTTTCCGCCGTGGGAAAGGACAACAACTTCCGGATCCATCAAAACATGGTTCCGCCACTCGGAATTCATATTACCGGTGATTTCTTGACCGGGCATTGCGCCATAGGACATAATGTAAAGCTTATCGCCTTTTTTCAGATTTAATTCCAATTCCGGGAAGTCAATCGAAGTATTGGCATTAATAATGACATAATCCTTATCGGTCGGCCAAATTTTCTTTTCACCAATAAAGATGGCAACGCGTGCTTCGGAAACAGTCAAGGAAGTCAAGATCTGCGTGGGATCCTTCTCGTCTGCGGCAACCAGGTTGGAAATCTTTTTGTTCGCCGCACTGCCGCGAAGTTTAATGGTTTGGCTTTCGCTCGGAACATAGGCTAAAACAGCTTTGTCCCAGTATCCGCCAACGCCGTCTGCCCACATGTTGGCGTTTAAAATTACGCCGGTATCATACGGATTGATAAACGGCATGGCACTGTCAATAGATTTCATGGAGAACATGGTGTCCGTGATCATCATATCTTTCGGACCGTTTTCGCAGTTAGCGTCTAAGTACATAGCGCGCCATGCATTGAGTTTCTTATTGTTGGCAGCATGTGCCGCTTTTAAGGAAGCATTTGCATTGATGACCTCTTCCACTTTCGATGCCGAAGCAGGAGTTCCGGCAGAATCCGGCGTTGCATCAGGCACTGTTGTCTGATCCGGTGTTGGCGACAAATCTGTACCATTACCCGAATTATCTACGGTATTATTATTGTTATTATCAACAACCTTTGCGATAGTCGGATTCAACGCAATATGATTTTCCCAATCGGTATTTTCTTTATTTACTGCATTGACTTTTTGACCGTATCCTTCAAAGCGAAGAATATCGCCGGACTTTAATTCAAGTTGCATATCCGCAAAAGCAGGAGCAACATATTGATTGACAACTGCTGTGTCCTTATCGGTCGGCCAAATCTTTTCACCGTTTTTCGTTAAGCGGATTCGACCCTCATTACCATTCAAAAAAGCAGTCTCTGTACCTGCTTTGATCAACGGACAGGAAAGAAGATAGGTTCCGTCTGCCGGGACAGTATAAGAAATGCCTACCATATCCCACCAGTTTCCGTCGCCCCACTGGTTTGCTAATAAAATAACAAATCTGGACGGTTCATCCGTAGTACCTTCATCCAAATTGATAGCCGGTTGCGACGAAAATTGACCTGCACCACTGAATCCTTTGTAGATATCACTGGAAAAACGCTTCATTTTTTGCCATTCCGGGGCATTGGCTGTGGCATACTCGGGTACCCATGCACCGTCCGTCGGCACATTCTTGTCGGCGACACTGTTCCATGCTTTCAGCAACTCGCCAAATGCTTCCACCGGTGTTTCGGTCGAAACATCTTCTGCCGAAACCGTACCGAATACGCTACAGGCAACCGACAGAACCAAGGCAAGTGCGATAATCATTGATAAAACTCTTTTCATGTGTTTTCCTCCTTATTATTGCAAAATGTGATAAAATCAATTTGCATTATAGATAGATTATACTACATTTTTTACTAAAATTCCATCTATTTTTTGCGTTTTTTTTGGTAATTTCGGGTAAATTTTTATTTTGCGAACAGAATGAGGGATGCTCCGGGTGCAACGGTAAGTAAAACATTACCGTTGGCATCAGCAGTCCACTGATTGGCACCGGCTAATTCTTTCAATACTACACCGGGTCTTCCAGTCGAAATCGTAACGGAATTCGATGCACTTTCGGAACGGTTGACCGCAACCACCGCATCTGCAAAGGTGCGATAGGTGATACCGGAAGCACTGTCAACGGCATCATAATTCAAATTCGAGAACTTGCTTTCAACAGCACCGATATCGGTTGCCTCACCGCGCCATGCAAATCCGACATTTGCACCGGCATTGACAGCAACACTGTCGCATTTTAATGCATAGTCCCCATTCGACGGATTCATAAAGCGAACATCAGTGGCAGTAAGGTCGGTACTGCGAACAGCATTTCCGGCGCCATTAGCAATATTGGCGTAAACATTATTGCCAAAATCACCAAGGGCGAAATAATAGCCATTATAAAGATCTGTATAATTATGAACAATATTGTTCTGTACCTGAACATTCGCGGAATTGGCACCGAAATTCACAGCAAGTGCACCATGTCCTCCGAGGCAATCAGAACCGTCAAAGGTGTTGTTCAGCACTCTCGCGCCTGCGGCATTCACAACCAACGCCGCGTCGACAAACAAATCCTGACCGAAAATGTTGTGATGCAGGAACGCATTTGCACCGGTAATTTCTACCGCAGCAGCAGAAGCAATCCTGTTCGACAGATTGAAGTAAGCAGAATCACGGAAGGTGCAGTTGCGTACTTCTATACCGGAACCGGCAATCTTCATTAATCCGGCGACGCCGGTCGAACTGCCTTCTACGGTAAATCCATCAAACACGGTATTAGAGCCGTTCAAAATCAAGCCAATGCCATTTCCTTTTTTCAAACGAAGAGTTACTTCCCCGTCGGCAACATAAGTAATCGGTTTTTGGGCAGTGCCGTTAGAACGGTATGTGGTCTGATTTGGCAGATTATAGGTGCCGGCGGAAACGACAACGGTATCGCCGGGTTGCAAAAGATTATTTGCATCCGCATAATTTAAACTTTTGAACGGATGATCGGCAGATAAACCATTATTTTTGTTGTTCCCTGTATTGGATACATAGTAAATCGTGCCGGAAGATTTTGTCATCTCAAAGATATTCTGATAACCGCAAAGCGTACCTGTAGCGTCGGCATAACCGCTCTTCGTCAATGTAACGCTGTAATTGTTGACCGGCGGAGTAATGCAGAAGTATCCGTTGGCATCCGTAGTAACCGAAACCGTACCGGACTGAACTGTAACACCGGCAATCGGTGCACCGCTTGCGGCATCGGTCACACGACCGAAATAAGTGCCGAGCACACCGGCGGCACCAGTCTTCGCGCTGTATAATTCTTTGATCACTTGACTGCTCAAAGCGGTTTTGCGCAAAACATTATAATCACTCCATGCAAAGTCATAAAGGCGAGTAAAAGCCAGTGTGTTCTTTGCTGCGGCAAGGATTTGCGTAGTGCTGACCATTTGATCATATGAATAGCAGAGAACAAAGTGCGCTTTGCCTTGGTTGATACCCTCGTTATAGAAACGCTTTCCATAGGTAATCATATACTCAGGCGATAACCAACGCGCACCGTCGGAACCGTAAATATAATTCTCCGACATCGCAGCGTCACCGTAACGAATGACATGTGCGTAAGACAATTCTTCATCATTTCTCATAGCGGTATAATCTCCGCCGTTCAAAATAACATAGTTATTTTGATCGCGCTGTTTGATTAGTTTATAAAGCTCTTTGACAGTTCCGTCAACCAATGCATGACTGTTTACTCCGCTTCCGGTATGCACATGGTCGTTTGAAACGCAGGTCTCGCCATATCCTTCATTATAACGACTCGGGTTCGCCCAATATGCGGCACGAATATCGTCTAAGAACATACCCTGTGCCCCAAAATCCAGGCATTTTTTCACATAGTTTTTTGCCCAATCCAATACCAAATCAGAATGGTGGCACACGATGTATAACGGATCATCGGACGGATAATCGGAAATGGCATAGGTGCCATCCGGACTTTTCACCGCTAAATCTGTACGATTCGTAACATGATACGGATCAAAATAGGATCCGATTTTCTTGCCCGCAGACTTAAATGTGTCGATATTATTGGACCAACCGCCTAAGAACAAGTCAAAATACGGGCTCCACTCATCAATATCTGCCTGCGTTGTAAAACCGTCCGCATAGGAGGCTTCGGTATATCTTTCGATATCACGCATCCATGCGGGAGCCGCATATCCGGCTGTGCTAAATGTTTCCGGATCGGCAAAAGGTTTAGTCGGCTTTGCCGAAAGACTGACCACCGGATTGATGCCCTTGCTCATCTCATCAAAATTCTTTTTCAAACGAACCAAATCTTTGATATTAAATGCGCCGTCCTCAGATACATCAAAACGATCTTTATAAGGGATTCCGCTCAAGAGTCCCGCACGAAGCGCGACTAAATCGTTTGCAATTACCTGATTATCTCCGTCAATATCATTCAAAACATAACCGGAAGCACCGATTTCTGCAAAAGATGCATACCAATTATTATCAGACGGAGCAACATTGCTCTTTTCAATCTTGATACCGAAACAATATCCTTTCAAATATCCGGAAATATTAAAAGTCTGATTGCGTGTCGGGTTGGTTTCATTGTCATAAGAGTAGATTAAATTTTCCTTATCAAAAAGGGTTGCCATATCATCGCCAATATAAAGCGAATACTTTGCCGTATAGAGACCGCTGTCGGCATTGTGAAGAACCTGCAATTGTTTTACAACAGCTTCTCCGCCGAATTCATAGGTCAATGTTTGATAGGCGTCAGCATCAGCGCCGCCGTTGCCGTTCCCCATATTAAATTCGGAAACCGAAACCGTATTGCAGTCGCGGTCGGTCATATTTTGCGGAGCGTTCATCCCATACGCGGGCGTTGAAATCATCTCGTCGTTGCGGAAGCAAGCAACTTCCGGAACCGCGTTGGCAATCAAATCAACATCGCCTTGCCCAATCAGCGAAGTACTGTTATCGCTATAAACCGTTGCAAGAAGAGCGTTGATTTCAGGAGCCAGATAAATTGCATTATTAAAATAATTGCCGCCGTTATCTAATTCTGTCGCGCCAATTAATGCACTGGTCGTTTCAAAACGAAGAACATCGCCCTGATTAAGTTCGATGGTCATCGGATTGAAAGTGGGTGTGCTGTTTTGAGTTACAGAAGCAAAATCTGCATTTTGCGGCCAAATCTTTTGACCGTTTTTGGTCAAGACCACGCGACCTTCATGCTCTGACACTAAATCAGTCTCCCGATAGGGCTTGATCTCCGAACAGGTCAAATAATATATGCCGGATTTCGGTGCTGTAAAGGCAATACCGGATTTATCCCACCAGCCGGCGCCGCTGCCCCACTGGTTTGCCGAGAGGTAAACACCGTTATCTGCAACATTCAAGCATGGCTGGCTGTTTGCCGATGCGGAATAACCAAATCCAACCGTCCCGTATTGATCGGTAGCGCGAACCATATTAACCCAGTTCCCGGTATTGGAAGTTTGATATTGCGCATACCATTGATAGTTATCCCAATTAAGCGTCGCCGATGCAGAATCTGCCCAAGCTGCAAACAAATCTTTGTATGCCGTAACAGAAAGTTTCTGTACATCCGGTGTCTTATAGGAAACATCAATTATTTTTGCAATGGCAGGTGTAATCGCAATATGGTTTTCCCAATTACCTCCATTGCTCATATCTGTAGATCCGACGGTCGCACCGTATCCTTCAAAGCGGAGGATATCGCCCGCTTCCAACGGAATCTGCATCGGTTCAAAGGCGGGTGCAGAGGTTGCGGTAATAGTCGCATAATCCGCATCGACCGGCCAAATCTTGACCCCGTTTTTGGTCAGAGACAAACGACCTTCATTGCCGTTTGCAACAGCAAATGAATTGCTAAGCGCTGCTCTGATCTGATCACAGGTAAGTAAATAATTTCCCGCTTCTTTACACACATAAGCTACGCCGGATTTATCCCACCAGCCGCCACCGCCCCATTGGTTCGCCAACAGGATAATGCTATTATTATAAACATAGGAAGCAGGTTGACTTTCATGGGTGCCGTTAAAACTGAAGCTGCCTTCTGTCCCTGTCATCTTCATCGACACCCATTCGCTCAAATTAGCGTTGGTGTATTCAGCACGCCAGTTATAATTATCCCAAACCAAATCGGAAGGCGAAGCGCTGTTTTCGTTCCAAATAGAACGGAATGCAGTAACGCCGTTATCCGATTCTGCAAGGACATAGGACATTTCAACATCTTTAGCATAGATGCGCGTGATTGATGGGTCGACAAAAATATGGTTTTGCCAACTGCCATTATTTGTGAGATCTTCCCCACCCGCGGCAACACCGTATCCTTCAAAACGAATCACATCGCCCGCTGCCAATTCAATGTCGAACGGCTCAAAATTCGGCGGATTATTCTGTGTTACCACAGCAAAATCAGCATCGGTGGGCCAAATCTTAACGCCGTTTTTGGAAACAAATAAATGTCCTTCATTGCCGGTTGCAGGAATAAATGCCTCCGAATTTCCGGCTTTGATTTGTGCGCACGAAAGACGATAAAGTCCATCTTCCGGACAAACAAATGAAACAGCCGCCTTATCCCACCAAGAGGTCGTGTTGCCCCATTGGTTTGCAAGTAAAATAATACCGTCGTCATTTAAGAATGCCGCCGGTTGATTGGCATGCATGCCGGTAGAGCTGAAGCTGCCTTGCTCATCGCTTACTACCTGCATTGGATACCAAACACCGCCGGTGTTATAAGTGGCATATTCTGCACGCCAAACACCGTTGTTTGCAGATGAATTCCAACTTCCCAACAGGGTTGTTTTTGCAGAGAAGCTTTCGCCATACAGCGTTGTCTTTGCCGTTACGCCGATAGAAAGTGCGGAAAACACAAGCAAGACACTTAAAAGGACCGCTAATGTTTTTCGAGGCAATCCGTCGATCTTCTTTAAAGACTTCATCATAAAAAAGACACTCCTTAACTAAAAATTTGATGATATATTTTTGCAAAACAAACAAATATACCTCTCAATTTGGTTCAATCTTATTATACAATGCCAAAACTGATCTGTCTTCGTCAAAAAGGACATTTTTTTTGTCAAAAAGGACATTTTTTATGTTTAAAAGATTTTAGACTTGTATAAAAAGGCATTTTTTCCATAAAAAGGTTTTATTATTTAATTTTAATTTGCAAAAAAGGACACTATATGTTATACTTTTTGTGTCTTCTTCTATTTTATATTGAAAAGAGGGTTTTTATGGCGAGCGCAGTACCACAGTATGTTTTTACGAAGCCGATTCAATCTATTGTTGTGGATGAAATCATTACCATTTTCTATTTTGAAGAAACACCGAAATTCAAATTTGACGGTGAATCACATGATTTTTGGGAACTCATGTATATTGATCACGGCACACTTATTGTCAATCCCAATACTAATGAAGAAAAGATATTAAAAGCCGGCCAAGCCATTCTCTATCCGCCAAATTTCTTTCACAGTCACCGCGCCACCGGTCATGAACCGGTAAACCTTATTATTGTTACTTTTACCTGTAAAGCATCACAGCTGCACCAAATTGCTAATCGTGTGTTTTCTGCGACAAAATCCCAAATAAAGTATATTAACAGAATAATCAGCGAAGCGCCAAAAGCTTTTTCAAGTCCGTTGAATTTTTTTGTCAGTTGTGAATTGATTCGGAAATCCGAGCAAACCTTTGGCGCAGAGCAATTGATTCAAATGTATTTACAAATGTTGTTGATTTCAGTCATCCGAAAAGACACCGCAAATAATTCAGATATTCAGACAACGATGCAAGAAATGACCGACAATGAACGCGCCAATAAAATTATTAACTATTTGCATGATAATCTGTACCGTCATATCACTTTTACGGATATTTGCAATCATACACAATTGAGTCCAACCAGCATCAAAAAACTGTTTCGTAATGCTACCGGGACAACCGTGATGCACTACTATATTGATATGAAGGTGACCGAAGCAAAAAAACTGATCCGTCAGGGACGATTTACCATTAGTGAAGTTTCGGAAGCACTTTGTTATTCCTCTATACAGCATTTTTCTAAACAATTTCACACGAAAACGGGTTATACGCCAACACAGTATGCCGCTACGCTTCAAGCACATAACGATCCGGCCGACAAGACCGAATAAAAAAAGATGGCGTATGCCGATTGTTCATAAGGACACTCGGCAAGTTATGAGTTCCGCTCGCGCGGAACATGATGAGCGCTTTGCGCGTTTTGTACGAAACTCATATCATAACTTTGCGGCTTGACCGCAAATCATAACGCAAAACTGCGCTCTGATATTTGACTCACAAACACCCTGCTTGCAATAATATACGACAAAAATACCGGCTGAAATAAGGATTTGTCTCCTTACCTCATCCAGTTTTAATTACTCTCCTTAAGAGTGCCTCGGCATATTGCCACCCTACTGCTAAATACAGACCAAAAATTAACAGCACTGCAAAATACAGTGCTGTTTCTTCTTACATATTACATATTAGTTACAAATCGTAACCTCGGTATCCTTATCGAAGAGGTGAATCTTCTTCGGTTCCAGTGCGATGGTGATCTTGTCACCCGGTTTTGCGGTATTTGTCGGTGCAACGCGAGCGTTGATCGTCTGACCTTCGCAGTTCATGTAGAGATAGGTTTCAGCACCCATCAACTCGGTAACTTCAACATCCGCCTCAATCTTACCGTCAGCGAAAGCTTCGACCAAGTCCTCTTCATTATGAACATTTTCCGGACGAATACCCATAATAACTTCTTTATCAACATAAGGAAGCAGGCAATCCTTTTTGTTCTTTTCAGCCGGCAATTTGATTTTGTACTTTACACCCGCACGAGTCTTGGTGTCTTCGGAACCGAATTCCACAAAGAAGTCCTCGCCCTCTTTCAGCAACTTTGCCTCTAAGAAGTTCATCTGCGGGGAACCGATAAATCCGGCAACGAACAAATTGCAGGGATAGAGATACAAATTATTCGGCGTATCAACCTGTTGAATCAAACCGCTCTTCATAACAACGATGCGAGTACCCATGGTCATAGCTTCGGTCTGATCGTGTGTAACATAAATGAAGGTGGTTCCTAAACGCTGGTGAAGTTTGGAAATCTCGGTACGCATCTGTGCACGCAATTTTGCATCCAAGTTGGAAAGCGGTTCGTCGAGCAGGAAGACCTTCGGTTCACGAACGATTGCACGACCCAAGGCAACACGCTGACGCTGACCACCGGACAAAGCCTTCGGTTTGCGTTCCAGCAAGTGGGAAATATCCAAAATACGGGCAGCCTCTTCCACACGGCGTTTGATTTCATCCTTTGCGGTCTTTCTTAATTTCAGACCGAAAGCCATGTTATCAAAAACAGTCATGTGCGGATAAAGCGCATAGTTTTGGAACACCATTGCGATATCGCGATCCTTCGGCGCAACATCGTTTACCAAACGGTCGCCGATATAAATCTCACCGTCGGAAATTTCCTCAAGACCTGCAACCATACGCAAGGTTGTAGACTTACCGCATCCGGAAGGACCGACCAAGATAATAAACTCTTTATCTTTGATTTCCAAATTAAAATCGGAAACCGCCGTTACTCCGCCCGGATATCTTTTGTAAACATTACGCAGTGATAAACTCGCCATCGTATGAAACCTCCCAATTTCAACACTTTTAAACATCACAAGTATTATATCAAAGATTTTTTAAAAAAGCTATATCTAATTCATCCAATGTTCAAAAGCGCATTTTGTTTAAAATGTATATTGTCCTGTACTTTTTGCCGATAAAACCATTTTACCGTCCATTTCGACCGTTTCCCCCGGCTTCAGCTCGTCCGGAAGAAACAAATCTCCCAAAGATTCGCGGTGAAGCGACACCACGCCAAGCCCCACCGTCCCGAACATACGCTTGACCTCATGATACTTTCCTTCACATAAGATCAACCGTGCCCGATCGGGTGCTAAAATCTCCAATTTAGCGGGACGGCAAGGCGTTCCGTCCGCCAAAACGATGCCCTGTCGGAATTTTTCGGGCATTTCTTCGGTCAGGATACCGTCCAGCTGCACCAAATAGCTTTTCGGCACCCTTTTCTTCGGCGCGATCACCTCATGCGCAAAATCGCCGTCGTCGGTGATGATCAGCAGTCCGGTGGTATCTTTGTCGAGCCTTCCCACCGGGAAATGTCCGTCCCGACGAAGTTTTTCCGGCACCAGATCCACCACCGTTTGGCGTTTCGCGTCATTGGACGCCGAAAGCACACCGGCGGGTTTATTCATCAGCAGATAAAGATGTTTTTTATAATAAACCGCCTGCCCGTCCAACATCACCTGATCTTTTTCCGGGTAAATACTCTTGGCGATATTGTTCTCGCTTTCCCCGTTCACCTGTACCCTGCCCGACCGAATGGCAAGACGCGCTTCTTTTCGGGACAATCCGCATTGAGAGGCAATCAGTTTGTCCAATCGTAAATTTGTCTGTCCCATTTTTTCTTCCTTTTTCTTCCAAAGTTATCGTTTTAAAGGCTCCATGGTGCCGTGGAAACTGCTGTCCGACACATCGCCGCCGATAATATTGCCTTGATAAACCAACAGCGTGACAAAGCGATCCGGATCTTCCGCCAGTGCGTAACGATATGCCGTGACCGCGCAACCGCGATAATTTGACAAATTGTAGCCTGCCTGTTTCTGTAGATCATTATACCGCGCGTAAACTGCGGAAAAATCCTGCGGGATTGTCACGGTTTTGATCTCCACGCTTTCCTCCGTGACGCGATAGCCCAACCGCTCCAAAAATCCGATCCGAAGCGCGTGGGTCTTTCCGTCCTGCTCGGTCGTCAATGAGGACGCCGTCTGTCCTGCCAATAAGATCACGAAAATCAACGCCGCCAAAACAGCAAGCAACCGGGAACGGGTCAAGGTATGATAAAAACGCACCGCAAAACACCTCCACGGTATCATATGCCCGCGTTTGGTTTTTTATTCGATGGATTCCAACAGGCAGACCGCATGCGCGGCAATACCTTCCCCGTTTCCGGTAAAGCCGAGTCCTTCCTCGGTGGTTGCTTTGACATTGACCGCCGAAAGCTCGGTTTTCAGATCCTCGGCAATCCGGCAGATCATCTCTTCTATGTAGGGCGCCAACTTCGGGCGTTGCGCAATCACCGTGGCATCGACATTGCCCACACGGAAGCCGTTGTTCTCGATCAACGCAACCGTGTCGCGCAGGATGATCCGACTGTCGATGTGATGGAACTGTTCCTCGGTATCGGGGAAATGACGGCCGATATCGCCGAGCCCTGCCGCGCCGAGCAACGCGTCACAAATCGCATGCAACAACACATCGGCGTCCGAATGACCTAACAGACCCAATTCGTAGGGAATTTCCACCCCTCCTAAGACCAACCGTCGATTTTCAACCAAACGGTGCACATCATAACCGTGTCCTACCCGAATCATTCTTGTTCCTCCTCATAAAGCATTGCCCATTTCACATCTTCCGGGGTCGTAATTTTTATGTTCCGGGCACTGCCGGCGACTATATGCACCGCCATTCCCGCCGCTTCCATCAAGGCGGCGTCGTCGGTCAGCTGACCGGCGTTCGGCACTCGGTCGCAAGCCAGACGATAGGCCGGTACCGAAACCCCTTGCGGCGTTTGCACCAACCACAGTCCTTCCCGATCGACCGTTTCTTTTACCTTGCCGCTTTCATCCACGCGTTTCACGGTATCCCGCACCGGAACCCCGCAAATAACGGCGTCATGATTTTGCAGCGCGGCAGTAACATTGCCGATAATTTGATTCGTGACCAGCGGCCGCGCGCCGTCATGGATCAGCACCTTGTCTTCCGATGCCGCCAGACAAGCCATTCCGCACAAGACCGACGCATGGCGATCGGCGCCGCCTGCCGTGATGTCGGTCAATTTTTCTAACGCATAGGAATCGCAAAGCTGTTGAACAGCCTGCAGATCCTGCGACCGCGTCACCAGAATGATACGCGAAATGTGCGGGGAATTTTGAAACGCCAATAAAGTTCTGATGATCACCGGGATGCCGTTCAATAAAAGCAACTGTTTATTGACGCCGCCCATGCGGGAAGACGACCCCGCCGCCACCACAATGACCGGTAGCCGCGTGTTTTCTTCCTCGCCGATCTTTGAAAATAAAATCTGCGGTGCAACTGTTTCCATCGTTCTGCTCTCCAACCATAAAAATTGAAAAAGAAAAGCCGCACTTCTCCCAACGAAAAGTGCGGCAAAGCTTTTAAAAATTACTCTTCCTCGTCATCCTTGCAGCCACAACCGCAATCGCAATCATCGTCGCAATCATCGAAATCAAATTCCAGCTCGGTTTTGCAATTCGGGCAGAGGATCGAACCATCCTCGATCATTTCATCATCCAAATAGATGATGTCATGGCATTCCGGACACTCGATTTCATAGACGGCGTCATCGTCGCAATCACAACAATCGCAACAATCATCGTCTTCTTCATCCTCATCATAAAGGATTTCTTCTACGGCTGCCAAATCTTCATCAACAGCGTCAATTTGATCGCTCATATCGTCACAAGCCGTTTCAATATCCTCAATTTCGATTGCCATTTCATCCAAGACATCAATAATGGCGGCAAACAGTTTGCCTTCCTTGGACTCGGCATCCAAATCAAGACCTTCGGTCAAACCTTTTAAATAAGCAACTTTTTCAGCAATATCCATCACAAATTACCTCCATTCAATTACGCGCGTTCCATATATTCGCCGGTACGGGTATCAATACGAATGACATCGCCCTCATTGATGAAAAGCGGCACGCGGATCTCGCAACCGGTTTCCAAGGTGGCGGGTTTGGTCGCGTTGGTAGCGGTATCGCCCTTGAATCCGGGATCGGTCGCCGTTACTGCCAATTCAACAAAGGTGGGCGGTTCCACACCGAATACCTTGCCGCGATAAGAAAGAATCTTACAAATCATATTTTCTTTCACGAATTTAAAATTATCCCCGACTTCCGAAGAATTGATCGGAATCAGTTCATAGGTTTCCTGATCCATGAAGTAATACAAATCGCCGTCGGCATAGGAATATTCCATTTCCTTGCGTTCAATATAAGCGGTCGGGAACTTTGCGGTCGGATTGTAACTCTTTTCAACGACCGAACCGGTAATTACATTCTTTACCTTGGTACGAACGAAAGCCGCGCCCTTACCGGGTTTTACATGCTGAAATTCAACAACCTGCAAAACATTGCCGTCTTCCTCAAAGGTTACACCGTTTCTAAAATCTCCGGCACTAATCATTTTAAATTCCTCCAAATTTTCGATTGACTGAAACAATACAGTTCTTTAGGATAAATTATAAATCGTTTTCCGTATTTTGTCAAGAAATTTTCACATTGGGAACGGGTTTGACTGTGCCCGAAGCAAAGCGGCTTTGTTCCCTTTGCGAAACCGCGCATGAAAAACGGGAGAGCGCGCAAGCCCTCCCGTACGGTTTTCCGAAAAGCCTTTGCGGCTTTTGCGGTAGAATTAAGAGTTCCCGAAGATATCCGAAAGACCGCCGATACCCGTGTTCCAGCCGGATTCGTTATTCTCGCCGCCGTTCACCAGTCCGCCGAGTCCGCCGCCCGATGTGGTAATAATATCGTCAGTCAACCGGATTATTTCCATCGTTGCTTTTTCCATGTGTTTTGTCATGCCGTTATCCTCCGATATAATCGTTTAAAACAAATTCCAGCGCGTTGCCTTTGATGATACCGCCGCCGACTAATTCAATATACGGTCGAACGGTAATTTTTTCACCGTAAAGGTCACTGCCGATATTCGCGGTCGTCAAGATAAAGTAATCGGCGCCGTACTGCGCGGCGGTGACTTTTCCGGCGGTTTCATCCAGGAAAGAGGTATAAACCGTCGGGGTGGAAATCTTCTGTTCATAACCCATGATTTCCATGATAAATCCGACCGATTCGTAGTCGGGCAAATCACTGTCCACCATGGAAACAAACCGCAGGTCGCAGGAATCGCCGTGCTGCTTCAACTGTACCGCCGTTTGCAGATAGGGCATCATTTCGGCGGTTTTTTCTTCTATATGGTGAATGGTTTCTTCCGCCATGCCGCAAATCACACACGCGCCGTCAAAAACATAGTGTCCCGTTGCCGCCACGCCGCTTGGTTTTTTATAGCAGTCGCCGCATCCCGCACAGGTGTATTCCTTATAGCCGTCTTCGGTACAGGTGGCGGCACGGATTGTCTGCCGATAATCGTGCGGCAGTTTTTCGGTAAAATCACCTTGATAGCCGTCACCGCAGGATACGCATCTATAAAGGGTGTATCCACCCTCGGTGCAGGTCGGCGCAACTACCGTGGTCACAACATAATCATGATGTGCGGGAACATACTGATCTTTATACGCCGCTGAACAATCAACGCACTGATAAAGCGTGTAACCGTCTTCAGTGCAGGTCGGCGCAACTACCGTTTCTTCATAATCGTGTCCCGCGGGAATAATATTCTGTTGTGCCACCACGCCGCATTTTGTGCAGCGGCATAAATCATACCCGTCGGCGGCGCAGGTTTTCGCCACCCGTTTCAAAAGCGCAAAGTCATGAATACAAGCATTATAATGCCAAGTGGCGTTTAACAACGCGTCATTACTGCCGTCTATTGCAATCTTTTTTCTGTCGGATTTGTCTCCCTCATAGTTCACTGTTGTAAGAGCATCGCAAAAGAAAAACGCAAGATCACCGATGGAAGTGACGCTGTCCGGAATCGTGATACTTGTCAGCCCGCTGCAATAGGAAAACGCAACACCTGCTATGCCTAATGTTCCTTCTTTTATATTCACACTTGAAGGGCAGGTTCCTTTATATTTGTATGCCACCTTCCCCGCATATACCAATCCGCCCGGTTGATTGTTATACCATGCAGTATCGTAAAACGCAGCACTGCCGATGGAAGTGACGCCGTCCCCGATGGTGACGCTTTTCAGCCCGCTGCAACCGAGAAACGCACCTTCACCGATGGAAGTGACGCCGTCCGGAATCGTGATACTTGTCAGCCCGCTGCAATAGCAAAACGCAAAACTGCCGATGGAAGTGACGCTGTCCGGAATCGTGATACTTGTCAGCCTGCTGCAATCGCGAAACGCACCATCTGCTATGCCTAATGTTCCTTCTTTTATATTCACACTTGAAGGGCAGGTTCCTTTATATGTGTATACCACCTTCCCCGCATATACCAATCCGCCCGGTTGATTGTTATACCATGCAGTATCGTAAAACGCACCACTGCCGATGGAAGTGACGCCGTCCGGAATCGTGATGCTTTTCAGCCCGCTGCAACCGGAAAACGCATTACCGCCGATGGAAGTGACGCTGTCCCCGATGGTGACGCTTGTCAGCCCGCTGCAACCTTGAAACGCATTACCGCCGATGGAAGTGACACCGTCCGGAATCGTGACGCTTGTCAGCCCGCTGCATTTGTAAAACGCATAATTGCCGATGGAGGTGACACTGTCCCCGATGGTGACGCTTGTCAGCCCGCCGCAACCGTAAAACGCCCAACCGCCGATGGAGGTGACGCTGTCCCCGATGGTGACGCTTGTCAGCCCGCCGCAATCGGAAAACGCATGATTGCCGATGGAAGTAACACTATCCGGAATCGTGATACTTGTCAGCCCGCTGCAACCGGAAAACGCATAAATGCCGATAGAAGTGACGCCGTCCCCGACGGTGACGGTTTTAATCGATGACCGGTACGAATACCATGGTATATTCGAAGAAGAAGAATACCAGTTAGTCATCTCCCCCGTACCGTTAACCGTCAATATCCCGGTCTCGGTATTCAAGGTCCATGTCAATTTAGTGCCGCAACTGCCGGAAACAGTCGCCGCGCTGACAGGGAGCATCCCCGTCGGCAACGCGGCAAACAGCAACACCACGCATAGGATGACGGAAATCGTTTTTTTCATCAATATCGCACTCCTTTTTATGTTATAAATTATAACATATATTTATAACATGTGTCAAGCCATAATATCTATGAGGTGACATGTTATGAAAGATAAATTGATTATCAACAAAAAAGCCTTGAAGGGCGAAGACGGTTACAAAACCTTTTCGGTTCGTATTAAGGAAGAAACCGTTGCCGCGTTGGAACGGCTGGCAAAGGAGACCGGCCGTTCACGCAACGAACTGATCAACCTGATGTTGACTTATGCCATTCAAAACTGTGAAATCAAATAGAACGGTTTTACAAAAAATAAAAAAGTGTGTGCAACCCAAGCCGCACACACCGAAAAACGCACCCCATTAAGTCCAAACCGTATTCGGTTGTGTGGCAAAGTCATTTTAGCATAGTTTTTCTCATTTGTAAAGGAGAATTTGTTCCCTAAAAACGATCGGGACGGTGCAGGCACCGTCCCGAAAACATTTTATATCAATGATAAAAGAATTATTCCGCCTCGCGCTGACCGTAACGCACCAGGATCTTTTTAATGCGGTCGGAGGGGTTCAGCAAACCGCTGATGGAATTATCGTTATTGAGGGTATCAATCAACAGGGCGATATATTTAGACATATCGACGCTGCAATACCATTCTCTCGAAAGCAATTCCGGCGTTTGATAAATCAGGTTGGTGGTGAAGATCTTGTCGATCAGACCGCGCTGATAATAATCGTCAAACTTTTCCAAGCCTTCGACAAAAAGACCGAAGGTCGAAAAGATAAAGATGCGCTTGGCGCCCAACTCTTTAAGCTTTGCCGAAACATCCAACATAGAATCGCCCGAAGAGATCATATCATCGACCAGGATCAGGTCTTTGCCGGTGATATCATTACCGAGGAACTCATGTGCTTCAATGGGGTTTCTGCCGTTGACCACAACGGAATAGTTGCGGCGTTTATAGAACATGCCGAGATCCAACCCTAAAACGGAGGAATAATAAATGCAACGACCCATACCGCCTTCATCCGGCGAAACGATCATGGTATGATCGCGGTCCAGTTTGACATCCGGCACGGTTTTCAACAGTGCCTTGATCATCTGATAGGTTGCCTGAACATTATCAAAACCGTCAAGCGGAATGGCGTTGTTCACACGCGGATCATGCGCGTCAAAGGTAATGATATTCTTCACGCCCATCTGCACCAGTTCCTGCAGTGCCATGGCGCAATCCATGGATTCCCGCGAGGTACGGCGATGCTGTCTGCCTTCATAAAGCATCGGCATAATGACGGTAATGCGCCGCGCTTTTCCGCCGAAGGCGGCAATCACGCGTTTTAAGTCCTGAAAATGATCGTCGGGGCTCATTGGAACAACTTGTCCATACATTTTATAAGTGACATTATAGTTAAAGCAATCGCAGAGAATAAACGCGTCCAATCCGCGAGCGGTATGATTCAACACCGCTTTGGCTTCACCCGTACCGAAACGCGGACAGTTTGCGCCGACAACAAAGGTTTCGTCCTCTGTTCTCAACCGCCACTTTTTTAAATAATAATCGACTTTGGATGACATTTCCTCACAACCACGCATACTGACAATGGCTAAATCGCCATACGGCATATGCTTGAATTCAATATTTGACATAAAAAGAGCCCCCCATTTTTTTCTTTTTTTAACTATACCACATTTTTTCCCCGAGAAAAAGACCTTTTTCAAAAAAATTTTTGTCTTTTTTTCAAAGAATATTGTGCAATTTTTCAGGATAATACAAAAAAAGGGTTTGCGCTTCCTCTATATATTTGATATAATATAGTGAATTATAATATTTTGGGAGATGAGGATCTTGGCTACTGTAAAACTGATCAGTCACACCCCCGATCCGGAACGCACGGTTGCCTGTGCGGCAAAGCTTTGTTACAGTGCGTCGGATATCGACACCCTGATGGACGGATTGACTGACGAAAAGGTACATTCTTTTGTGGATATGCTTGCCGAAATCGGACACGAAAGTCCGATCGAGCATGTTTCCTTTACCTTTGGTATTGAGGGCGTTTCCCGTGCGCTGTTGGCACAGATCACCCGTCACCGCATTGCCTCCTACTCGGTCAAGAGTCAGCGCTATGTGACCGAGGGTTGTTTTGAGTTTGTAACGCCGCCGGAAATTGCCGAAGACCCGGAGGCAACAAAAATTTTCCGTGACGCCATGCAGTCTGCTCAAGACAGCTACGACCGTATTGCCGCCCTTTTAAAGGAACGGCATCAAGCCGCATTCATGGCACAGGGAAAGGACGAAAAGACCGCCGCCCGATTGGCTGAAAAGAAAGCCATTGAGGATGCGCGTTTTGTCTTGCCGAACGCTTGCGAAACCAAAATGGTCGTCACCATGAACGCCCGTTCTCTGTTCAACTTCTTCCGGCACCGTTGCTGTAACCGCGCCCAATGGGAGATCCGTGATGTTGCCGAACAAATGCTGCGGTTAGTTTCCGCCGTCGCGCCGGAACTCTTTCGGAAAGCCGGTCCCCCCTGCATCAACGGCGCTTGTCCCGAAGGCAAGATGTCCTGCGGCAAAGCGGCAGAGGTACGCGCAAAGTATGAGGAGTTTCGCCGACATGGGTAAGCTGATCGTACTCGAAGGATTGGACGGCAGCGGAAAGTCCACACAACTTGAGCTTTTGCCGAAACGGTTACAGCAAAACGGTATCGACTGTCAAACGGTTTCGTTCCCGAATTATGAAAGTGATTCCAGCGCTTTGATCAAAATGTATTTAAGCGGCAAATTAGGGGACAAGCCCACCGATGTCAACGCCTATGCCGCCTCGGTTTTCTATACCGTTGACCGCTTTGTATCCTATCAGTTGGATTGGGGAAACTACTACCGTAACGGCGGCACAGTGGTCGCCGGACGCTACACCACCTCCAACGCCATCCACCAGACCTCCAAACTTCCGCGGGAAGAATGGGCAGGCTTTTTGGATTGGCTGTATGATTTTGAATATCGGAAAATCGGGATCCCGAAACCCGATATTGTTCTTTTTTTAGATATGCCGATCGATGTTTCGCAACGGTTGATGAGCGGACGCTATCAGGGCGACGAAGCCAAAAAGGATATTCACGAAAAGGATACCGCCTACCTCGACAACTGTCGCAAAGCCGCCTTGTTTACGGCGCAGTATTCCGGCTGGCAGATTATCCCCTGCGCCGACGGCGGGCGTCCGCGCCCGATCGAGGCAATTTCGGACGATCTTCTTGCCGCCATCTTAAAACTATTTGAGGGATGAAATTATGGTTTATGTTTTTTTAGCCGACGGGTTTGAGGAAGCGGAAGCCCTCTTCCCGGTCGATATTTTACGCCGCGGCGGTATTGCGATACAGACAGTCGGTGTGACCGGCAAAACCGTGACCGGCAGTCACGGCATTCCCGTTATTGCCGACCTGACCGCGGACGAAACCTCAACCGACGGTTTACAAGGTGTAATCCTGCCCGGCGGAATGCCCGGCACGATAAATTTAGCCAACAGTACCGCGGTGAAACGCTTGCTTGAATTTGCCGTACAAAACAAGCTGTTGATCGGTGCGATTTGTGCCGCGCCCTCGGTACTCGGTCAGAACGGAATGCTGAACGGCCGCCGCGCCGTCTGCTATCCGGGGTTTGAAGAAAAACTGCTCGGCGCCACGGTCTGTAACGATGCCGTCGTGCAGGACGGCAACATTATCACCGCCAAGGGCGCCGGTTGCGCCGCCGACTTCGGCTTTGCTCTTTTGACCTATTTATCCGGAAACAATCAACAAACGGAAGACCTGCAAAAAGGAATGTGCTTCGCATAAGGGGGAACTTGTCATGAACGATTCGGAAAACAAAAATATACCGCCTGAAACCAATCAGCCAGAGGACGATTTTGTCATCGGAAAAGGCTTTACCGTTTCAAACGATTACGAAGAACCGGAACCGGATCTCTATCTTTCGCCCCGCGTGAAAGAAAAAAAATCAGGCGGCGTCTTAAAAAGCGTGCTATGGATCATTGCCATCGTAGTAGTGGCAGTCGGCATTGCTTTTGGCGTTATTTTTGCCGGCGCCGACTATTTGGGTATCGGTTTTGGCCGCGGGAACGATTGCACCATGGAAATTGCCGCCGGCACACCAACCGTGAAAATCGCCAAGCAGTTAAAGGAAACGGGCGCCGTACAATGGCCGTTTTTGTTCCGTCTTTATTCCAAACTGAAACACTATGACAGTCAGTACAAATACGGCGTCTACAATTTTAACACCGAGGCGGGTTATGAGGCATTGGCGCAGATGCTGATGACCGAAGGCGCAAAAATTGAAAGTGTTACCGTAACCATTCCGGAAATGTCTACCGTGGACGAGATAGCTGACCTTTTGGAACAGAACAAGGTCTGCACCAAGAGTGATTTCATCAACGAGGTGCAGAACGGCGATTTCCACTACGATTTTATCAAGGATATTCCGCAGGACAAGGTTTTCTATCGGTTGGAGGGATATCTGTTCCCCGACACCTATAATTTCTATAACTACGATTCGGCGGAATGTGCCCACCTGGCTGTTGATAGAATGTTAAAATCATTAGAACAGAAAATTGACAGCAACCTGAAGTCGAAAATAGAAAACAGCAAGTATTCTTTTCACGAGCTGATGACCTTAGCGTCTATTGTCGAGTTGGAAGCCGGCGGCAGTCCCGCTGAAATGTCGAATGTTGCCGCTGTTTTCTATGCCCGCCTTGCCAGTCCGGATTTTGCCAAGCTGGAGTCTTCTCCCACGCAAAAATATCCGCATGGCGGCGGTCGGTACGATACCTATCAATGCTTGGGATTGCCTCCCGGACCGCTTTGCTCTCCGAGTCTGAACTCGATTCGCGCCACCCTGTTGCCGACCGAAAACTTTGCGTATTATTTCTTTGTCACCGATGCAAAGATGAATTTTTACTATACCAAAACCCTTTCGGAACACAATGCGACCATCAATCGCTTAAAAAAGGAGAACAACTGGATTGGCGACCGATAATCAACCTCTACCCGAACTGCTCTGTCCGGTCGGCGGTCTGGATGCACTCACCGCCGCCGTTGCCTATGGCGCCGACGCCGTTTATCTGGGCGGCGGACAGTTTGGTATGCGCGCCACCGCGGCAATGGATGACGATACACTGGCAACCGCTATCCAATATGCCCATCAACACGGCGTCAAGGTCTATGTGACCTGTAATACGATCCCCTATGACGAAGAAATGGCACAGTTGCCCGCCATGCTCACACGGTTAGAAGAACTCGGCGCGGATGCGTTGATCGTTGCCGATCTCGGCACCCTGAAAGCGGCACAAAAGTATGCTCCGCATTGCGAAATTCATGTTTCGGTGCAAGCAGGAATTGTCAACAGCCAAACGGCAACCGCTTTTTACGAGCTGGGCGCCAAACGCGTAGTGCTGGCGCGTGAAATGTCGTTGGAACAAATTTCCTATCTCCATCAGCACACACCGCCTGAATTGGCATTGGAATGTTTTGTGCACGGTGCCATGTGCGTTTCCTTTTCGGGGAGATGTTTGCTTTCTTCCTACATGACCGGACGGGATGCCAACCGCGGCGAATGCGCGCAACCCTGCCGTTGGCGTTATTCTTTAATGGAAGAAAAACGCGAAGGACAGTATTTTGACATTACCGAATCGGAAAAAGGCACCTATATTCTCAACGCAAACGATCTGTGCATGATTCGTTATTTAGACCGCCTTCGTGCGGCGGGCGTGACCTCCTTCAAAATTGAAGGGCGTGCCAAATCGGATTATTATATCGCTGTGGTGACCAACGCCTATCGCGGTGCATTAAACCATCTGCGGGAATGTCAAACTGACTGGACGGCTCCCGACTGGACCTTGGCAGAACTGGAAAAAATCAGCCACCGTCCCTATTCCACCGGGTTTTATTTTGAACGCCCGACCGCCGGGCAAAACTACGCTACGGCGGGTTATATTCGATCCTATGCGGTTGCCGCCATGGTTACCGGTTATCAGGACGGTTATCTTTTTGCCACCGTCAAAAACAAATTCCTGCGCGGACAACTTTTAGACTGTTTAGAAGCCGGAAAACCGCCCTTCCCCGTGGCGACCGAAACGCTGTTGGACGAAACCGGCGCGCCGATCGACCAAGCAAATCACCCGATGATGACGGTCAAGATCCCGTTTGACCGTCCGGTAGCGAAAGGCGCCTATTTACGCATGGCGTTACCCGACGAAACCTGACCCGATTCGACGAATAAACCGATCCCTCCTGTTGCATACTACCAAGAGTAGAAACAGGAGGGATTTTTTTGCCCGATCAATTTCAAAAAAAGTTTTCGATCAGAAGTGTGTTGTGTTTTTTTCTGTTGATATTTTGCTTTTTGTTTGCCGCACTGCGTGTCGGCGTTTTGGCGACCGGCAACCTTGCAGAGGTTCAGAAAAAGCAAAGCAGTTTTCGTATTTCTTATGCTCGACCGCGCGGCACAATCTTTGACTGCGAGATGCGTCCGCTGACCAATCAAACCAAGCGCATCGTTGCCGCCGTTTCCCCGACGCCGCGTGCCGTGACAACCATCCGCCGGATTTTAGCGGAAGACAGTCAATTGCCCGCCGTGCTCTCCGCCCTTTCTGCAAATAAGCCAACCGTTTGCACCCTGCCTGAACCGGTGGAATGCGACGGCATTTCCTGCACCGAAATTTTCGATTCCTCCGATCATCGCCTTGCCCTGCACACCATCGGCTATTGCAATGCGGAAAATCACGGCGTTTGCGGATTGGAAGCCGCTTTTGATGAGTTGCTGTACAGCGATCAAACCTGCGACGCCGTCTTTTATACCGACGGTCGCGGCAATGCGCTCAAGGGATTGTCCGCGGAATTTGAAAACAGCGCTTCGGTGTTCGGCAACGGTGTTGTTACCACCTTAAACGCGGATATCCAGTCCTTCGCCGAACAGATCGCTGAACAAATAACCTGCGGTGCGATTGTTGTCTGCGAGGCTGAAACCGGCAAACTACGGGCTTTGGTCAGTCGACCGGGCTTTGATCTCAACCGCCTTTCCGAATCTTTAGAACGAAAGGATTCTCCCTTCCTTAACCGTTGTCTTTCAGCCTTTTCAGTCGGCTCGGTTTTCAAGCCTTGTATTGCCGCCGCCGCACTGGAAAACGGTTATGATGGCGGTATTTGGAACTGTACCGGCGGAATGACGATTGCCGACCGCACCTTTCGCTGTCATAACCGAAGCGGTCACGGGTTGGTCGATTTATCCATGGCGCTCGCCTTTTCCTGCAATACCTTTTTCTATCAACTCGCCCTGTCGGTTGGAGAGCAAAACATTTACCGCGTGGCATCCTCATTAAACTTCGGTCAAAAGATCCGTCTTTGTGACGGTTTAGAATCTGCGGCGGGTAATCTGCCAAGCGAAAACAAGCTTCTCAATCCCGCCGCTCTTGCCAATTTGAGCATCGGTCAAGGAGAACTGTTGCTCTCCCCAATCGCCTTGACCACCCTCTACTGCGCTATCGCCACAGACGGCAGTTACCGTCTGCCCACGCTGGCCGAAGCCACCTTAAAGGACGGCGTCCGCACAAATATGGTACTTCCCCATCCGACAAAGGTGTTTTCACCCGAAACAGCACTGCAACTTCGTCAGCATTTGGTCGGCGTTATTGCCAACGGTACCGGCATTCCGGCAAAACCGACCCTTTGCAATGCCGGCGGCAAAACTGCCACAGCGCAAACCGGTCATTTCGACCAAAACGGCAGAGAAATCACACACGGCTGGTTTTGCGGCTTCTTCCCGGCAGAAAGTCCGAAATATGTCGCTGTTATCTTTTCAGAGGATTCCGCCGGAAGCGACACCGCACCCCTATTTGCCGATTTATCCGACCGCATTACCGAATGGATGTTGTCAAAAGAAGAAGGACTGTCTGTTTCGTGACAGTCCTTCCCTTATTTTTTCCCAAAAATGAAACGATAAATCGGGCGCAAAACCGGATAAAGACCGCGCCGCCACAAGTAAAGGAACGGAAAGCGCAGATAGACAAAACGAATATAGACCTGATACCAAAAGCTTTCGGCGCACACAACATATTTTCCTTTACGGTAAAATGCTTTTAAGACGCCTACAATATCCTGATCCGTGATATCCGTCTCTTTATCAAGTAAATTATCGCCGCGAATAACATAACCGTTCTCTGTAATTTTAATAATTCGATGCAATACCAACTGATGATATCCTTTTTTATGATAAAGCGGTACATCATTCTTTTTTAACGGTCGCGTTACGCGCTCAATAACAACAATATCTCGATGTTGCCGAAATAACGGGCGCATACTGCCGCCAGCCGTCATCGCCATCGCTTCCGACTGGTGCTTTAGCAGGTCTTCCACATTATTGATATCTCGTTGCTCCATATCAGGCAAGTAAATCTTCTTTTTCTAATCGAGCAATAAATTCTTTAACCGTTTCGCGGATTTCCTCGTTCGTGGCATCCTCATACTCATTTTGCAAAGCCGAAACGATCTGCTCTTCGGTGCAATCCTCTTTTAACATCGTAAAAATCGACGCACCGACATTATTCAGTTTAATAAAGCCGTTAAAATCTTCTGTGTCTTTTCCAATCGGAACCGCAATCATTTTATCCGCAACCGAATTAATGACAAAATCGTATTTTAATTTCATTTTAATCTCCTCTTTTTTGTTTAAATATTTCTTTATATGCCGTTTCAGCGGCAGAAGGATCCATATTACAGTTGATCTGCCAAAGATCACAACAGGAAAGCAATCTATCAATCAGTTGCATCGTCTTCAAAACTGAAACCGAATCGTGCGGTCTGTAAACCTGATTCATAATACGGTTCACAACATCTTTTTTTTGAAGCGGAATCACCGAATTTTCAAGACTTCGATTGATAAAACAAATATGTTTCAGACGCGTTCTGGCATTGGTGCCATAATGCTCCTTGCCCATCCACGGAGTACCATAGGCATATGGCGTGTTTATCTCATCCTTAAAAAATCTCACGATGGGTTTGTCGCCGTTGATTACCGTCATTCTTTCGCCCAGCATATCCTTCCACAATCTCATGTGCGTGGTTTTACCTGTTCCGCTATGTGCGGTGAAGGCTACCCCAACGCCATCCACATCAAAACATGCAGAATGAAAAACAAACGCTTCATGCAATGGCAACCATTCAGCTAAGTCGCGATAAAAGAAAAGACTTTCAAAATAACTTGGATAGTGATGATCCGAATCATTTGCAACGGCATCTTCTATTTCTCTTTTTTGAACACGAATTGCATAATCAACCGATTCATCATCCGAGACAATATAATCCGCACACATTTCCTGCTGAGTCAAATATCTGTATTGATAATCAATGTTAAAATCCGCCAAACGAACAATCATGACATATCACCTTGATTTTTTAAAAAATCCTCATAGCAATTGCGCATCGCAGTCCTTATATTATGGAAACGAATATATTGCATATAATCAAAACATTCATTATTCTCCGGACTGCAAATCGTCGGTCGAATACAACTTGGATATGCCATACATGTTTTGCATTTTTCGATTGGCTTATAATACTTATTCCACGGTTTGTTTTCTGTGAAATTATAAATCGAAGCAAAGAAGCCGTCATTCACATGATGCTCACAGCGTCCGAGGTTTCCTTGCGGGGAAATCATTATCCCCTTATCGTCATCGGCAAGGCAATGCTGAAATTTGACCTCTTTCCCTAATTCGCCGCGTGGATATAAACCGATTTTTTGCAAATGCTCGCTAAGAGAAATAAACTTTTCCGTAAGCGCTTGCCTCTCCATATCATCGTGTACGGTTTTGACATAACCGGTGTTTTCATAAAGCGGATGCGCATGGACGCGAAATTTTTTTCCTTTTTCATACTTGCCGAAACGATGATTTAAATAATCTACCAGTGCAAACAGCTCATCCTCATTGTGATTATCTATGTTAAGACGAATATCGGTAGCAATACCGTTTTTTAAAAGCTCTTCAATGTTATCGCAAACCCTGTCAAAGGCATTCATATCGCCATTTTTATAGTTCTTGACGCGATTATAGGTATCCCTGCACCCATCTAAAGTGATCTGTGCCGCATAGAGTCGCCAATCTTTTTTTGCCCTTTGAACCATCTCTTTGTCAAATAAATAAGCATTTGTTACAATGTCCGATTGATACTTTACCCCCTTTTCGCGCAACCGTGCACAAATTATATCAATCGCACGCCAATTGCAAAGTGGCTCTCCACCAAACCAACGAAAACTCACTTTGTGATCGCCGTGATTCTTTAGAATAAAATCGGCAACATCGTTTGCCGTCTTTTCGTCCATGGTGTAGACCGGTGCTCCCGCCTCAAAGCAATAAAAACACCGTGCATTACAAGCAGTTGTTGTAAAAATGGTATAGTTATATATTTCTTTTTTTCGAGGAAGCTGACGAAACAGAAATACAGTTTGATCCACAAGCGCAATATCGTTGTGATCATCCGGTACTAAAAAATAATTCTGTATTAAAAATTCTACCAACTCGGATGGTTCAGCATAATTACTGTCTTTCAAAGCTGAAAACTCATCATTCGTTAATAAAATCAGTTGTTTTGTAAAGTTATTGTATATTAACACGCCGTCTTCATCCGGCACCCACTCAGTAAAATACAACGGGCGGTATTTTTTATTTTTATCCCTTTTTTGTTGCGATACTAACGCAGATAAAAAAGCGGATTTTTTTTGAATTTCAACCATTTAATATGCCTCCGGAATTACATAAATAGAATTCTATCATAGTTTGTTACACCGGACTTATCATTGATATAAATCATTCTATTTTTCCAAAAAGGTTTTTCTTCAACTAATTGTTTTAACAGTCCGATCAGTTTATCGGAATTAACAGGAACAAGCGATTCATCCTTATGGACACTGCCATTAAGGTTGTTAATTTTATAAAAAACATCCGGAAAAGGCTCCAGCAAATCAGAAAATCTACGAAGCTCCTCAATTGAAGCATCGTTATAGCAAACATGTGTCACTATAACTTTTACACCCTTTGTATAAGCACCATATTCAATGGTTTTTAAGGGATTATCCCAACAAAAATCTTTTCTCTTGATTGCGGCAGTTGCAAGGCACTCATCAGGTGTAAGACCTTTTATTGAAACCGCCAAGACATCAATTAATCTCTTATCCAGCAAACGCTTTACCAACTCCGGATTTGAACCGTTAGTATCAAAGAAAATCGTTCCGCCAAGTTGCTTCACAATTTGCAAATGCTGTTCGATAAATGGATTCAAAGTCGGCTCACCGCCGGAAAACTTAAAATTTTTCCCACTTTTCATTAGTTGCAGAATCACCGTAATAAATTGATCCTGCGTAAGATCATGATAGTTTTCGGTTCTTTTAAAATCATGTGCAGCAAATTCACAAAAGCTACAACGGTAATTACAGCGATCCCACATGATCATATGGCTATTATAAGTAAGATCCAGTCCATCCGCCTCGGTACATTTGGGTGCCATTGCATTTTGTATAATTTTATATGCCATTTTTAAAATCCCCTTTAAAAAAGGGGGACGACATAAAAATCGTCCCCCGCTTGAACTAAATGTTCACTCTGCAGACTAAACACAAAAAGAATTAGTCATTGTAATCGCAAATAACGGTACCCATGTTGTCATTTTCACCGCAGTTGCTGGCAGTAATAACGTCTTCAGCGTTAAAACGCACTACTTCAAATTCAAATTTCATTGCTAAAACTCCTTTCAAAATTATTATTTCAAAAGCCCAACCTGCAAATATATTGCAGGTTGGTCTTGAAATCAAATGAAAAAACTATATGTTGAATTAAGCACCAAAGAAAGCAGCAGCAGCATCGCTGTAGTTCATCATTGCATAGTACAGCTGCGTTTCGTTTTGAGAAATACCAGTAGCGATTGCCTTTGCGGCAGCATCCTCAATGCTAATCGTCAAATCACAGCTTACCTGAACATTATCAGCTGTAAAGATTTGAACGGTGAGCGGTTTACGCAAATTCTTAGCCGCCATCATATCAAAAACAAATTCGTAACGATCAGTTCTACCGGACATTAACTTATACATATCTGAAGTATAAACATACTCAACTGTACCGTTCTTTCCTTCGTAGGAAATCTTTACATATTCATCTGTTAAGTCTTTTCCACCGGTGTATCTATCGTTACGGAAAGCTAAGTACAAACCAACCTTTGAACCCATATCCAAAGCCTGCTGGTGAATAATTACTTCTGTATTGGAAGCAGGATTTGAAGAAGCATTTACAATGCTCGGTACAGTAGTGGTGACATAAGAAGCATAGGAGCCAAGATTGGCATCTGCTAAATTATCAAGATTGTAATTGAAGTTAATCTGTGCCTTTGCACCGTAGGTCAATAAGTTGGCAACCAAAGTCTTTTCAGAAGCGGTAACACCAGAGTTGGACAAAATTGTCAACGCATAGCTTTCAACGGATTTTGTGTTCACAGCGCCATTGTACCATGTTCCGTTATATTTCACAAAAACATAAGAATCAATAGCTTCTGTCATTTCTTTTGCCGGAACACCAAGTACCCATGTTTTGCAGGGGTTACCGGAAACGGTAGCGGAAGTAGCTTCACTGACATTCATAACAGTAGTATCAACATTGCCGGAAGCACGGTGTTTGTTCATCATAATAAATGCATCATCATAGGCGCCCTGACGAGTCAAATGGCTGTCACGCGCACTGAATGCCATCTGAATTTCAGATTCATAACCAACGCCGGCATAAGCGCAAACATAACGCTCATAGTAGCTAACAGGAACTACAACCTCCTGACCGCAATCAGCACATGTAAAGGTAATAGAACCAGCCGCACTTGAGGTAGCCGGGGTTGCGCTGACGAAGGTCAGATTTGTATGTTCGCAAACCAAAACCGGAATAGTCTCCGTATAACTGTCACCGCATCCTGAGCATGTATAGGTCATAATACCAGTTGTAGTATAGGTCGGTTCCACAGTAACAACACCGACATAGGAATGCGTATGTTGTACAACAGCCTGAACAGTAACTTTGCCGTTGGTGGTGTTGAACGCAACCGTATTCTCATCATAATCGGCAAAATCAACAGCATCAATGGTGATGTTGTAATCACCAACTGCAAGAGCAGCCAAATTGCTGAAGGTCAAGGTGAAAGAACCGGAAGTAAGATTTGCAACAGTAGTAGCGCCTGATTCAATGATCAAGCGAACCTTGCCGGCGGTTGCAGTGTTCACCGTCAAATACTGGCTGGAAGAAGCAACTGCAGGGGTACCTAACGCGGTATTGTAATTTAAAGTGATTATACCGGCCGCAAAAGCAGCTCCGGTGATGTTGACGTTGACTGTGGCAGAAGCCGTGCCCTCGTCAATAGTTGTGGTTTCCACGGCAATTGAACCGGGATTGTCTGCACTGATGGTAAGACATCCAATCATCATGGTAAAGCACATGATGACGGCCATCACAAGTGCAAGTGTCTTTTTTGCTTTTGTCATCTCAATTTTCTCCTAACCGGCTTTCGCCAAAATATTTGTGTCGTCCGACACATGGGACATTCTCATACCGATATTTCACGGTTTGCTTTATTATATCATCCGCTCCACTAAAATGCAAGAGAAATTTTGCACAATCAAACAAAACATTAGTTATTCATTATGACGATTTTTATTGTTTTATCCAAGCGCGCTCTATTTTCCCTACAATTACTGTATGATAATCTTCATTCGGATACCATTTTTTGAGATTTTCCGACATCAAAAACGATTCCGGTCGGATATGATCCATGTATTGCTTACGACATTGCAAAACCAATCTTGCCTCGGCGAAATATACCGAGCTGTCGGTAAAGACAGGCGTCAATCCAGTTTCGGCGGTTTTATCGACATCCCGCCCGGATTTGGAACCGCACACCGCATGAACCGCCCGATTTTCGCCGTAAAAGCTTAAGGTAAAAGTATCATTGTTTTCCAAAAACTCCATCGTATAACGCTGCGGTCGAACAAGAATCAAAACCGAATCTTCGCCCCAAATCTCGCCGGCAAAGCCCCAGGACGCCGTCATCATATTATAACCTTCTGCCGTACCGGCCGCAATCAACATCCATTCATCTGCGATGGCACGGATCCAATTTTCACGAATTGTATTTACAGCACATTCTTTCAGCATAAAAAAACCTCCTCTTTCCACTTATTATATATGCAACAGCAAACCTTTTCAAGATTTTTTTCGCCTTACCTTTTTATAAAGCATTGATCAAAGCGATTTTACCGTTAGAAAAATCTTGTTTTTTTCAAGATTTATGGTATAATAACTATAATTGGTCGAAAAAATGCCGACCGTAAACACAGTTCATGATTGCAAACCCGTAATTTTGTGCTGTGCTAATTACCGAAAGGAGTACATCTATGAACTATTCAAGCGAAGTAGAAAATATGTGTCCCCTTGCAAAGGGCGCATATCACGGCCCCGCCCCCATTCCGGAAGAAGGCAAATGGGTTCAAGCCAAGGAAATATCCGATATTTCCGGATTAACGCACGGTGTGGGCTGGTGCGCACCGCAACAGGGCGCCTGCAAACTCACCTTAAATGTGAAAGACGGCATAATCGAAGAAGCTTTAGTGGAAACAATCGGCTGCTCAGGCATGACCCACTCGGCGGCAATGGCTTCTGAAATTCTGATTGGCAAGACCATTTTGGAAGCCTTGAACACCGACTTGGTCTGCGACGCCATCAACACCGCCATGCGCGAATTGTTCCTGCAAATCGTCTATGGCCGTACCCAAACCGCTTTCTCGGAGAACGGTCTGCCGATCGGCGCCGGACTGGAAGACCTGGGCAAAGGGTTGCGTTCTCAAACCGGTACCACCTATGCCACCAAATTAAAAGGTCCCCGTTATTTGGAATTGGCAGAAGGATATATCACCAAAATTGCCGTTGACGAAAATGACACCATTATCGGTTACAAATTTGTTCACCTCGGCAAGATGATGGATATGATCAAAAAGGGCATGGACGCCAACGAAGCTCTTGAAAAAGCCAGCGGTCAGTATGGCCGTGTCGACGATGCGGTCAAACTGCTCGACCCGCGCGAAGAATAAGAAGGGGGACGAAAGAGAATGGCTTTATTTGAAAGTTATGAAAGAAGAATTGCGCAGATCAATGCGGAATTAAACAAACACGGTATTGCCTCCCTGGAGGAAGCAAAAGAAATCTGCGATCAAGCCGGTGTGGATGCATACGGCATCGTGAAAGGTATTCAGCCTATCTGCTTTGAAAATGCCGCCTGGGCTTATATTGTCGGTTGTGCGATCGCCTTGAAAGAACAGGTCAAGAATGCCGCTGAAGCCGCTGAAAAAATCGGTCTTGGTTTGCAGTCTTTCTGCATTCCCGGTTCGGTTGCGGACGACAGAAAGGTCGGCATCGGTCACGGAAACCTCGGCGCAATGTTACTGCGCGACGAGACCAAGTGCTTTGCCTTTTTGGCAGGTCACGAATCCTTTGCCGCCGCGGAAGGTGCAATCGGTTTGGCACGCAGCGCCAACAAGGCCAGAAAAGAGCCGCTTCGCGTTATTTTGAACGGTCTCGGCAAAGACGCCGCCCAAATCATTTCCCGTATTAACGGTTTCACCTATGTTCAAACCAAGTTTGATTATTTCACCGGCGAGTTGCAAATCGTCAACGAAACCGCCTACTCCAAGGGAGAGCGTGCCAAGGTTCGCTGCTACGGTGCGGACGATGTTCGTGAAGGCGTTGCCATCATGCACAAAGAGGGCGTGGATGTTTCCATCACCGGAAACTCAACCAACCCGACCCGGTTCCAGCATCCGGTTGCGGGAACCTATAAGAAAGAATGCATTGAACAGGGCAAAAAGTATTTCTCTGTTGCTTCGGGCGGCGGTACCGGCCGTACCCTGCATCCCGATAATATGGCTGCCGGTCCGGCTTCCTACGGCATGACCGATACCATGGGCCGTATGCACAGCGATGCCCAGTTTGCCGGTTCTTCCTCCGTTCCCGCTCATGTTGAAATGATGGGACTGATCGGTGCCGGTAACAACCCGATGGTCGGTATGACCGTGGCTTGCGCCGTTGCTGTCAACGAAGCGTTGAATAAGTAATTCCTATTATCCGCAGAATACCGGCAAGTAGAAAAATCAACTTGCCGGTATT
>JAFWUH010000040.1 GCA_017524165.1 Clostridia bacterium | reverse complement strand
GCATAGCGCCGCACAAGGGTCTTTATGCGCCGATGGGCGTCGGCGTTCTGATTGCGCGAAAACCGGTTTTTGAAACCTTGATCGAAGGAGGAACCGGGACCAACTCCGCCTCCATGGCACAACCGGACGAACTGCCCGAACGGTTGGAAAGCGGTACGATCAATGTTCCGGGAATTTTAGGTGTTGAGGCGGGGGTGCAGTATGTCAGATCCATCGGCATGGAGAAGATCTACCGCCATGAATTTCTGTTGACCGAAATGCTCTACCAACAGCTTGCCGCAATGCCGAATATCATTCTGTATACCGCGTCGCCGCGTCCGAGACTTACGGCACCGGTGCTTTCTTTTAATGTGTCGGGTCATTCCAGCGGGGAGGTGGCGGACTATCTCTCGAAAAACGGTATTGCCGTTCGGGCGGGGTTGCATTGCGCACCGAGTGCACACCGTCAAATTCATACCGAACAGAGCGGAACGGTGCGCGTTTCGACCGCTGTGTTCAACCGTCCGCAGGATATATCGGCTTTGATTTCGACATTAAAAAAATTTAAAAAATGAAGATATTTCTATTGATTGATAAATAAATATATGCTAATATAATAATGGTTTGTAGTATTCTGCGAACAGGAATCTTTTAAAAAAGGGATGTTGCCAATGAGTACATTGTATGATTTTTTGTACAGTGTTTGGAATCGGTTTTTTTCTGCCGTTTTAAGCATGCGTATTTTAGACGGCATCGACATTCTTATCATCGCCTTTTTAATATATAAAGTCATTGAGTTTTTGTTGCAAACACGGGCAGGTCAGTTGGTAAAAGGTCTGTTCGTTTTATTGGCGGCGTATACATTGGCAATTCTGTTTAAGTTGACGATGTTACGATGGCTGTTGGCGATCGTGGTCGATTCTGCGTTGGTCGTTTTGGTGGTGATCTTTCAACCGGAATTGCGCCGACTGCTGGAACGAATCGGTCGGACGAATCTGGCGCGCGGACAAATGATGGATGAAGAGACCGAAAAAATATCCAACTGTATTGATAATGTCGGCAAAGCCGCCGGCATGATGCAGGAACAGAAAATCGGTGCATTGATCGTTTTTGAACGCACGACACAACTCGGTGAAATTATTCATACCGGGACGGTAATCGACGCGGAAGCATCGGTTGCCATGATCAATAATATTTTCTTCCCGAAATCGCCGTTGCACGACGGCGCCTTGATCGTTCGCGAGGGAAGACTCTATGCCGCCGGATGTATTTTGCCGTTGACACAAAGTCAAAATGTGCCTCCGGATTTAGGTACTCGCCACCGTGCGGCGATTGGAATGAGTGAGAACTCGGATGCGATCGTGCTGGTCGTATCGGAGGAAACGGGCGTTATTTCTATTATCAATAACGGAGAGATCACACGGAATTATAATGCGGCGTCGGCTTCTGCCGAATTGCGCAGAAATTTGATTGACTCGGAATTGGAACGGCGCGACAATGTCTTGTTTTCTTCGTTGAAGCGTATTTTTTCTTTCGGGAAAAACAATCCGGCAGAAGAGGAGGAAAAACATGAAAAGTAGTTTCTCCATGCATCGGCTGTTTACCAGACTGTTCCATAACAAGCGGTTTACCATTCCTTTTTCTCTGATTGTTGCCTTTTCGTTTTGGATCATTCTCAAAGTCAGCGATAATCCGGATTATAAACAGGTTTTTTGGAATGTTCCGCTGTCAATTTCCGTGGATGATACCGTTATCAGCGAAATGGGACTCGGTATCGTGTCTGATGTATCCTCCCAAAAGTTTACGGTAACCATAAAGGGACCGAGCTATGTCGTCAGCAGTTTGCGGCCGGAAGATTTTCAGATCAAGGCTTCGCTGACCGAAGTCAACGCCGCCGGAACCTATTCGTTAAGAATGGAAGGCGTTCGTACCAGCTCTAAAACAGGGTATGAGTTTTCCTCTATTTCGCCGGCAACAATTGATGTCACATTTGACTATTTTGATACCAAACAGTTTACCGTGACGCCGCGGTTGATTGGGGTCAGCGCAGTGGAGGGATTGATCGTCGATACGCCGGTAATGGCTGATTCGGAACAAAATACGATCACGGTCAAAGGTCCGCGTTCGGTGATGGAAAAAATCGACGCGGTCGGCACCTATGCGGAAGTCAATAAAACATTGTCTGTTTCACAGACTTTTGATGCAGGCATTGTCTTCTATAATGCGGACGGCGGTATTATTTATCGCTATGATACCGACGGCAAAATCTATGATGCCAAAGATAATCAGATTGAATCCACCTATTTGACCGCAAGCTTTTTCAACGCCAAGGTTACGGCGCCGATCGTGAAAAAAGCGGTGGTTCAGGTGAAACCGACCTTTACGCATTTGCCGGACGGACTTTTGCCCGAACAAATCGTTTACCGTTTGGATCATGAAACGGTGACGGTTACTGGAACGCCGGATACGGTTGACGCCAATACGGTGCTCAAGCTGGCACCCATTGATTTTTGGTCGGTTTCTCCGAGTTCGACCGAGTTTGAAGTATCGCTGACAATGCCGGACGGCATGAAACTGACCGATAATATTGAAACCTTTCATGTATCGCTTGATTTGTCGGGCTATACCGAAAAGATCTTTACGGTTACGGATATTCGCACGACGAATTTGACAGACGGGTTAACGGCAAAAACCGCTGTATCTATTCGTAATGTCAAGGTTTGCGGTCCGAGTGAGGTACTGGCGACCTTAAAAAACAGTCAATTGTATGCTACGGTGGATTTGTCCGATAAAACAGTTGGCGCACACACGGTCGATGCCGTCGTGAAATGTACCGACAGCCCATTAGTTTGGCAGGTCGGTAATTACAGCACAACGGTGACGCTTTCGGGAAAATAGCGATATCTTTTCCTGGTCGAAACCAATCGTTGCGGTTTTGGCAAAAAATCCGGTTTCGCATAGAATAGATTGGGTGATATTCTATGTTTGAAGGATTTTTACTGATTTGTTGGGCTTTATTGGCATTGTTTGGCTTGAGCGAACTGCTGTACGAATTGTGGGCGATTATGACTGTTTCAAAAAAAAGTCGCAAAAAAGATGTGATTTTTCTTTTGGAGGATGAAACCGCCGAGGAACAACTGCGCTTTATACGGTTGCAACGCCGTTGGTGGGGCAACAACTTTGCACAACGCATTTTTGTGGTTGCGGACGGTCTCTCTGATGCCTATGCGGCGGCTTGCCGCCGTTTTTGCGAAAATAATCAACTTATATTTTGCAACGCAAAGGATCTGCCGGCGTTGGCAACCGAAGATATGAAGGAATCAAGGGAGGAACACCGTCTTGCCTCAAATGGAGGAACAGCTTCAGGAACCGTCGACCGTGAAGGGGACGGTGGATAGAATTACCTTTCAAAATCATCAAAACGGCTATACGGTTGCTGTGGTGCGAAACGGCAAAGAGCGAGTGACGGTCGTCGGCATCATGCCCTTCTTGTCGGAGGGGGATCTGGCACAATTTGTCGGTCACTACATGCAACATCCGACCTACGGACAACAACTCTCTGTCACTTCTTTTGAACGGTGCGCGCCCGAGGGTACGGCGGCGATTCTTCGTTATCTTTCGGGCGGTGCCATTCGCGGAATCGGTCCGGGTACCGCGGCACGGATCGTCGAACAGTTCGGAGCCGATTCGTTGGATATTCTTCAAAATCATCCGGAGCAGTTGGCAACCGTTCGGGGAATTTCACTTTCCCGTGCGTATGAGTTTTCTGCCGAATATGCCAAGCAGTTCGGGGTGCGCGAGGTCATGCTTTTGTTGAATAACTATCGCGTTTCACCCGAAATGTGCGTACGGATTTATCGGGTTTTGGGAGAGGATTCTTCGGTACTGATCCGCGAAAACCCGTATATACTCTGCCGTGAGGAAATCGGCTTTTCTTTTGATCGCGTCGAACAAATCGCTGCAGATTTTGAGATTCCAGCGGATAACGAAATGCGGCTTTGCGCCGGTGTGGAGTTTATTTTAAGACAAAACTTGATGAACGGTCATACCTGTCTTCCGGCCGATAAATTGACCGCTGTGGCAATACGACTGTTGGAAAGCGATGCGCTTCGCATTGAACAGATCATCGACATGCTGATAAAACAGTTGCGCTTGCAGGAATATACTGTCGGGGATCGGCGATTTTTGGCATTGCCGGAATATTTCGTGGCGGAGGATCATATTGCCGCACGGCTGACAACAATGGTGCGGCGAAGTCATGATTTTTTGCCGATTGATGACTTGGAAATAGATTATGTGGAAAATAAACTGGGGATACGGTTTGAAGCCCTGCAACGCCAAGCGGTTCGTGCGGCTTTTGAAAATAATATTTTGATTGTGACCGGCGGACCCGGTACCGGAAAAACAACGACCTTGAATGCAATCATTGAGCTGTTGGAACGGCGGGACGCACAAATCGCTCTTGCCGCGCCGACCGGGAGAGCCGCAAAACGCATGACCGAATTGACAGGGCGGGAAGCCAAAACGCTGCATCGCTTGTTGGAGGTCAATTGGACCAACGAAGCAAGACCGGAATTTTCAAGAAACGAAAAAAATCCCTTGACATGCGATGTGATCATCGTCGATGAAGCCTCGATGATCGACTCCCTTTTGTTTGATAGCTTACTGCGCGCATTGCGATTGAACTGCCGCCTGATTTTGGTGGGAGACGCCGACCAGTTGCCGAGTGTTTCGGCGGGCAATATTTTAGCAGATCTGTTGGCGGAAAATCGGTTCCCCTCCATTGCATTAAATAAAGTTTTCCGTCAAGCTAAAGAGAGCTTGATCGTTACCAATGCGCATGCTATTATTGAAAATAAACCGCCGGTGCTGACCGATCGCAGTCATGATTTTTTCTTTTTGCATCGGGATAATATGCGGGATGTTTGCAATACGGTTTTAGAGCTTTGTGCCGAACGATTGCCGAAGGCATACGGCTTTGACCCGTTGACCGATATTCAGGTACTTTGTCCGTCACGCAAAACCGATGCGGGCACCGTTCAGCTGAACGCGCTTCTGCAGTCTTGTTTGAATCCGCCGAAAGCGGGGGATCAGACCATCAGCTATAAAGGTTTTTCCTACCGCGTCGGGGATAAAGTGATGCAGATCAAGAATAATTACGAGATCATCTGGCGCAAAGCCGATGGGGAAGAGGGAACCGGCGCCTTTAACGGCGATGTGGGATTCATTATATCGGTCGATCGCAGAGCCAATACGGTAACGGTGCAGTTTGAAGACCGCACTGTGAACTACATGGGCGAAGAAATCGGCGAACTGGAACCGGCGTATGCGATTACCGTACATAAAAGTCAGGGTAGTGAATTTGACTGTGTGATCATGCCGCTCTTTGAAACACCGTCCCGACTGCGGTATCGTAATTTGCTTTATACCGGTGTGACGCGGGCAAAGAAAATGCTTGTTTTGGTAGGAGACACTTCGGTCTTTTACGAAATGGCGGAAAATGACCGGAAAACCTTGCGGTATACCTTGCTCCGCAGTATGTTGGAAAACTATTTCTATGGCGAGTAATCCGGGTCGGCACATGAAGGAAGTATTGCTGAATACCGTCTTTCCCAATCGTTGCGTGCTTTGCGACGACTGGATCAGCCGTGAAAAAATGATATGCAATTCCTGTGAAAAAACCGTAACATATATCAACGCTCAAAAGCGGTGTTTGAACTGCGGACACGAAAAGAAATATTGTGTTTGCCTGATGAATGTTTATCATTTTTCGGGTTGCGTCGCCCCATTCTTTAATGACGGAGATATTCGCCGTGCTTTAATAGAGTTGAAATACGGTAAACGGTTGCCTGCGGTTCGTTTCTTTGCGGAGCAGATCGCGGACAGTGTGAAGAAGGAGTATGTCAATATTCCTTTTCATGCGGTCTGTTTTGCACCAACCACTCAACGAAGCAAAAATGAACGCGGCTATGATCAGGCAGAATTGTTGGCAAAATTTGTGGCAAAAGAGTTGCATCTTCCTTTGTTGCAAGCACTTTGCCGAAAAACCAAAAAGACGGCCAAAAATCAGCATGAGCTTTCCCGGAAAGAACGGTTCGATTCTATTCGCGGTGCTTTCGTATCGAAAAGATCTTTAAACAATCAAACCGTTTTGCTGATTGATGATATTATGACAACCGGAGCTTCTTTGGATGAAGCGGCACGGACACTTCTTTTTGCTGGGGCAAGGGAAGTATATGCGGCGGTAGTTGCCATTACCCCGTTTTTAGAAAAAGAAGAAAAGGACGGTGATGACCGTGGCGACCGACATCGGCATTGATTTAGGCTCATCCAAAACGGTCATTTTTTCAAGCTCAAAAGTAATACTGGAACAACCCAGCGTGGTAACGGTGGATGCCGAGACATGGGAACCGGTTTACTACGGAGATAAAGCCAAACAGACCCTCGGCAGAACGCCTGAAAGCCTGGTTTGTGTACATCCCATTGAACACGGCGTCATCGCCGACTACGGCATTGCCGAAATGATGCTGAAAAACTATATGCAGCAGGCGTTCGGCAGTCGCGTGGTGCGCCCGCGCATCATGGCGACCCTTCCCGCCGGATTGACCGAATTGCAACACCATTCGCTGACCAATGTAATGGAATCGGGCGGCGGTCGGAATATTTCTATTATTGAGGGTCCGTTGGCAGTCGCGTTTGGACTCGGCATAGATTTTTCTATCCCGCACGGCACGCTGATTGTCGATATCGGCGCCGGCTCGACCGATATCGCGGTGATTTCCTTGGGCGGCATTGCCGTATCTGATTCCTTTAAAACCGCTTCGTATGATTTTGATGCGCAGATCGTGCGGTATGTGCGTAAAGAATATAATATTGAAATCGGTGACCTGACCGCCGAACAGATTAAAATTCAGGTCGGCGCGGTGGTCGATCGCGATATCGAGGTCGCCATTACGGCAAAAGGACGGAATGTATTTACCGGGCTTCCTGAAAGCTTTGAAATTACATCTTCCGAAGTGTACGAAGCCATTTGTGAGACGGCGGACACCATTTGCAACGCCGTACGGCAGGTACTTTTGCGAACCGATCCGGATTTGGTGGCGGATATCACGCAGGACGGTTTGTATCTGACAGGCGGCGGCGCCTTGATTTACGGTATGGCAGAACGCTTGGCAGAATATACGGGTATTCCCGTAAAAATGTTGGAAGACCCCGTGTACAGTGTGGTTCGCGGTGCGGCTGTTGCGTTGCAAAAACCGGAACTGCTGAAAAATGTTGATTATCAGTTGCGATCCATTCGCGAGCTGACAATTAAATAAAAAACCAGGAGGAAACAAACTATGAACTACAAAATTATCGGAGAACCGATGCCGGTGGTGATCTGTGATCTGAACGCCGGGGAATCCATGATTACCGAGTCCGGCTCGATGAGCTGGATGACCCCCAACATGAAGATGAAGACATCTTCTAACGGCGGCATCGGTAAAATGCTCGGCCGTGCATTCGCAGGCGAAAATATGTTCCAAAACATCTATACCGCAGAGGGCGGCAACGGACAAATTGCTTTTGCTTCTTCGTTCCCCGGCTCGATCCGTGCGATCCAAATTGCTCCGGGCAAAGAATTGATCGTTCAGAAGAGCGGTTTCTTAGCCAGTGAAACAGGTGTTCAGCTTTCGCTCCACTTTAAAAAGAAATTGGGCGCGGGCTTCTTCGGCGGCGAAGGATTCATTATGCAACGCCTTTCCGGCGAAGGCTTGGCTTTCATTGAAATCGACGGTTCCGCGGTAGAATATGATTTGGCTGCCGGTGAAAAGATGGTCGTGGATACCGGCTATTTGGCAGCGATGGATGCAACCTGCACCATGGATATCACCACCGTTCCAGGAATAAAAAATATGATGTTCGGCGGCGAAGGTATCTTCAATACGGTCGTCACCGGCCCCGGTCATATTGTGTTACAGTCGATGCCGATTTCTAATGTGGTAGCCGGCTTGAATCTTGGTAAATCTTCCAATTAAGCGCAAAAAAATTGAAACCCGTTCAAGCGAACGGGCTTCTTTTTTTATGCAAGATATTTTGCCAAGGTGACCAAAAGCGGCATGGTGAAGAGTGAAACTAAGGTGGAAAGGGAAACCATGCTCACAGATAATTCAACATCCTTTTGGAAGCGAGAGGCAAACATGGTCGTGATGGCGGCGGTCGGCGCACTGCAGGAAATAATGGTGGATACGAGCAGATTTCCGCGTACTTGGCAACAGTACATGCCAAAAAGCGCTAAAAGCGGAAAGATAATCAGCCGCCACAATACCGAAAGAAGGCAAGCGCTGTCCTTTGCCGACTTTACAATATCGGAATTTGCCAAATGATAACCGATAATCAACATTGGCAAGGGGGTGTTGAGTGCCGCCAGAGAGACAATCGGCGTTTGCACAAAAGAGGGAAGCGGTATTGAAAAGACAAACAGGGAAAAACCAATCACCAAGCCGATGATGCCGGGATTCAGAATCAGTTTTTTCGGTCGAAAAAACGATGGGTCACCGCTGATGTGCAGGATCCCGTAGCTCCAAACCAATAAATTGAAGATGGCGACAAAGGAAGCACCGTACAACAATCCTTCTTCCCCTAAAACCTGTTCCTGCAATGGCAGTGACATAAAGCCGCAGTTGGAAAAAACAATGCCAAATTGTAAAACGCGGCGGGAGGCTTCTTTACGGTCGCGAAAAAGAAAGCGTGAACATAAAATAAAGAAAACTTGTGTGAAAAAAGCTAAAAGGAAACTGGTCAAGACGGCTTTCAATATTTGCGTCGAGAAAGGCCGAAGAAAAGATTTAATCACCACGCAGGGGGTGACTATCAGTAAACAAATGTCGGTCATTTGTTTGGCGCCTGTTTCGGCAATAATTTTACCTTTGCCTAACAAATACCCGATGCCAATCAGGATAAAAAGAATGGCTACCTGTTCCAATACGGTCAGAAACATGAATTTACCCTTTCAACAAACCGTAAAAATGCTTTTTTGCCGTCTTCGTCGCGTTTGTAGACGCCTGCATGTTCTAAGACTTTGCAAAAGACCTGTCCGATCTCTTCTTTCAAAATACCGTCAATATTTTCGGCAGAAAGATCAGGATGCTTTTTCAGAATGTCTTCTGCCCATTCGGCGTGAGACGAAAGCGTTTTGGTCGCATGCAGATCGGTGCCGTTCAATAGTGCGGTTTTTAATTCAGCTATTTCGGCTTTTAAACGGGCAGGTAAAACAGCTAAGCCCATGACCTCGATCAAACCGATGTTTTCTTTCTTAATATGGTGCAACTCGGCATGCGGATGATAAACCCCGAGCGGATGCTCCGCGGTGGTAATATTGTTGCGCAAGACCAAATCTAACTCAAAAAGAGTGCCGTTTCGCCGTGCAATGGGTGTAATGGTGTTGTGCGGTTGACCGTCAGTTTCGGCAAAAACAAAAGCGGATTCATCCGTATAGGAACGCCATACATGCAAAATGCGGTTGGCTAATTCAATCAATCGGTCGTTCTTTTCGGCGCGAAGACGGATCACCGACATCGGCCATTTGATAATACCGGCGGTAACATCATCAAAGCCGTCGAAGGAAAGCGGCGTTTCGATGGGTGCTTTCGCCATGGCGAAGGTGTAGCGTCCGCCCTGAAAATGGTCATGACTTAAAATGGAACCGCCGACAATCGGCAGGTCGGCATTGGAACCGACAAAATAATGCGGAAACTGTGTGACAAAGTCCAACAGCTTGGCAAAGGTGGCACGGTTGATCACCATCGGCGTATGTTCGGCATTAAAGCAAATGCAATGTTCATTATAGTATACATAGGGAGAATACTGTAAAAACCAGTGACTGTCATTGATGGTCAACGGGATGACGCGGTGATTCTGTCGGGCGGGGAAATTGATGCGTCCGGCATAACCCTCGCATTCTTTGCATAGTAAACATTTCGGATACCCCGATTGCGGCGCGTTTTTCGCGGCGGCAATGGCTTTTGGATCTTTTTCCGGCTTGGAAAGATTGATGGTAATATCTAAATCACCGTATTCGGTTGCAGTTTTCCATTTGACATCCCGGGCAATTCGGTCGCGACGGATATAGTTGCTGTCACAGCTGAACTGATAGTAAAAATCGGTTGCCGCTTCGGGTGACTGACGGTAAAGCTCACGGAACTTTTCAATGACGGCTGACGGGCGCGGCAATAACAATCCCATCAGTTTGGTATCAAATAAGTCGGCGGCAACAACGCCTTCGTCAATCAGCCCTTTTTTGACCGCGTAGTCGATCAATTCCGAAAGTGTTTCGGCAAGATCGGCGGGCGCAAGGGTTTCCCGGCTGTCGATGCTGTCTAAAGAAAGTGCGTCCAAGAGTTGATTGGTGATGAAAATACGGTCGCTTTCCGCAAAGAAGTCATGTGCCAGCCCGTAAGAGATTAACTGCTGAATACTTTGGTCGATCATGTTGTTTCCTCCGAAAAAATGATAAAAATAACGTTTTTCACAAATGCCGACGGCATGTCGGCATTTGATCAGCAGACATTATTATATTCCTTTTTCTTATTCTTGTAAAGAATAAATTAAATAGAATAAATTTTTTATAAGGACTTTTTCAAGAATTTTCATTCGCTGGATAGGTGATCGAAGACTGCGGCAAAACGTTCGCCGAGTTCGTGACAAAAATGGAGAAAAAGATGGATATGTGCAAAGATGGAGAAAAGAAAGAATAAACCAACCTTCTCCGAGAGAGTAAAAAACTTCATCGGCGGAGATTTTGCAGAATTGACAGCGGATATTAGCACAAATAGAATTAGCAATGAATGTATGTTCGGCTGCGGAGAGGAGGACGCATGCAGTCGAAAAATCAAAAACTAAATAAAATTACAGGTATAACTGCGTTATACTGCCGTCTTTCCCGTGATGACGGCTACACAGGCACCAACTTCGACCGTCCCGGCTTTCAGCAAATGTTAGATGACATTGAAGCGGGATATATTACAACTGTTATGGTAAAAGGCCTTTCCCGTCTTGGAAGATATGCGCCTACAGTCGGTATGTATATGGATAGTTATTTCCCCGAACACGATGTTCGCTTTATTGCCGTAAATGACCTTGTTGACGGATAACGAAATGCAACTATTGGTCAGGTGCATCAATGCGGCGCGGTCAATATATCTCGATGAGGGCAAGCCGATTGACGATGTCAATATGTTACTTGTCAAAGTCATAAAAGCTAAGTTGAAAAAAGTGAGAATTTGAAAATGGAAAAGATTATTCACGACGAAAAGAACGGGCTTGATTATAAACTTGTGGGCAACTACTATTATCCCTGCTTGAAAGCGCCGGAATCACCAAAGGTCGGCAGATTCGGAATGATTTATCGCGAATATCTGCGTAATCATCATCGAGTTACATATTCAGGGCTTATGCTGTCGGGTAAACTCAAGGAGCATATTGAAGATGTTGACGGGCAGACGGAGGATATGTTTTCTCAGCTGATGGACCTAATGAAGCAAACCGAAGGTGTTACCGAACAGCTTGAATCCACCGACTAGATGGAATGGGGTGCGGGTGTCCGGTGGACACATCTGCCGAAGGCAGAAGCGCCGACCGAGCCGGTAGGCGAGACCGCCGTATGAACTCCATCCGCAACCGCGCCGAAGAGACCGTAAAAGCGAGATGGTGTTCGCATGACAATTCTCGAAAACCTCTGGTACGGCAATATCCGCCCTGTAGAAGAATTTGTTGACGGTAATACAGAATACAAGAATTTGCTTCGTCGTGTGGGGAACAACCTCGAAAAGTTTGAGGCAACACTATCGACCGAACAAGCCGAACTGTTTGAGAAGTATTATAACGCAGTAAATGAAATGAATTCTATATCGGAAGCAAAAGCGTTTTCATACGGTTTTCGACTTGGAGTTAGGCTGATGATCGAAGCGGTTGCTCAAAATCAAATCACATAACACACTGCGGCGAGGCATTGATCCCCGTAGCTGAATTTTTATAATAAGGCTGTAATTTTGTTTAGGATCTCCGATAGCTGTTCGGGAGTTTCCATAAAATCGCGATTGGTCTATTCATCGGGCAAGCCTTAGATACTTTAGCCGGAAAGATTTCGCAGCAAACGGTCTGTTTATAATTTAAAACACATTGACAGAAATAATGTGCCATGATATAATAATCGCAGTTGATATATGTGGTGGAGTCTGTCATAGATTGTATTTGCAATCTATTTATATCAATGTCTTTTTGGCACTCAAGGGCAGAGTCTACGACTTTGCTCTTTATTTTTTTGAAAGAAGATTCATTATGAGGAAAACAAAAATTGTATGTACCATC
>JAFWUH010000004.1 GCA_017524165.1 Clostridia bacterium | reverse complement strand
GAGGAACACGATGAAACACAATTCGATGCATCGTTTTTTTGCAATACTGACTGCCGTGACTGTTTGGATATCCGGTGTCGGTTTGACCGCGCTGGCTGAAAAAGAAAAAACATCTCCTTCCGGAACCCGGTTAGGGAAACAGCTCGGCGGAAAAGAATTTCAAGTGGTGGCGCAGACTCAAAACCTGACGCTCTCCTGTAATCCGAGTACCGGAAATTTTGCAGTCGAAGATACCGTCGCGCAGAAAACCTATTATGCAAATCCTCTCAACGCCGCAGAAGACGAAATGGCAAAGGGTACTTATCGTACCAATATGCTTTCTCAATTAGTCCTAACGGCAGCGGATAAAGAAAATCATATTGATATTTCCTACAGCAGCTATTCCTATTGTGTAATCGAAGACGGTCTTTCGGTTTATGCCATGGAAAACGGCATTTGCCTTTTGTATTATTTTCCGGCATTAAAAATAACGATTCCGATGGAAATAACCTTACAGGAAGGTCGCTTGTCGGTGTATATCAATTATGATGCCATTGAAGAAAAGGGCGACTATAAACTGTTGGAACTTGCTGTGTTGCCTTTCTTCGGTTGCGCAACGCCTGAGGATGACGGATACTTCCTTCTACCGGACGGCTCGGGTGCGCTGGTTGATTTTCACACGGCAAAGTCCTCTTACGGACAATACGCAAAGGATGTTTACGGCGCAGATGAATACAGTAGCAGTCAGTTTGTTGTCCGAAACGGCGAAGTGTTGACCATGCCGGTCATCGGCGCCTGCTTTAAAAACGGCGACCGTACCAGCGGCTTCTTGACGCTGGTTGAAGAAGGTGCGGCAAATGCAAGATTGATTTTAGATCCGTATCTGTTGAAATCAAGCTATGAAAACGCCTATTTTAACTTTATTTACCGCGATCATGAAAAGGCAACAGCTTTGGATCGCACTTATGCGGAGGTCAGTTATGAATTACTGGCTGTTAACCGTATTGAAAAAGGTTCCATTCGGTTGGGTGTGGATTTCTTGTCCGACGGCGCAGAGTATACAAAGATGGCAAATCTTTTACACGAAAAGTTGATTCGTGCAGGGTTAAAAGAAAACTATCGTGCAAACGCGTTGATTTTGGATATCTACAATACAGTTTCCAAAATGGGTTATACCTTTGGGTTGCCGCATAAAAAATCATATTGCTTAACTGATTTTAAAACATCGGCAGATATTTTAAAAGATTTTGCCGGAGCATCTGCAGAGGTAAGGCTTTTGGGATGGGATAAGCATGGGGCTTTGGAAAATAAGATCCATACCGGATTTCAACCCGCCTCCTCAGCCGGCGGTAAAAAAGAATTGAATAATTTTCTGAAAACAGCCGGGGAGCAGGGTGCAACAGTTTATTTGAACGAAGAAATTTCCCGCTTCCAAAAGAATGCGATAGGGTATTCTTCCTTTTTTAACGGAGCCAAAGGAATTTCTGAAAAAACAATTCGGTTATTACCGTATTTACGAAGTACATTAGCACAAAAAACAACCGTTTCGCCTACCTATCTGTTACAGGTAGAAAAATTGGGTATTACCGCAAAAAAAGCATTGCAATCATTGCCGAACAATGTACCGGGCGTTGCATTGAGCAGTTTGACCAAAGCTCCTTATGCAGACTTCCGTGATCCGTATTTCGACAAGGAAGCAACGGCAAATGAAATGGGGAAAGCGGTTCAGAAGGCGTCTAAAACCAAAAAAATCTATGCTGAAGCGCCGAATTGGTTTGCGTTTCCTTATTTATCGGTAGCCACCGAATTGCCGACCCAGAGCAGCAACTACGATCTGTTTGATGAATCTGTGCCGTTCATTCAGCTGGTACTGCGCGGATTGATGTCGATTTCGTCCACATCACTGAATCTATGTGGCGAACCGAGAATCAATATGCTTCGCGCCATTGAAAACGGATCTTCGTTGAAGTTTTCCTTTGTCGGAGAGTACAAAGAACTGTCCGCTACTTCGTTAAATTATTTGTACGGTGCGACCTATGCCATGTGGAAAAACGAGGCGATCGCCTATTACAAAGAATGGAAAAAAGCGGTCGACGGTTTAGAAACAAAAGCGATCACGGATCATCAAAACCTGGCAAAGGATGTCTCAATGACCATTTACGAAAACGGAGAATGTGTCTTTGTAAACTATTCCGATCAACCGTATGTGACAGGAGATGTCACCGTAAAACCGCTTGGATGGACGCGCGTGCAGAAAGGAGGCAATGAGCAATGACAAAGCCGAGAAAGGGTCTCTCGCTGACAACACGGCAGGGACTGACCGGCATCGGGTTTATTTCTCCGTGGATTGTCGGTATCATTTTTTTCTTTTTAGTGCCTCTTTGCAGCACAATCCGTTATATGTTCGGGGATATCAAATTTGGATCCGGTCGAGTAATATTTAAGTATGTTGGGTTGGAAAACATTAAGGAAATGTTCTTTCGCAATCCGGATAACGGCAGAATGATTTTGGAAAATCTATGGTCTTCTATCGGTACAACTGTGTTGATTTTGATTTTCTCCATCTTTGCGGCATTGCTGATCAACCAAAAATTTCACGGACGCGCCTTGGTTCGTGCATTGTTTGCATTACCGATCATTGTCTCTTCGGGGGTATTGTTACAGGTCTTTAAGCAAGATTTGTTTGCACAAACCATGACGGCAGAGGCGGGCAGTATTTTCCAAAGCAGTGCATTGGAAGCTGCTATGATCAACATGGGACTGAGCAATAAAATTGTTACTTTTGTAACCGGTTTTGTCAACAGTATTATGGATATCATTTGGAAGGCCGGTGTGCAGATCCTGTTGTTTTTAGCAGGATTACAAGCTATACCGACTTCGCTGTATGAAGTTTCTTCGGTGGAAGGTGCCACAGCCTGGCAAACATTTTGGAAAATTACTTTTCCGCTCTTGACACCGTATTTAATTTTAAATACAATTTATACGATTATAGATTCATTTACATTCTACGATAATCCGGTGATGGCTGAAGTGATATCTCTCTTCAGAGATATGAAATACGGTTGGGCATCGGTCCTTTCGGTGGTGTACTCTTTGGTTGTATTTCTGCTGATCGGTATTGTATTCTTGTTGTTATCCCGATTTGCATACTATACCGAAAAGTAATTCCGAATCATTGGAGAAGGGAGGATTTATATGCAGGATTCACAAAAAGATTTTTTAAGAAGAAAACGGCGGGAGCATTTGGCTTCTCATGTGGTTTGGCCCATCATTCGTGCCATCATCTTGATCGGTATCTGTTTTCTTCTGTTGTATCCCTTACTGTATATGTTCGTCAGTGCATTCCGCGCTAAGCAGGATCTTTACAATCCGTCAGTTATTTGGATTACCCGGCATTGGACGATGGAACACATTACAACGCTGATTGATTTGATTAATTATCCCAAAACCTTAATGAATACCGTCAGCATCAGCGTGGTCAGCGCGGTGATTCAAATGTTGATTTGTTCACTGGTCGGATATGGCTTTGCACGGTTTCGGTTTAAAGGAAAAGGCATATTGTTTTCGTTGGTTATTTTAACGATCATTATTCCGCCGCATGCTATTATCAATTCGCTTTATATGACCTTCCGATTCTTTCATATTCCGATTTACTCGTTATTTGGCGGGACGGTCAATTTGATTAACACACCGGCGGCTTTTTGGGTGCAGGCCTTGTTTGGCATGGGACTGCGTTCGGGGTTGTTCATTTTTATTTACCGTCAGTTTTTCCGCGGGATGCCTTCTGAATTGGAAAATGCCGCTTTGATCGACGGTTGCAACCCCGTACAAACCTATCTTCGCGTTATGCTGCCAAATGCTTTGATGGTGATGGTAACGGTCTTTATGTTTTCGTTGGTTTGGCATTGGAACGATACTTATAACACCAGTATTTTAGCACCGAAACTGAAAACCCTTTCTACCGCGATTGCCGATATGAAAATTGAGGTTTTTCGGTTGAAAGACGGCGGCGATACCAACCCGATGCTCAATCAGGTTCGTATGCAGGCCGGTGCGCTTTTGTCCATTGCGCCGATGATGGTCGTGTTCCTGTTTGGTCAAAAGACCTTTACCGAAAGCGTGGAACGAACCGGTATTGTCGGATAATATTTTGGGGTTAAACAGGGTTTCACCTGAAAAATAACCAAATGGCGTGCTACGCCGGAAAGAGAGGAATTATTATGCAAAAAATGAGAAAAATTATTGCTGTTTTACTGGCAATTGCCATGGTTTGTGCATTGTCTGCCGGATGTACCAAGAAGGATAAGGGCGACAATACCAGTGGCACAACTTCGGTGCGTAAAGCTGAAGAGAAAAAGCGTGATTTAACCGAAGGCTCGGTGGAAGAGTCCGAAAATCTCGGATTTGAAAAGAGAAATCTATCCAATGCAAATGTAACCGTGTTTATTCCGTATGAGCCGGGCGACGAAGTGAAAAAACAGATCGCTGCCTTTGAACAACGCTACGGCGGGAAAGTAACGATTGAGTCCTGTTTATGGGATCAACGTTTTACCCGTTTGGCTACCTTAATCCAAAGCGGCGACGCTCCTGATGTTGTCAGCGTTGTCTATAGCGATATGCCGACAATGGCAATCAAGAGCTTGATTCAACCGATTGACGGTCATACGGATTTGAATAATTCGGTTTACGACCAGAGTTCAAATGACGGGATCTATTCCTTGAAAGGTAAACACTATGCGTTGACGACCCGCACGGTTCCGTACGGTATTTATTACAACGAGAGCATGTTTAAACGCGCAGGGGTCAAGACGCCGGCTGAGTTTTATGCGGAAGGCACTTGGAATTGGGAAAACTTCCGTAAGACGGCGCTTGCCATGAGTGAAGATACCGACAATGACGGTGTAAATGATATTTTCGGTTTCGGAACATGGAAAGATGATATCTTTGTTGTAGCAAACGGTACTGATTTGATCAAGATGGAGAATGGTTCTCCGGTTTTGAATATCAATGATCCGCGTGTCACGGAAGGATTACAGTTCTTTGAGGATATGTTCTATAATGATCATTCCATCCAGATCGCACACTGGGAGTGGAAAGAAGGCTTTGCCAACAAGAAAGTTGCCATGGTCTTTGAAGGATGGACCTATCAGACACAGTTGCTTTATGAGCAAAGCTTTGACGATGAAATCGGTGTTGTTCCGTTCCCAATGGGACCAAGTGCGCAGGGTGAACAGATTAACTATACTGCCAACACCGGTTGGGGTCTCTGCAAAGATGCCGCTAATATTGAAGGCGGGGCTGCATTCATCGAAGAATATTTGACCGCCGCTTGCAAGAGCACCTTGAACGGCGTAAATATGTCACACTTGACCGATAAACAATTTGAGATGGCAAAATTGATGGTCAGCCAAAAGAGCGTTTTGCCGTTAGCAACCGGTTACGGTGATTTCTTCAACCGTTTTGTTGAAATTACCGATCAATTGCGTGACGGTAAAGCAGTCGGTACAATCCTGCAGCGTTTTGCACCTGAACTTCAAAACGAAATCAATGAAACTTTAGGATTTGAAGAATAATTGGAGGAAAAAATGAAAGCAGTAAAACAGTTTTTCTGTTTCGGGCTTGCATTAATCATGTTATTTGGAACGGTTGCCTGTAATAAGGCAACCGATTCCGGCGTTAACAAAGCAAAGAATGCAACGAAATCTTCAGAAGTCAATCCGGTGACGAAGATTGCCGCAAAACCGGAAAAGCCGTGGCAAGATCCCAGCAATGACGGTCAATTTGGCGCCGCCGCTCCGGAATGGCTGCGAGATGCGGAAATGTATATTGAAGCAAACTACAACGATATGTTTCTGACTTCCGCCGACTACGAAACATGGGGACAGTATTTTGACCTTTGTCTCGGTACATGGAGCGGTGATGTCGAAAAATTTGAAAATGCAGGGATGGTATCGGGTTCCTATTTTGATCCGTATCATGTCTATAATCATGAGGAGCTTGCAATTGTTGACACCAACGGAAACGGCGTCCGTTCTGACTACGCTTCCGATACCGGCAATCCGTTGTATTTGGTCTGTCATAATTCTGACAAGGTGTTGGACTGGGCAAAAGAGTATGTGGATAATTGCATTGGCTTCGGCGCAAACGGTATGTTTTATGATGATATTCGCATGCCGTATAACCAACTGCGCGATACTGCGCAGACCTGTAATTCAACCAAACATAAGCATGTTTTGGAGGGAAGCATTAGCCATAATTTCATTCAAAGCACAGTTAAAGAATTATACAAGCATGTTAAGATAAAAAATCCGAACTACTTTGTGGCGCTCAACGGCGGTGTGCCGATGGCTTCGCCTGAAACCGAAGATTTTGCCTTAGAATCTCTTTGGAAGTATTCGGATGCGTTGATGTGGGAACACTTCCTTTATGACGCTAACGGAAAGCGTTGGATCATGCCGGGCGCATTAAAACAGGCAGCCGAGAGGTTGTCCGCCGGTATCAAAGAAGGAAAAGCAGAACTGATTCTGTCGTACAGTTATGATAAAATGGATGCCGAAAAGGCACTTCGCGCCGTGCAGGAAACGCTGGTATTCTGTCGGTTGTACGATTTGGCATGGAGTGATTACGCGGCTTTTTATGCCAATACATCCATCTCGGATGATGTGAAAAAACGGATTTATAGTGTGAAAACCGGTCCGGCGGGCAGTATGGGCACCTATTTCGGTACAGTTGTGGAAGAAGGAAGCAATGCGCCGATCGCCGGTGTTACAGTTTCTGCAGACTCTGTCTCGACGGTGACCGATGCAAACGGTAATTTCCGCATTACCATGCCGGTTAACCGGTATAATGTTTCGTTATCCAAAGAGGGATATACTGCGACCGAAGCTGTCGTAAAGGGCTATCAGTGTCAATTGACGATGAAAAAGGAATCCGGCACGATTTATTATGTTTCCAATTTCGGCAGTAACGATAATGACGGATTAACGCCGAAAAAACCGTTTAAGAGTCTGAATTATGCTGAAGCAACAGGTAAACTGCAACCGGGTGACACGGTCGTTGTCATGGAAGGAATCTATAAAGTACCGGAGCAGACGGTTTATACCGCCAAAGGAACTGCTGAGAAGCCAATCAACTATGTTGCTAAAGGCGAGGTTGTCATTCGCATAAAAGGCGGCAAAGGAAACGGTATCGTGTTAAACGGGGATTATACTTCATTCAACGGTTTTACTTTTGAGGGAAGCGAACAAGGAATTGATGGACTCGTTTACGCCGGCGGTGAGGGCGTTGAGTTGAAAAAATGCCTGTTCCGTGACACGGCTTATTATACCGAGAAAGATCGGAAAAACGCCAAAGCCGCTGTAACATTGGCGGGTAAAAATTGTAGTTTCCATCACAATATTTTGGCGGGAGATTTATTTGCCGATACTGCCGTTTCGGTGCAGGGCGAAAATGTGACCGTTGTGAATAATACCTTCGACGGATCTTTCTGTGTAGACGGACAGACAGCTACCGCTGTAACCTTTGAAAAAGGATGTAAAAATTTGACAGTGAAGAGCAATATCTTTACAAACTTTGATCAGGTTTATGCCGGATATTCGGCTAATTTAGGGACATTTGAGGGCAATATTTTCTCTAAAATCAAGGGAGATACCACGGGGTATACCGCGCCTAACGACCGCAAACAGGACGATTTGCGATTCATGTATGCACCGTTTGGGGATTACGGATTAAAGTCGGACAGTATCGCCGTCAACAGCGGTGTGGATACCGGCTTTGCTTTCCGTGGCGAAGCGCCGGATGTCGGAGCAAAAGAAAGCAAGTATTCCGCTAAAGGATATGATGCGGTAACCGATGAAAACGGCTGTATTTATCGTGTCTTTGCCGACTCGGTCGTGATCATGAATCTTTCACAAACTGATTATACGGTAACGGTTCCGACCGGTCGTGCCGGTGTTCAAGTGAAAAATGCTGTGACCGATGAAATATTCCGTGCCGACGGTGCCGGCAACTTACATGTTATGGTTGAACAGGGAAGCTCGGTTATTCTGCAAGCAAGATAAGTTTGATGAAACGGGCAATCTTTTGTGAGATTGCCCGTTTTTGATACAGGGAGATTGATATGAAAAGAGACGAGAAGACGGCTATTAGAAAAATAACTGCTTTGTTTCTTTCACTACTTTTATTTTTTACGGTTTTTGCGGTGCACGCCGGTTCGGTGCCGTCAGATGTAATATGTGATTTCACATCTGCGGCTTACAGTTTTCAACAGGCATGGATGCGGTATCAGGATAACGCCGACGAATTAAATTGGTCGGACTATTCGTGGAAAGCCGAATATACTTCATTAAATCTCGGCGGACAATGGCAGCCGATGGTGTTAAGCGTTGATGAATACGGAACGAAAAATTCTTTTGGACACAGCAGGGTGTTTGGGGCGCAGCCTTGTGCATGGAGTGAAAAAAACGGCATTGTTTTGTTGGCAAACCAATGGGGAGACGGTTTCTGGTATGATATGGCCGCGGTCAGTTATACCTGTTTGCAGGACGGGAACTATCTGCTGTCCTGCCCGGTCATTTGCCCGTTGAATGACGATTCGCTGACGGCCGGGCACGAAGGACGGGTGACAGTAACAAAAAACAGTGAAAAAATTTGGCCGACTAACGGCGATTACGCGACGGTTTCCCAAACCGTTCAACCTGTATTCGAAGATATGATTTTGACCCTGAAAGAAGGAGATATCATCCGTTTTCAGGGTTTCGGTGCGCTATGCGGCGTTGCAGGATCAGCCAATGACAGTTATTGGCAGAACCATATTTTTTTGACGCCTTCTATTCAGCGCATTTGTTCGACGGCAACCTATCGTTCGGACAGTGTTCTTTTGACAAAAAACGGCAACAATCTTTTAGCAGGAGAATTGCCTTTATCGGAGTTCTATGCAGATGGAAATTTGTTTGATCCTGGGATTTACCGTTGGGAAAACGGCGAAAATTTGACCGACGGAAAAGCCGATACCGTCGCGAAATCCACCTTTTCTTTACAGCAGGAATACGCTTATCAAACTTTAACCTATGAATTGGCGGAAAACAGTACGGCGGAACAGATTCAAATATTGTTTGAACCGGTTCAGAACCGTTTTTTATCCGGATATGAAATTTATCTCAGTAATTCGCTGAGCAGTTTATTTTATCTTGAAAATCTTGTCGGGAGATACCGGGAAGGGAACGAACTATCGCGCAATCATCTTTATACGCTGAACGAGCCGATCAAGGTACGGTATGTAGGCTTAAAAATTACCGAAAGCCGCGGCGCTTCTGCTTCTTTAGCGGAGTTTTCGGTGTATGGCTATCAAATCGGCGATTTAGACGGCGACCATCAATTGGCGGCCGCCGATACCGTGCTGTTGCGGAATTCTTTGCTGATGGATCAACAATACCGGATCTGCCGCGACCTGAACGAGGACGGGCAAATAAATATAAGAGATTTGATACAGATGAAAAAAGTTTTAATAGAAAATGAATATGCAGTCAATCCGGAAATTTTCATTCCGGAAGTTCCGCAGAAAATGTGGACGCAAACGGCGGTTGAGCAACCGTCCGGTGCGGCGGCGCCCGAATGGATGCGCAATGCCGAGATGTTTTGCGAAGCAAGTCAGTACGATCTTTTTAAAACTCAAGCGGATTTTGACAAGTGGGCGCCTTATTTTGAGATGTGCATCGGTACATGGAGCCATAATGTAAATGATTTCAAAAAGCGCGGGGTGCGTGCGGGATCCTATTTTGACCCGTACCATGTTTATAACCGTGAGGAACTTGCCATCATCGGATCGGACGGAAACGGTCAGCATTCCGATTATGCTTCGGATACAGGCGATCCGCTTTACCTTGTCTGTCATAATTCGGACAGGGTTTTAAGCTGGGCAAAGCACTATGCCGAGCAATGTATGAATTTCGGCGCGGTCGGGATGTTTTATGATGATATTCGTATGCCTTATGAACCGCGCCGCGCCGACTGCCAAACCTGTTATTCCGCACAGCATCAGCATGTTTTAAGCGGAGATATCAGTACCAATTATATTAATAGCACCGTCAAAGAACTTTATAAAACGGTGAAACAAAGAAATAAGGATTATTATGTGGTATTAAACGGCGGCGTTCCGACGGCAACCGATCAAACGCAAGAGTTTGTGATGGAAAATCTTTGGAAATACTGCGACGGCTGCATGTGGGAAAATTTTCTTTATGACAGCAACTGTAAACGATGGGTAACACCCGAGATGTTGAATCAGGCCGCAACGCGGTTGACCAACGGTATTCGAGAGGGCAAAGTCGAATTGATGCTTTCGTACAGTTATCACAAGATGACGGCGGAGCGCGCGGTTACGGCGGCCATGAATACCCTGGCGTTTTGCCGGTTATACGATTTGATGTGGAGCGATTATGCGTCGCTTTATCATTCGACGGTACCGGCAGAAACTGTGCAAAAAATTTACGGGATAAAAACGGGCGCTGCCGGACGGCTCGGAACCTATTTCGGCACTGTTATTGACCGTGACAGCGGCGCGCCGATAGAAGGGGTAACCGTTTCGGCTGGAACCGTTTCGGCAGTGACCGATGCCTGCGGTAAGTATCGGATAGAAATGCCGGTCAACATCTATCAAGTGACCCTTGAAAAAACGGGGTATCAAACAAGAACGGCAACCGTCTCCGGTACAGCGCCGAAAATGACGATGCAAAAACAAAGCGGAACGGTTTATTTTGTCTCACCCGACGGCGACAATCAAAATGATGGGAAAACGCCCGCAACGGCTTTTCGCAGTATCAATTGTGCCGAGGCAAAAGGCTTGCTGAAACCCGGAGATACCGTTTCGGTAGGGGCGGGAACCTATTGTTTGCCAAATCAAACGGTTTATGTTTCAAGCGGAACGGCGGAAAATCCGATTACCTATTTTGCCGACGGACAAGTGATTTTGCGTGTTCAAAAAGGTAACGGAACCGGGCTGATTTTCCATGGAAATCATATCGTTTTCGATGGATTCACCGTTGAGGGAAGCGGGTCAGGCGTCGGTGGATTGCTTTTGTTTGAAGGGGACGGCGCCGAAGTGAAAAACTGCACCTTCCGCGACACCGCGTTCTATACGGTCGGCAGTTGCCGTAAAAGCACGGCGGCGGTAACCTTAAACGGACAGAACGCCTTTTTCCATCATAATATTTTTGCGCAAAATCTATACAGCGCGGCCGCCTTATTGCTCGGCGGCGCGGGGATAAGGGTTTACAACAATACCTTTGATGGCGCGTTCTGCACCGGCGGACGCATGACAACTGCGATTTCGGCGAATTGTCAAACGATAAGCGCGGAAGTAAAAAATAATTTGTTTGTGGATTTTGAAAAACTGTTTGACGGATTTGCATCGGTTTCGACCGGCAACAATCTGGCAGCATCGGTCGGAAATACCGATGGGTTTTCCGGGCAAAACGGCGATCATATTGTTTCGGATTTCAAATTTATGAACCGCCTTGTCGGGGACTATAATCTAAAATGGGCAAGCAGTGCCGTTAGTTCCGGGGCAACAATTGGATTTTCTTACCGCGGAGAATTGCCGGATATCGGCGCCAAAGAAAGCAAATTTGCACGGTACGGGTATGATGCCGTTCGGCTTGCCAGTGGTTGTATATACCGCATTTTTGCGGATACGGTGGTTGTGATGAATCCCATGCCGAAACAGCTAAGCATTACTGTGCCAACTGCGCGAGCCGGAGTTCAATTGAAGGATGCCGTTACAGATAGGCTATATCAAACAGGCACCGACGGAAAATTGAATTTGACCGTCCCTGCTGAAAGTTCAATCATTTTACAGGCGAGATAATTTTGTATTTCAAAGGAGAGAAAACAAATGAATATTGCAGAGGTTGATAAAAATCTAAAAGTTGAAACAGCGTTGCATCGGGACGATATTGTTTGGTATGATGCATCTAAAAAGCCGTTTGTGCTCTACGGAAACTGCAAAAAAGATCAAGGAGAATACGGGAAATACCTGCGTATTTACGCACCGGGGCTAAAAGGACTCGGCATTGCTGAAAATATTCACACCTCCGGAATCCGTGTTCATTTTCGTACTGATTCGCCGTTTGTGGCGATCAAGGCTGTCTGGCGGTGGCAATGTTCGATGCCGCACATGCCCTTTACCGGAAGTAGTGGATTTGATCTTTATGCTAAAAAGAACGACAAATACGGTTATATTGGGACTTTTGTGCCGCCGCTTGAATCGCCGCACGGATATGAGTCCATTCGAGAATTTTCAACAGGGGAATTTCGGGATTATTTAATTAATTTCCCACTTTACAACGATGTCACCGAATTGTATATCGGCGTGCAGGAAGGCGCACGGTTTGAAACGCCGGCGGGTTATCGCAATCAAAAACCGGTGATCTTTTACGGTTCTTCGATCACGCAAGGCGGATGTGCTTCACGACCGGGAAACAGTTATATGGCGTTGTTATCCCGTGCCTTGAATTTTGATTTTGTCAATCTTGGCTTTTCAGGATGTGCAAAAGGGGAACCGATTCTGCAACAATATATTGCCGATCAGGAAATGTCTGCGTTTGTTTGTGACTACGATTATAACACTAACATTGAATCTCCTGAGTTGTTAGAACAGACACATTTTGCCATGTACCAAAAGATTCGGAAAAAACATCCGGACATTCCGTATCTGATGATTTCCAAACATCACGGCGCTACCATGGCAGACAAACAAAGTCGCACTATTATTATGGATTCCTATCGCCGCGCAGTTGCTTTAGGCGATCAAAATGTCTATTTTGTTGACGGAAGGTCGCTGTTTGCTGAATTAGATCCCGATGCCTGCACCGTAGACGGAGGCCATCCGAATGATTTAGGTTTTTATCGGATGTATCTATCTTTATTGCCGCTGTTTGCTGAATGGGATTTGATATAAAAAACACCGCACCGTTGCATTTCAGATTGCAACGGTGCGGTATTGTTTTAGACTTTTCTTTAAAGGACTTTACCGAGAAAGTCTTGCAAACGCGGACTTTTCGGCTGATTAAAAATGACATCAGGCGCGCCTTCTTCCATAATGACGCCTTCGTCAATAAAAAGAACGCGATCCGCCACTTCGCGGGCAAATCCCATTTCGTGGGTGACAACCGCCATGGTCATACCGGAATGAGCAAGGTCTTTCATAACCGTCAATACCTCGCCGACCATTTCTGGATCCAAGGCGCTTGTCGGCTCATCAAACAGCATGACATCGGGTTCCATGCAAAGTGCGCGGACAATGGCTACACGGTGTTTTTGACCGCCGGATAACTGTGCCGGATAGGCATCGGCTCGATCTGCCAATCCGACCTTTTCCAATAATTTCATAGCGCGCTCTTCTGCTTCAGCTTTGGAAAGCTTCAGCAATTTGATCGGCGCGATGGTCATATTTTTCAAAATGGTCATGTGCGGGAACAGATTGAACTGTTGAAATACCATACCCATTTTCATGCGGTGCAGGTTAATGTTGACATTCTTATCGGTAATATCGGTTCCTTCAAAGAAAATCTGACCGCCAGTCGGTTCTTCTAAGAGATTCAGGCAACGCAGAAAGGTGGATTTTCCCGAACCGGAGGGACCGATAATAACAACCACTTCGCCCTTTTTGATATCGGTAGAAATGCCCTTCAAAACTTCTATTTTGCCAAACGCCTTCTCCAAACCGTTAATTTTAATTAAAGCTTCATCAGTGATCACTGTTACGCAGCCTCCTCTCGAGTTTTTTCAAGAAGTATGAAAGAATCATGACTATTGCAAGATAGATCAAGGCAACCGTAATAAGTGGAAAAAATGCTTCGTAGGTTCGGGAACGGATGAGGTTTCCGATATAGGTTAAATCCTTGATGGCAACATAGCCGGCAACAGATGTTTCCTTGACCAAAACAATGAATTCATTACCGAGTGCCGGTAGGATGTTTTTAAACGCTTGCGGCAAAATTATATGAATCATTGTCTGCGCATAGTTGAATCCGAGCGATCGACCGGCCTCAAACTGACCTTTATCAATCGAAAGAATACCAGAACGGACAATTTCAGCGACATAAGCGCCGGAATTAATACCGAATGCCAAAATCGCCGCATAGATTCCGTTCCTTACCGATCCGAAAATTATATAGTACATGATCATCAACTGGATGACAATAGGCGTTCCGCGAATGACGGTTATGTAGATGTTTGAAATGCTGTTAAAGAATTTTAAAATATAATCGCTGAACTTTCGGCATTTTTTCCCGAGCAGGTTTTTATCATATGTAGATCGAACCGTCGCGACGACGAATCCCAGCAAAATACCGAGCAAGGTTGCAAACAAGGTGATTTCAAGGGTTGTACCCAAACCGCGAAGTAATTGCAGTCCGCGTCCTTCTCGAACAAAGGTCTTTTCCAAACTTAAAGAAAGCTCTTTAAAAAACTCCGACATAATCAATTTCCTTTTATTGTTTTCAGTATAGCACAAAAGTGGAGCAGTTAAAACCGCTCCACTAAAATGCTGTGTTGTTTGCGAATAAATGATTATTCTTTTACGATAATAACCTGAATGCCGGTAGCATAGGAATCGGTGAAGTTGATCTTTTCCTTACGCTCGTCGGTAACGGTCATACCAGCCATACCGAAATCAGCTTTGCCTTCTTGAACAGCGGTAATGATGGAGTCAAAATCCATATCGTCGATCACAAGCTTGTAGCCGAGCTTATCGCAGATGGCTTGAGCAATTTCAGCATCAATACCGACAATTTTTTTGCCGGTGTAGAACTCATACGGTTCAAAGAAAGCGTTTGTCGCCATATGAAGCTCGCCCTTTGAAGTGTCAACACCTTCGGGAGAAACATAGGGGCAGGTGCCTTTCGTATCGTCGCCGATGTAGTTGGAAACGATTTGAGCAATAACGCCGTCCTTCTTTAATTCAGCCAAAGCAGTATTGAATTCGGCAAGCAAATCGGCTTTATCCTTTGCCATGCAGATAGCATAATCTTCATTGGCAAACTCTTCTTCAAGAATTTTCAAGCCCTTATTAGCGGCAACAAAAGCTTTGGCCGGCTCGTTATCAATCACAACGCAGTCAACCTTGCCCTGGGTCAAAGCGAGAATGGCACCGGTGCCCTTATTATAACGCTCAATAGTAGAACCTTCTTTTTCATAATCCGATGCATAAATATCACCGGTTGTTCCCAACTGAACACCGATTACGGCACCTTTCAGATCGTCTACGCTTTTGATTTCTTTTTGCGGTTTACTGCCGCAACCGGCGAAAGCAACGGCAAGTGCAAGAACTAACAATAATGCAACAATTTTTTTCATCTTTTTTTCCTCTTTTCTTCAGAATTATTCTGATTATAACATTGAGGATGCATATTGTCAAGAATTTTTTTGCATAAAGTTGCATAAATATTTATAAAAATGTTTTTGTTTGGATGGAATGTTGCCGGGAAATCCCTTTAAAATCGTGGGATAAGTCAAAAAGCTTTTTGCGCAGTTCTTTTGGATTTTGTGATTGAATCCAGAAAAAAGATTCATCAAAAGCAGTTTCAATCTGTTCCAGACGGTTCCGCTGTACAAAAAGTAAAAGGATAATTTGATTGCGGTCAAATTTTTTCTGCTGTTCTTGCAATTCTTTTTTCATGGTAAACCAATCAACAGAGGTGGACAATTCCGCCAACAGTTCCATTTCAACTTGACTTTCTTTGCATATTTTCACCACCTGATATCGACCGAAAAAACACAGTCCGATAATCAGTGCCAGTATGACGAACGCCGCCGTTAACCGTTTCATTGTGTGGCATCCTTTCTTTTCTCTACCAGATTATAGTTGCGGTATCGGTCGACCGAAAGCAGAAAGACATCCTTTGCGGTCAAACCATGTTTCTTTAAAAAGGTTTGTAATTCTTCCGCGGAAAGCTGCAGCGCTGTCAAAGATTCCTTCACAATCTTTCCGTCTGAAATGATCGGCAAAGGCAGACCGTCCGATTCTTTTTTCAAAGAAAGATCTTTACAAGACGGCGTTCGCTCTTCCGGCTTCAGCAAAACACTTAAATCTCCGTTGACCTCCAATACGGCAAAATCGACCGTGGCAAGATCGAATACATTTTGACCGCGTAACAGCTCTACCAAATCCAGTACGGTCATGCGCACCTGGCGCATGGCGTCCTGATCAATCAGCCCGTTTTTGATCAAGACCACCGATTTGCCACTCAACAGTTTTCTGATCCAAAAATTTTTCATCGCCAATACCGAGCTGAAAATCTCTAATACAACCAATATAAAAATGGCTACGACGCCGTTTAAGATCGGTTGATTCAAATCCTGCAACGGAATGGCGGCAATTTCTGATATCAGTAGGGTAACAACCAACTCGTTGGGTTGCATGTCGCCGATTTGCCGTTTGCCCATCAATCGAATACCGATTGAGACGAAAAGAAACATAAAAATAGTTCGTATAATAATTGCTGTCATTTTCTTCACCGCTAATTAGTATGTTCGGCGGGAGGAAGTTTTATTTGACAAAATGAATAATATCCTGTATTATATTTAAAATAATATTGCATTGAGGAGTTGGTTTTTGCATGGACGGCGGTCCTGACGGCAATATAGGAAGTTTATTGCTGTTTGCGGTTCTGCTTTTTTGCAGTGCCTATTTTTCCGGAACCGAGATTTCATTGGCTTCGGTCAACCGCATTCATATGATGACGGCGGCTGATAACGGAGATAAAAAGGCAGAGCGGGTGCTTTACCTGTTGGATCATTTTGAAGAAACACTTTCGGTTCTGTTGATCGGAAACAACATTGTGAATATCGGATGTGCAACTCTATCAGCCGTTATCGCAACGGAAATTTGGGGGACGCGATCCGTTTCAATTGCAACGGTTTTGACCACGGTGATCATTTTTCTGTTCGGAGAAATGCTGCCGAAGTGTTTTGCGCGTTCCTGTAACGAGCATTTTGCACGGACAGTGTCAACATCGTTGTTTTTTTTAATGAAAATCATGAAACCGTTATCGGTTTTCTTTACGGGCATTTCCCGCTTGGCTTCGCGTCCGTTTCAGAAGCATTTGGAAAATGAAGTGACCGTCACCGAGGACGAGCTGCATGATTTGGTGGAAAGTATTTCGGAAGACGGGGACTTTGACCAAGATACCGGTCGGTTGGTACGCTCGGCACTGGTTTTTGACGATTTGACGGCACAGGATATCATGGTGCCATGGGAAGAAGTGCTGAAAATTTCGGCGGGAATGAAGACAAATGAGGTGCTGGCATTGGTTCGCTCTACCGGTCATTCCCGTATTCCGATCATTGACCGTAAAGGGAAGGTCAAGGGTATTTTGCAGATCCGCCGATTTTTGAAAGCCTATTTGCAAAACCGTAATAATGTCATTTTAGCAAGGGTGTCCGACTATCCGCTGTTCGTTGCTTACGACCAGCCGATCAATGAATTGTTGACCTATATGAGCAATCGGCGGCGTAATTTGGCAATCGTGCGGGATGAGGTCGGAACGGTGCTCGGTATCGTCACGGTAGAGGATATCTTAGAACAGCTTGTCGGGGAAATTTACGACGAAGACGATATCGGAGGTGAGCAGGATGCCTGACCTTTCGATTTTGGCAATTTTTTTGTTGATTATTCTGTCGGCGTTCTTCTCGGCAACCGAAATTGCCTTTGCGGGGGTAAATACCGCCCGGTTGAGATCACGGTTGGAAAAGAAAAAATCCTTGCCGGTTTCGTTGGCGCTTCGCCTGGCGGAGCGTTATGATGACGCACTGGGTGCGGTGTTGATCGGCAACAATCTTGCGAATAACGCGGCTTCTGCGATTGCGACCGTTATGGTGCTGAACGCCTTGGGTGAGGGGTATGTTTGGATCGCCACCGCTGTAATGACCTTGGTGGTACTGATTTTCGGAGAGATCATTCCAAAGGTGCTGGCAAAACAGTTTTCTGAAAAATTTTCGGTCGCGACCGCGGTGCCGATTTATGGATTATCTGTGATTCTTAAACCGATCACAGCGCTGTTCCTTGGGCTGATTCAACTGATTTCGCACCTTTGGGAAAAGAATATTTCGGATGCGGATGCGGTTTCCGAGGACGATTTGGAAAACATTATTGATATCGCCGAAGACGAGGGCGTTTTGGATGAGGAACAAAGTGATCTGTTGCAGAACGCGTTGGATTTTGATCATGTTTTGGCTTATGAGATTATCACGCCGCGGGTGGATATGACGGCGGTTGATATTCGCGATTCTTATGAAGTGAATATCCGTAAAATTACCGAATCTATTTATTCCCGTATCCCGGTATACGAGGATACCCCGGATCATATCATCGGTTTTTTGCATCAAAATCATGTGTTTAAAGAAATGGTGGATGCCGATCGGGTGGATCTGCGCGGACTTTTGTTGCCAGTAACCTTTGTGCATAAAACCATGCCGTTGCCCGATGTTTTGGAAAAGATGAAAGAATCCAAATGCCATATGGTGGTGGTGTTGGATGAATACGGCGGCACAATGGGAATATTGACGATGGAAGATGTTTTGGAACAGTTGGTCGGTGAAATATGGGACGAAACCGATGAGATCGAACGCGAGTTTGTTTGTGTGGACGATACGCATTTTGAAGCGATCGGCGAAATGCGATTGATTGATTTCTTTGATGAGTTTGATATTGATATTGAAGAGGATGAAGATTTCAGCGAGGATAACACTACCGTCGGCGGATGGGTGACCTCCATGCTGGAGGGTGAAATCAAGGTCGGTGATTCCTTCCGCTACGAAAACTTTATCATTACGGTTTTGGCTTGCGATGACAAGCGAATCGACCGGATCGGCGTGGAAGAACTGAAAGAAACCGAAGAATAACAAAAGAGCACAGACAAACGGGCGTCTGTGCTCTTTTGTATTAGTAAAAGATAAAATAAAGAATCAATAAATGGACGGGATAGAACCAATAAAAGCTGTGTTGCAGTACTTTTGCAACGGTCGGATTTTGCGGTGTGTAGCCCTTTTTTCCGTTGTAACATTGGATCAAGGAAAGGGAAAGGAGACTGAACAATTGCACCCATCCCCATAGATCCGGCCAGGGAAAGATAACCGTTTGTCCGAGCAGTGCCAAGGCACTGAATTTTGCAATAGACAACAGATAATAGAACATGATAGAAACAAAAGATCCGAGCCAAAGCAAAATGGGTTTCTTCTCAAAATACCAAAAGACCATTGCTAACAGAATACCGCGACAGCCATAATCGGTGAGAATAACGGAAAAATAGGTTATTCCGAAAAAAAACACGGCAGGCAATAACGCAAAATATCGCGTGGTTTTTTTTCGGGAAAGCATATCGGTTGACCAGACGGTCAAGAGGATCAACAAAAGGGTAACCATCACATTCCATTTCGGTTGCCAAATCTGTTGCGTTTCAAACAACGAAAACGGGATTTGGGAAACAAACGCCATCACCGTCAAACGAAAGGCATATCTCGTTCGGTTTTTGGTATGGCGGTAGCCGTTGATAATCAAATAAACATAAAGCGGAAACGCGATTCGTCCAACCGCGCGAAACGGCATAAAATCAAGGATGTAACCGATATGATCCACCAGCATGGAAAGCAGGGCAATGACACGAAGTACAAAAGCTGATAGCATAAACTGATTCTTCTATCTTCAGAAACCGAGTAAAACGGTTCCGGCCTGCGATAATTCTTCCCGCCGTGCCTCAGCAAGCGAAGCGGTTTTGCCGACGGCTTCAATATAGATCTTGATTTTCGGTTCAGTGCCGGACGGACGAACGATCAGGGAACTGCCGTCTGCCAAATGGAAGGACAGAACATTGGATTTCGGCAGGGTAAGCGCTTCTTCAGTGCCGTCCTGCTTGACCGAAACCGAACGCTCATAATCTTTAAAGACAGCAACAGCAGTACCGGCAATCGCCTGAGGCGGATCGTTTCGCAGCGTTTCCATAATCCCGGCAATCTTTTGCATACCGGTTTGACCTTCACAGGTGAAGCTCTTCTGCACACAGAAGTAATAGCCGTATTTTTGATAGATTTTATCCAGCTTTTCGATCAAAGTAAGTCCTTTGGATTTATAGAATGCCGTCATTTCGCAGATTAACATGGAACCAATCACGGCGTCTTTGTCGCGAACATAGTCGCCTGCCAAATAGCCATAGCTTTCTTCAAAACCGAGCACATATCGGTCGGCTTCGCCCTTTTCTTCCAACAGACCGATCTGTTCACCGATAAATTTGAATCCGGTCAACACATTCCGCAGTTCACAGCCGTAGGCGTCGGCAATTTTTTGACAAATTTCGGTGGAAACGATCGTTTTAACGGCAACCGGGTTTTTCGGCAGGGTGCCGTTCAGCGTGCGCTGTTCCAAAATATAGTCCAGCAACAAAACGCCGACTTCGTTGCCCGAAAAGAGACGGTATTCCTCGCCGTCCGGTACCGCGATACCGACGCGGTCGCAGCCGGGGTCGGTCGCCAAAAGCAGGTCGGGCTGAACGGTTTCAGCCAACTTCAAAGCACATTCAAACGCCTGACGAATTTCCGGATTCGGATAGGGTGCGGTCGGGAAGTTGCCGTTCGGCAATTCCTGTTCAGGAACAACCGTTACATTTTTTACGCCGATTTTATCCAAAATCTTGCGTACCGGTTTATTGCCGCTGCCGTGCAACGGGGTATAGATGACCTTGAAATCGGAAAAATCTAAATCGGGCGTAATGCGGCGTTTTTCAACCTCATTCAGGTAGCTGTCAATGACTTCCTGCGGAATATATTCGATTTTTCCTTCTGCCAAAGCGGTATCAAAATCCATGGTTTTGACATCGTCAAAAATATCGACCTGATTCATGATGGAAAGGACATAGTCCGCCGCTTCCAGACCTAACTGGCAACCGTCCGGACCGTAGGCTTTATATCCGTTATATTTGGAAGGGTTGTGACTGGCGGTGACGACGATACCGGCATCACAGTGATAGTAACGAACGGCATAAGACAACATCGGCGTGGGCATTAATTCTGGATACAGATAAACATGGATACCGTTTGCCGCCAAAATAGACGCTGCCGCGCGGGCGAAGGTGTCCGACTTGATACGGCTGTCATAAGCCACGGCAACTTTGCCGTTTTTGCTGACGGAATTCACATAAGCCGATAAACCCTGCGTCGCTTTGCCGACGGTGTAAATATTCATGCGGTTCGTACCGGCGCCGATGACACCCCGTAACCCGCCGGTGCCGAATTCCAAACTTTTATAAAAAGCATCCGAAATGGCTTCCTCGTTTCCTTCCATTTCTTTGAGTTCTTTAACAAGGTCCGGATCTCCGGTGGCGCGCTCGCACCAAAGAGTATATTCTTTTGAAAACATTTCCATTCCTCCTGTATTTTAGATATTATAATTGTAAAACGAAAAGAGCGACTTGTCAATAAATTTTCGGTATTTTCCGGAAACCGCAGATAATCTTCAAAAACAAGAAAAAAAACTTGACATTTTTGTTGTTTTCATATATTATAAAAGAAAAAATAGAGATTTGAACTATTTTGAGGTGCAAAGCGTGACTTCTTTTGTTGAATTTGATGGTTTATCGGATGAAAAACTGGTTTCACGCATTCGTTCCGGAGAAGACGGTCTTTTCTCGGAGTTAGCGCATCGGTATTTACCGTTGATTCGTTATTTGGCGGCTCAATATAGTTTGTACAGTATCGAGACGGATGATTTGATTCAAGAGGGAACCATTGCACTGTATGATGCCGTTCGGGACTTTCGTGCAGGAGAATCCGCGTTTTCCTCTTTTGCCGTTCTTTGTATTCGCCGAGCGATGGGGGATGAACGAAAAACACTCGGTCGTAAAAGGCGGGTACCGCTTTCTTTGATTGTTTCGTTGGACGATTCCGGGGAATTCTCCGATGCTTCAAATCCTGAAAAGATGCTCATCGAGCAAGAGGATTATGAAAATCTGACTGAGTTGATTCGGTTGGAGCTTTCTGAAATGGAATATAAAGTGCTTGCTGAATTTTTGGCAGGGAGTTCGTATGCTGATATATCGGGAAAACTCGGCATTTCAAATAAATCGGTGGATAATGCCTTACGCCGTATTCGTTCAAAACTGAAAAACAAAAAAAGCGTTTAACGGTTTTGCCGTTGCGATATATGCCCATGTAGCTTAATTTCCAGAGCGTTTTAAAAGGTGTCGGTGGAATCCCGTCCGGGGCGAAAAACCAAACAAGAGAGGTAAAAAAACATGTTTGAAGACAAGACTTTAGTTTGCAAAGATTGCGGCGAGGAATTTGTGTTTTCTGCCAGAGAACAGGAATTCTATGAATCCAAAGGCTTTGTAAACGAGCCGCAGCGTTGCAAGCCCTGTCGCGATAAGCGTAAAAACGCAGGCAAGGCACCGCGTGAAATGCATGAAGCAGTATGTGCTGCATGTGGCGGCGTGGCAAAGGTTCCCTTTATTCCGCGCGATGACCGCCCGGTATATTGCAGTGAATGCTTTGCAAAGATGAAAGAAGAAACAGCTCCGGTTGAAGAATAAACCGTGATATAATCTGTATTTTTTACAGAAAATAGTTAAAGATAGAAGCCAGTCGCTTTTTCTCTGTTGATCTTTCAAAAAACAGGGTCGTGATGGGACAAGTTTGTTCCGTCACGGCCTTTTTTTCGTAAGCGCTTTTACAGAAATAAAAAATTTTCTATTAAAGGAAAATAAAAAAACGCGACTTGCACGGAAAAATCACTCAAAAAATGTGCAAACTATCTAAAAATAGAAAAATTTTTTAAAAAATATATTTTATTTTTGACAAAAAGTGTTGAAATTGGAAAAAAATGTTGATATAATAAAATTAACTAAATTAAAAGTCTCTCGGTTGTCGTGATTATCGTCTTTTTAATAGGACGGCGGCGTTGCCGTGCTTTCGGATGCAGACTCTCTGTTCGGCATATTGAACCAACAGACCGAGTATTTATAATTATGCAGATTTTTAAGAAACCGGATGTTCCGGAAAAACAGGAGATGTTTTTGTGAAGAAGAAAAAAAGTGTGGCAATGCTCCTTGCCGGCGGTCAGGGAAGTCGGCTTGGCGTTTTGACCAGCAGGATTGCAAAACCGGCAGTTCCGTTCGGAGGGAAATATCGCATTATTGACTTTCCGTTATCGAATTGCACCAATTCCGGAATTGATACGGTTGGAATTCTGACCCAGTATAAACCGCTGGAATTAAACGACTATGTCGGCTCGGGGAAGCCGTGGGATTTGGATCGTTTAGAGGGTGGTGTGCATATTTTGCCGCCGTATCAGGGACAGAAAGGCGGCGACTGGTATAAAGGTACAGCCAATGCCATCTATCAGAATCTGGAATTTATCAAGCGGTACGATCCGGAAAATGTCGTCATTCTTTCAGGCGACCATATTTATAAAATGGATTACTCACAGATGATGCGTCAACATGTTGAATCGGGCGCTGCCTGCACGATCGCCGTTTTGGATGTTTCATTGGAAGAGGCGACGCGGTTCGGTATCATGAATACCAATCCCGACGGTACGATTTACGAATTTGAAGAAAAACCGGCGCATCCGAAGAGTACATTGGCTTCAATGGGTATTTATGTTTTTTCGGCGGATAAGCTGGAAAAATATTTGACAGAGGATGAACAAAATCCGAATTCTTCCAACGATTTCGGAAAGGATATTATTCCGGCAATGTTGGCGGCCGGTGAAAAAATGATGGTTTACCGTTTCGACGATTATTGGAAGGATGTCGGCACGGTCGAATCGTTGTGGGACGCGAACCTGGATCTGTTGAATCCGAAGTTGAACCTCAATTTGGCTGACCCGAACTGGCGGATTTACTCGCGGGTGCACGGTCTGCCGCCACAGTATATTTCGGAGTATGCCGAGGTGGAAAATTCTTTGGTGACCGACGGTTGTACCGTTGGCGGAAAATTGGATTATTCCATTTTGTTTGAAAATGTCACGGTGGAAGAGGGCGCAACGGTAGAGTATTCGTTGATCATGCCCGGTGCGGTCATAAAAAAAGGTGCCGCGGTGCGTTACAGCATTGTGGCTGAAAATGTCACGGTGGAAGAGGGCGCTGAAATCGGTGCCGATCCGGCGGTCGTCGGTGCGGACGGTTGGGGCATTACAGTTATCGGGAACGACTTGACTGTGGGCAAAAATGCCAAAGTCAGCGCCAATAAAATGATTACGGATTCGGTCAAGGAGGGGGAACAGTTATGAGAACATCTGCAGTAGCGGGTATTGTTTTTGGCAATGTCCATGATGAATTGCTCAATGAGATCACGGCGATCCGATCGATGGCATCGGTCCCCTTTGCGGCAAGATACCGTTTAATTGATTTTACACTTTCTAATCTCGTTAACGCCGGCGTGTCCAATATCGGTTTGTTGACAAAGGAAAATTACCGTTCTTTGATGGATCATATCGGGAGCGGTGTGTATTGGGATCTGGATCGCAAAAACGGCGGATTGCATATTTTGCCGCCCTATAATACCGGAGAAACACGGCGTTATCGCGGTTATGTGGAAGCACTTAACGGCGTTCGCGACTTTATCGAAAAAAGCAATGCCGACTATATTGTGATTTGCGATACCGATGTGGTTGCCAATGTAAACTTAACGGCGGCGCTCAACAGCATGGAAAAAAGCGGTGCGGACATGACGGTGGTCTGCTGTCAGGGTGATGTGCCGGTTCATCATCAGAATGCCATGTTGTTGCAGCTGGACGCTGATCATAATGTTCAGAAAATTCATTTTGCCGACGGCGTTGCTCAAAATGCGCTGTACAGTCTCGGAATTACGATCGTCCGTCAAAATCTGTTATTGGATTTGGTTACCGGTGCATATCAAAATGAGCTGAACGATTTTTATCGTGATATTGTGGCAAAGTCGGTTGGCAAACTGAAAATCACAGGCTATGTGCATGAAGAATTTGCCGCTGTTATGGATGGGATCGCCTCCTATCGCGAAAACAATTTTGCGTTGTTGGATCCGCAGGTGCGGCAGCAACTGTTCTGCCCCGAACGCCCGATCTATACCAAGACGAGAGAGGATATGCCGACGCGTTACGGTACCCGTTCGGTGGTCAAAAATTCGATCGTCGGGGACGGTTGCGTCATTGACGGCACGGTGAAAAACAGTATACTTTTCCGTGGCGTTCATGTTGGGAAAGGTGCCGTGGTGGAAAACTGTATTTTGATGCAGGATGTTTGCGTCGGACAAAATGCGGAATTGTGTTATGTGATTTCAGACAAGGATGCCGTGATCGGATCGGATATTACCCTCAAGGGCACGGCGGAAAAATCCTTGGTATTAAAGAAAAATCAGATTATTTAAGTTTGTTGGACGGTGTATAACATGAAAGTTCTTTTTGCTTCAAGTGAAGCATTTCCCTTTGCTATGTCAGGCGGACTGGCGGATGTCGCGGGGGCTTTGCCAAAAGCTCTGCGCCGTCGGTTGGTCGGCTGTCGCGTCGTCTTACCGCTTTATGAAAGTGTACCGGAACAGTTGCGTTCCGAAATGACCTTTGTCTGCCATATCACCGTTCCGGTTGCATGGCGGCGGCAATATTGCGGCGTTTTTGAAGCACATATCGGCGGTGTGATTTATTACTTAATTGATAATCAGTATTATTTTAAGCGGGAAGGCCTTTATGGGCACTATGATGATGCGGAACGGTTTGCCTTCTTCTCCCGTGCGGTGTTGGAGATCTTACCGCATATCAATTTTATTCCCGATGTGATCCACTGCAACGATTGGCAGACCGCCTTGGTGCCGGTTTTCCTGCGTGAGTTTTATCGCTTTGACGAGCGGTATGCAAAGATCAAGACGGTCTTTACCATTCACAATATCCAGTATCAGGGCATATACGGAATGGATCTGTATAGCGATGTGTTCGGTCTGAAAGAGGGCGAAGAACATATCATAGAATATGGCGGTTGCGCCAATCTCATGAAGGGTGCCATTGAATGTGCCGATAGGGTAACGACCGTTTCACCGTCCTATGCGCGCGAAATTCTGGATCCGTACTATTCCCACGGATTGGATCCGGTTTTGGCAAAGTTCCAAGAGAAAACGGTCGGTATTGTCAACGGGATTGATTACGAAGTCTACAATCCGGAAACCGATCCGCTGATTTATATGAATTATTCGGCGGAGAGTCTGTCGGGAAAAGCTTTCAATAAAAAAGAACTCCAAAAAGAAATGGGATTGCCTCAACGCGATGTGCCGGTTTTCGGTATGGTGACGCGATTGGTAGCGCATAAGGGCATTGATTTGGTCAAAAGTGTGTTTGAAAAATTGATGGACGCAGACTTGCAGTTTGTCATTTTGGGTTCCGGGGACTGGGAATTTGAAAACTTCTTCCATCAGATGGCGGAGAAGTATCCCGAAAAGGTCGGCTTGAAGCTTGGCTTTGTGCCACAGTTGGCGCATCGCATCTATGCCGGTGCCGATATCTTTTTGATGCCGAGCAAGAGCGAACCGTGCGGTTTAGCGCAAATGGTTGCCTTGCGTTACGGGACGATTCCGATTGTTCGTGAAACCGGCGGATTGAATGATACTATTTCGGACAGTCAGGACGGTACCGGTAACGGGTTTACCTTTGCCAATTATGACGCTAACGATATGGCGTTTACCATTTGGCGCTCCTTGATGGGGTATGCCAATCGGGATGGTTGGGAGATCCTGCAAAAACGCGCAATGAATTGCGATAACAGTTGGTCGGTCTCCGCCAATAAGTATATTCGGCTTTATAAAGAATTAATGGAAAAGAAAACGGTCAAATAGCATTTGGAGGATTTTTTATGTTGGATATTTTAAAGACCGTTTTACTTGGTATTGTTGAGGGACTGACCGAATGGCTGCCGATCAGCAGTACCGGGCACATGATTTTGTTGGATGAGTTTATCCGCCTGGATATCAGCGACGCCTTTAAAGAACTGTTCTTGGTGGTGATTCAACTCGGTGCCATATTGGCAGTTGTTCTGCTGTTTTGGAACAAAATTTGGCCGTTCCATCTCAAAAGTACAGCGGCAAAACCTTTTTTTACCGCAAAAAACGGAAAACCGGTCAACGGGATACAATCGTTTTGTAACGATTATATTTATATGGACCGCATCATTTTGTGGCTGAAAATTGCCTTGGCATCCCTGCCTGCGGCGGTGCTGGGTATCCTGTTCGATGATCAACTGGACGCGATGCTGGTCGGCGACCTGCGCGCCTATATTGTTGCGAGTGCGTTGATCGTTTACGGTATTTTGTTCATTGTGATCGAGCGAAGGGAACATAAAGTAAAGGTGAAAAGTGTAGAGGCGATTTCTTTTCCGTTAGCATTTTGGATCGGGGTGATCCAATGCCTGGCGTTGGTGCCGGGTACTTCGCGAAGCGGATCAACCATTTTGGGCGCGGTGATGCTGGGAACCTCCCGTCTAGTCGCGGCAGAGTTTTCGTTCTTCCTTTCTATTCCGGCAATGATCGGCGGCAGCGGGATTAAACTGTTAATGTTTTTTGCCCACGGCAATACCGTTACACCGCACGAGATGGCAGTCTTAATCGTCGGTACGGTCGTGGCGTTTTTGGTTTCTGTCTTTGCGATTAAATTCCTGGTTTCGTATATCAAAAAACATGATTTTCAAATTTTTGGATATTACCGAATCATTTTGGGCGTCATTGTCCTGCTTTACTTCGCTTTCGCTTCTTAAAACGGAAAACGCTTGACCGCTGTTTTAAACCGGTCAAGCGTTTTTTTTGCAACAAAATAATCATGCTTCATAAAATAATAGAGAAGAAATTTGACTTCTTTTGATTAAAACAGGAAAGATTCGGTCATGCTATAGACAGAACAGTTTCGGAGTGTGAAAGAAGCATGAATATTAAGCGCGGAGAAATATATTATGCGGATCTTAGCCCGGTGGTCGGATCGGAACAAGGCGGTATCCGTCCAGTTTTGATCGTACAAAATGATGTCGGAAACCGATACAGTCCGACCGTTATTGCCGCCGCCATCACCAGTCAACGAGATAAAACAGATCTGCCTACGCACATTAAAGTCTCAGCTGAGGGCGGTTGTCTCGCGAAAGATTCCATTATTTTGTTGGAACAGGTGCGTACCATTGACAAACGCCGTTTGCGGGAAAAGATGGGCACCCTGGATAATAACGAAATGAACCGTGTTGACCATGCGATCTCGGTTAGTCTCGGCTTAAATTGATACAACAGAGAAGAGGGCTCCAAAGCCCTCTTTTTTTTTGATAAAAGTAGCAAATTTTTTTGATGGGAAAAATAAAAAATCGAAAAATTTTAACCTCTTTTTTAAAAGGGTTGCGCTTGACTTTTTTTTTAGGATATGGTACAATTATTTTGAACATAAATAAGGTTTTTTGTGTTTTTTGCCTTAACTTTTGACAATTAAAGTAAAAACTTTAAAAATTTTTAATTTTCAGGAGGAATACTATGAGACATTTTCGCAAACTCGGAATTGGATTCATTGTTTTTGTGCTAATTCTGCAATCAATGTTTATTTCCGGCATCGCAACTTCGGCGAACGATGATATTTCGTTACCGGTTCGGTATCAGTTGTATGATTACTTTGCTGATGTGGAATCTGCCCGTGCATCGGGAGGACAAATCTCTTCTGCTTCTCCCTGGAGCGTACAAGTTCAGCCTGCAGGCGGAACATGGGCATCGGTTGGAACTTCCTTCAGCCGTGATGGAAATTGGACCTACCTTTTCGATGCCGAAAAGCATTGGGGAAACTATCCCGGTGTTTCTTTCCATTATCCGGCATCCCTTTCCGGTCGGTACATGCTTAATTTGATCGCACCGACGAATAGTGCTAATTCGACTGAATGGTTTATCAATACGGCGTATACTTTTACTGCGCCTTATAGTGGTACATATCAGTTTGGAAAAGGAAATCAAGATGCAGCTATTTCTTGGGATGCTGCCAATAATTTTTCGCAGTATGATAAATCTGAAGCATTGGATTTCGGCGTTCGCGTTACCAAGAACGGCAGCACCATTTGGAACGGTGATAGTTCTGTTGAAAAACGCGATGGTTTTGCAGTTTTCGGTAGTAAAACCGCACAGCAAAGCGTTGTTGCAGTACCGGATATCACTGATATTGCGATGAATGCAGGTGATGAGCTTCGCGTAGAGTTTACCGTTTTTACACCCTGTGATAGCAGTCCGTGGGCGCAGCGGATCTCCGGTATGCCGGAAATTCAATTGACTGCTATTTCAGATGAACCGAATGAACCGGAAAATTCTTCAAATTATTTTGATTTATATGATTACTTTGCTGATGTGGAAGCCGCTCGTGTTTCGGGAGGACAAATCTCTTCTGCTTCTCCCTGGAGCGTACAAGTTCAGCCCGCAGGCGGCACATGGGCATCGGTTGGAACTTCCTTCAGCCGTGATGGAAACTGGACCTACCTTTTCGATGCTGCAAAGAGTTGGGGAAGTTATCCGGGTGTTTCCTTCTATTACCCGTCTAATCGCAACGATCGCTATATGCTCAATTTGATCACGCCGACTAACAGCGCAAATTCACCGGATTGGTCGATCAATGCAGCCTATGTCTTTACAGCACCGAGTAACGGTTTTTATCATTTGGGCAAAGGTAATCAAGATTTAGTGATTTCATGGGATTCTGCCAATTATTTCTCACAGTATAATCAGGATGAAGCATTGGATTTTGGTGTTCGCATTACCAAGAATGGCTATACCATTTGGGATGGCGATAGCGATACTGAAAAACGCGACGGCTATGCCGTTTTCGGTAACAAAACTGCACAACAATCCACCATTGCAATTCCAGATATAACCGGTATTGCGATGAATGCAGGCGATGAGCTTCGTGTAGAGTTTACTGTTTTTACACCCTGTGACAGTAATCCGTGGGCACAACGGATTTCCGGTACACCGTCCATGGAATTGGTTCGGACATTCCCGATTGAGTATGATGTCTATGATTTCTTTGATGAAGTTGAAGCGTGCCGTATAGCTGGTACTGATGTTATCACTTCTTCTCCGTGGTCGGTACAGACCAAGGCATTAGGAGCCGGCTGGGCTTCGGCAGGCAGTAGCTTTGCTCGTGACAACGGTTATACTTATGTTTATAACGGAGAACACGCATGGGGTAATTATCCGGGTTATTGCTATTATGCGCCCGAGACTATGCCGGCAGATGGCAGATATCATTTAGCTCGCATTACTCCGACTAACAGTGCTTGGGGCGGTGATGATGACGGCTGGTGCATTGACGCGGCATATGCTTTTACCGCACCGTATGACGGCATCTACACATTGGGTCGAACTAATCAGGACTTAGCGATTGCATGGGATGAAGTGAACTATTTCTCACAATATGATACATCAACACAGGTGGATTTCGGTATACGCATTACCAAGAATGACCGTGTGATTTGGAATGGTGATAGTTCTGCTGAAAAGCGTAACGGCTTTGCTGTTTTCGGGACCAAGAATGCGCAAAATGAAAAGATTGCAGTGCCGTTTTTACAAAACATTGATTTAAAGACCGGCGATGTGATCCGTGTTGAATTTACCAACTTTACACCCGTACAGGATGTATGGACACAGCGTATCAACGGATTAGTTTCTATGACCTTTAATCATCCGCACGATTATGTCAAAACGGTGCATCCTGCTACTTGTACCGAAGAAGGCTATGCAGAATATACCTGTTCTTGCTGCGGCGATCATTATATCGTGCCGAGCGGAGAACCGGCAACCGGACACCAAATTGAGAACGGTGTTTGTTCGGTCTGCGGTCTGACCGAAGAAGTTATTCAAAATGTTGCGGCAAAATCCGCAGTGATTATGAAATATCTTCAAACAGCGGTACAGTTAAAGCAGAACGATGACTCCTGCGACTTGCGTTATATCTCGATGTTGGACAGCAATTTGGCGGATTATGAGTCGGTTGGCTTTATCATGGAAATGATGGGTTACGAGCAAAAGATCTCCACGCCGACAGTTTATACCTCCTTTATGGATGAGACTGCCGGAAAAGTTACCGCTTCGCAGTATGGTGCAGACTACTTTATCTTGACTACCACGAATGTCGGTAGTGATCTGTACGGAGAAAAAATCACTGTTCGTCCGTTTGCGGAATTAGTCGGCGGCGGCATTATTAAGGGCAGACCTTTACAATTCGTTTTAAGCGATTATATCGGAGGATAAGAAACATGGCAAAAAAATTTGAAAGAGCAACAATCGAATTTTTTGAGTTGCCGGATGATATTATCACCACCTCGGGTGGCGGACTCGGCGGCTTAATCAATGGCGGCGACAATAACGAATCCGGGTGGAACACCGGTATCGGCGGTTTGTCCGATGTTTTTGGAAACGGATGAAAAAATTCTTAATCATTCTTTTTGCAGTGTGGATTATGATGCTTCCGTGGTATAGCTGTGCTGCAATTGGTGTGAATACGGAAGATTTTAAGGTTCAGCTTGTTTCGGTTTCGGGAATCGTTCAATCGGTTACCCTTTACGGATCTCTTTCTGAAGCATTGCAACATGCAAAAAACGGTGATACTATTGAAATCTTTGAACCTGTTTCGATCAACGAAACGATTGTGATCCCCGAGAATACTCGTCTAACCATTTCCAGTGGGGTGCGCCGTGTCAAAAGCGGCAGTACCTACACGGTGTGGGGACGAGCGAATTTTGTCGATACGGTCGTGGAAACGGTTCATACCGTATCCTGTTACGGATCTTCATCCGCCATTATCTTGGAAAACGGCGCAAAATTGTTCCTCAAAGATTTGATTTTTGACGGAAACGGAATACAGAGAACGGCTTCCTGCGGCGGATTTTCAGAAGTTAAGTCCGGCGCGGAATTAAGCCTGGAAGGTGTTACGGTTCGGAATTTTGTTTTGGCAAAACAAGATACACGCGGCGGAGCGATTTACGGCGACTTTACATCAAAAGTTTATGTCTATCAATCGACATTTTCCGGAAATACAGCTGCAAGCGGACAGGATATTTTTTCACGGTATGGGCAATCGCTTTCCAAGGTTAGTACAGTTGCGGATGTCGATTATTCGTTTGAGAATACCGATATCAATAAAAACGGTAAAACCGATGTTTGTGATTTGATTGCGCTGAAAAAGAAAGCAATATTGCCCGGCAGTATGTTGAATGCAGAAGATTTGATTTTCTTCCGACAACTTTTATTGAAACTATAAGAGAAAGGCTTTCTCACGGTTGTGAGGGAGCCTTTTTCGTTAAGTAGAACATGCTTTTAAATAATACAAATAAAAATATAAATTTTATGCATCTAATGGGTTGTTTATTAAAAATTATTTCACAATTGTCTTGACTTATTAGTAAAATTGTTGTACAATTCAAATGCATAGTTGATTGATTGTTTGGTTGTTATAATATATATTTTAAAAATTTGTATTATAACAATCAAACGATGTATTCTTGCGCACGATTTTTAATGTTAAAATAATGAAAGGAATGAAAACTATGAAAAAAATATTGGCATTGGTGCTCACTTTTGCTATATTGATGACCCTTTTTGTGGTTCCGGTTACTGCAGAAACCACAACAAACAGGTTGGTCATCAGCGATTGTGATACCCTCACCGGTTGGACCAAAACCGGCGGCAACGGCATGAAAGACATGCTTCTTAGAACGGATGGTCTGGACAGCTCAAATTCTGTTGCATCTAATGTTTCATACGGTGCGTTCAGGACAATCACTTTTGCACCATCTTCTCCGATGGATTTGAGCGGCTATACTTATTTAGAATGGGATGTCCGTTTTCATTCGTCTAAAAGTAATGGACTTGCTGGAACCATGTGGGAGCAGATTCTTGCTTCATATGTGGACAATGGTCAGAATGCAATGTATTTAAAGATTAGCTCGACCGGGGATAATAAATGTAATATCTTCCGTAAGTCAACCATGACCATTACTGTGGTGGATTCGGAGTGGGTGCACTTCAAGGTCAAGATGGATCAGCCGAATACTGCGAGAAATTTTGATCCATCCGCCTTTACGGCATTTTATTTCTCGACAACTGACGGTGCTGCTAATACAGCAGTAGACAACGGTTTTATTGCAATTGATAACATCGTTGCCACGAAAGATGTTGCCGTTGAACCGGATCCAGAACCCGATCCCGAACCGGAGCCGGATCCTGATGCGTTGACAAAACTTCTTTGCGATTGTTCCACCACCGACGGATGGGTAAAAACGACCGGCAATGCGTTGAATGTAAATGCCAGTGGCTATAATAGTGGCTTCGACACCAATTCCGCAATTGGATGTGCGGTTAATGGCGGCGCTTTCCGTACGGCGACCTATACTTTCCCGACTGCGGTTGATTTGACCGACTATAAGTATCTCGAATGGGATGTTCGTTTTTATACCAGCGCTTCACATGGTGAAGGCACTATGTGGGAACAGATTCAAGCTGCTTACGGTACGAATGGCAACAATACTCTGGTATTGAGAGTATTTTCTTCGGACAATGATTATGCTACTTTCTCGCTTTCTGAGATGAATGCGGTTGTCAGCGCGACCAATTCGGAATGGGTGCATTTCCAGGTAGTGCTGGATCATCCAACCAGCACGGTAGGATCTTTTGACCTTTCTGCGATGAAGAATTTCTATTTTGCAACGGTAGAGGGCGCTGTAAATTCTGGCGTAAATGACGGCGTTATTCGCCTTGACAATATCATGGCGATCAAGGAAGAAACACCCGAACCCGAGCCGGAGCCGGATCCCGATGCGTTGGCAAAGCTTCTCTGCGATTGTTCCACCACCGACGGATGGGTAAAAACCGGTGGCGGTGAAGCCTTGAATGTAAACGCCAATGGCTATAACAGTGGCTTTGACACTAATTCCGCTATTGGATGCAATGTTAATTACGGCGCTTTCCGTACCGTAACCTATACCTTCCCGACCGCAGTTGATTTGACTGATTATCGGTATCTCGAATGGGATGTTCGTTTCCATACCAACAAAAACAACGGACGCGAAGGCACCATGTGGGAACAGATTCAAGCTGCTTACGGTACGAATGGCAATAACCAATTACTCTTAAAATTATCTTCCTCGACAACAGATTACAATGTATTCCGGCTGTCACGCATGACTGCAACGGTCAGCACGACAAATCCGGAGTGGATACATTTCAGTGTTGTGATTGACAATCCGAATACACCGGTGGGCACATTTGATAAGAGCGCGGTTACATCGTTCTACTTTGCGACGACCGACGGTCCGGTAGATACCACCGTGGATGACGGACTTGTCCGTATTGATAATATCATGGCTGTGAAAGAGGTGCATCAATACGAAGAAACCGTAGTTGCGCCGACCTGCATTTCGCAAGGTTATACACTTTGCCGTTGCACAATATGCCACGATGAGTATAAAAAAGACTATACGGACATGATCCCGCATAATTATCAAAAAACAACCCATGCACCGACCTGTACAGAGGATGGTTATGACGAATATACCTGTTCTTATTGCGGCGATCACTATGTCATGCCGAGTGGAGAGCCGGCAACCGGACACCAGATCGAAAACGGTTCTTGCACCGTCTGCGGTCTGACCGAAGAAGCAATTCAGAATGTTGAAGCCAAAACAACGGTCATCATGAAGTATCTGCAAACAGCTGTACAGTTGAAGCCGAATGCGGACTCCTGTGATTTACGGTTTATTTCAATGTTGGACAGCGATTTGGCAGATTATGAATCGGTCGGCTTTATCATGGAAATCATGGGTTATGAACAAAAGATTTCCACCCCCACGGTTTATACCTCCTTTATGGATGAGACAGCCGGAAAGATTACGGCATCGCAGTATGGCGCAGATTACTTTATCCTGACCACCGCAAATGTCGGCAGCGAACTTTACGGTGAAAAGATTACCATTCGTCCTTATGTTGAATTAGTCGGCGGTGGAATTATCAAGGGCAACTCCTTGGAATTTGTCTTAAACGATTATATCGGAGGATAAAAAAGTATGGCAAAACAATTTGAAAAAGCAACCATGGAAATTATTGAGATGACCGAAGATATTATTACCACATCGGGCGGCGGTTTGGGTGGTTTGATCAACGGTGGTGACAATAACGAATCAGGTTGGAACACCGGTATCGGCGGTTTGTCAGATGTCTTTGGTAACGGCTAATATACCCCAATAGAAACAAAAGGGCTGCCTCACGAAAGAAGTGAGGCAGCCCTTGCTGTATATGCACTTTACATGACAGATGTTTGGTATGCGTATTATTAATTATGGTAAATCAAAATATATAAACAAGATCGACCAATGTAATTGATGCATGCGGTCAGACCGATAAGATCCCCTCGACCGATTCGGTATAGAAGCGATCCAATAGCGGTTGAGCGACATTTTTTAAGAAGGATTCCACTTGTGACACACTGCGGCCGATAAATTTGGCGGGGGATAATTCTTGTTCGATTTCTTCGCGGGAGAGAGGAATCCGTTCATCGGTGGCTAAGCGTTCGGTCAAATCGTTGGGCTTGCCCTCCATTTTTACTTTGCGGGTGGCTTCGTGGGAATAGACGCGGATGATTTCGTGCAATTCCTGGCGGTTTCCGCCGCGCTTGACCGATTCCATCATAATATTTTCGGTTGCCATAAAGGGTAATTTTTCCATCACACGGCGGTTGATGACCTGCTCATAAACCACCAAATCGGAAGTGACATTGATATAGATGTTGAGAATTGCGTCCATCGCCAAAAAAGCCTCGGCAACGGCAATACGCTTATTGGCACTGTCGTCCAGGGTACGCTCAAACCACTGTGTACCGGCGGTAAAGGCGGGGTTGAGGGTATCACACATGACATAGCGCGACAGAGAGGTGATGCGTTCACTGCGCATGGGATTGCGCTTATAAGGCATGGCGGAGGATCCGATTTGCGACTTGCCGAACGGTTCTTCCATTTCTTCAAAGGATTGCAACAGACGAAGATCGTTAGAGAATTTGCAGGCACTTTGCGCTATGCCTGAAAGAGCGCTTAAAATAAAATAGTCGATCTTGCGCGAATAGGTTTGACCTGAAACGGGAACACAGGCGGTAAAGCCCATATCCTCGGCAATCAGTTGTTCCAAGCGGTCGATTTTTTGTTCGTCGCCCTCAAACAATTCCATAAAACTTGCCTGGGTGCCGGTGGTGCCTTTGGAACCGAGCAGAGCCAGTCGTTCGGCTTGAGCGGAAAGATTTTCCATATCCATGCATAATTCGTTCATCCAAAGGGTGGCGCGTTTGCCGACGGTGGTCAACTGTGCCGGTTGAAGATGCGTATAGGCAAGACAGGGAAGCGCTTTGTATTTTTCGGCGAAACCGGCAAGATTCTTTAAAACCTGCGCCGCTTTTTTGAGGATCAGGCGAGAAGCTTCTCGCAAAATAATAATATCGGTGTTATCCCCGACATAACAACTGGTTGCACCCAAATGAATGATCGGGGCGGCGGTAGGACATTGTTGACCGTATGCATAGACATGGCTCATAACATCGTGCCGTACCTGCTTTTCGCGCGCCTCGGCGACCTCATAATTGATATCGTCGCGATGAGCTTCCAATTCGGCAATTTGTTCGTCGGTAATGTCGAGCCCCAATTCTTTTTCAGCTTTCGCCAAAGCGATCCAAAGCTTTCGCCAAGTGCGAAATTTATATTCCTGCGAAAAAATAAACTGCATTTCACGGCTTGCATACCGCGTGGAAAGCGGTGAGATGTAACCGGTTCTGTCCTGATTCATTACAATTCCTCCAAACTGGTTGATAAACTGACAAAATCAGTATATCATTGCAAAATCATTTCGTCAACCGATTCCCAAAATTTTGCATATTTTTTTTGCAAAAATATGCATTGATGCTTGAAAAAACGCAGAGAATGGGGTATAATATATATTGCATAATTATGAAAGCAGGTGCGCTATGACCAGAAAAGAAGCACGCGAAGAAGTCTTTTTTTTGACCTTTGAAAAGATATTCAGTAAAGATTCTCCGGAAGATATTTTAAAACTTGCGATTGAAGTGCGGGACTTGCTGCCTGACGATTATGTGGAAGAGACATTTTACGGCATTTGCCGTCAGCAGGAAGCCATTGACCAATTGATTACCGATAAGGCGGTTGGTTGGAAAATCAACCGTATTTCCAAAACGGCGCTGGCAGTATTGCGTCTGGCAACCTATGAAATTCTGTATGTTGACAGTATTCCGGATTCGGTCTCAGCCAATGAGGCGGTTGAACTCTGCAAAAAATATGCTACCCAAGAGGATGGCTCTTTTGTGAACGGTATTTTGGGTTCCATTGTGAAATCCAAAGCACATTCGGAATTATGATCGGTGCGGTTTCGGTCCGTCAGCTTAATCTGTATGTGAAATCCCTTTTGGAGGGGGATCCGCGACTGTCGAATATCACTGTGACGGGAGAAATTTCCAACTTTAAAAATCATTTTGCCAGCGGTCACTGGTATTTTACGCTGAAAGACGGCGACGCCGCCATTCGATGTGTGATGTTTCGTTCCTATGCCGCACGCGTGAAAATTTCAGTAGAAGACGGCATGCGGGTGGTCATTCATGGTCGTATTTCGGTTTACGAGCGGGACGGACAGTATCAGCTTTATGCCGAACAGTTGACCGAAGACGGCGTCGGTGATTTGGCAGCCGCCTTTGAGCAAACCAAAAGACGACTGCAAGCCGAAGGACTTTTTGACGCGCAAAATAAACGGCCGTTACCGGCTTTCCCACAAACAGTGGCGGTGGTGACCTCTGAAACCGGTGCCGCTGTACAGGATATTTTAAATATTTCGTCGCGGCGTTTTCCGCTTTGCCGGATTCTCCTTTGCGGTGTTGCGGTGCAGGGCGTTAATGCGGTGCCGGAAATGATTCGAACCTTAGACCGTTTGTATGCGTTGAACTGTTGCGATGTGATTTTGATTGGGCGCGGCGGCGGATCGGCGGAGGATTTGTCCGCCTATAATGATGAACGGTTGGCACGAAAGATTTACGAATCGCCGGTGCCGACCGTCTCGGCAGTCGGACATGAAACCGATTTTTCGATCAGCGATTTTGTGGCGGATCTGCGTGCGCCAACGCCTTCGGCGGCGGCGGAACTTATTTTTCCGAATGGGGAACAGTTGCTGAAAAATCTTCAAAAGCAACGCAAGACAATGCTGGCTGTTTTGGAAAACCGTTGCCGTGTGGATGCCGCCCGACTTGCGGCGGTACAGTCTTCCGCGGTATTGAAACATCCCGAAGAAATTGTTTTACAGCGCATGATGGCGGTGGATCATCTGACCGAATTGTTGACAACGGCGGCAAAAGACCGTCTTCGTCAAGCAGAAACCCAATGGCATGACGCCCTGAACCGTTTGGATGCGATGAGTCCCTTAAAAGTATTGACCCGTGGCTATGCCGTTGCGCAAAAAGACGGCAGCACAGTAAAAAGTATTGAAAATATCAAGACGGGAGATCGTCTTGCCGTCCGTTTTCAAGACGGCATTGCCGATTGTACCGTAACGGCAACACAAACAATAAAGGAAGTGTGACCGATGGGGAAAAAAAGCAACTTTGAAGAGAACATAACGGCATTGGAATCCATTGTTGCCCGTTTGGAGAGCGGGGAATGTTCCTTGGAAGAATCCATTGCCCTGTTTGAAGAGGGGATGAAACTGTCGGCCGGTTGCACCAAACAGTTGGAAACCGCCAAGCAGAAAATTGTTTCATTGACACAGGTTGAGGAGGAAACGGGCGATGCTTGATCTGTTGTTGAAAGAATACGCGACCAAATTGGATGCGAGGTTGGATATTTTACTGCCCGAAAGCGGTCAACTGTATGACAATGTACTGCATGCGGCAAGATACAGCCTGCTGAACGGCGGCAAGCGGATTCGTCCCGTTTTACTGTTAGAGTTTTATAAACTGTGCGGCGGGGAAGATGATTGCGCCTATAACTTTGCGGCGGCAATGGAAATGATTCATACCTATTCCCTGATCCACGATGATTTACCCTGCATGGATAACGATGATTTACGGCGCGGAAAACCCTCCTGCCACAAAAAATTCGGCGAAGCAACGGCGCTTTTGGCAGGGGACACCTTGTTGACCGAGGCGTTCGGTGTTGCCGCCAAGACCTTGGGGATCCGTCAGGAGTTGATTGTTCGCGCTACCGGCATTTTAGCGGGTGCCGCCGGCGCCGCCGGGATGATCGGCGGTCAGGTGATCGACTTGGAAAACGAGGAAAGAGAACCGACGGTCGAAATGTTACTCGAAACCTATCGCTTGAAAACCGGTGCGTTATTGCGCGCTTCGGCGGCGATCGGCGCCGTTTTGGCAGGCGCCGAGGAGACCGATATTCTCGCGGCAGAAACATACGGTGAGAATTTAGGACTGGCATTTCAGTTGGTGGATGATATTTTGGATGCCGAAGGGGACGAAAGCATTTTAGGAAAACCTGTCGGTAGTGACGCTCAAAACGGTAAACATACTATTTTGTCGCTGTGCGGTTTAGACCGTTGCCGTGAAATGGCGGCAGAATATACACAAAAGGCTTTGGCGGCGCTGGGGAGCTTCCCGGGCAATACCGAAACCTTGACCGAATTAACCGATTACTTACTTTTGCGCAACCGTTAAAAGGATGAGGAAATTTTGGATCAACATATTCTTTGTGACATCCATTCTCCGGATGATGTAAAAAAATTAGATGAAACCCAGTTGTCCGAATTATGTACCGAGATTCGGGACTGCATTACCGAAACAGTATCCAAAAACGGCGGACATTTGGCTTCCAGTTTGGGAGCGGTGGAATTGACGGTAGCGTTACACCGTGCATTTTCTTCTCCCAAAGATGCTATTCTATTTGATGTAGGGCATCAATCTTATGCACATAAATTACTGACCGGTCGTTTTGACCGGTTTTCCACCCTGCGGACAGAGGGCGGCTTGTCCGGGTTTATGCGGCCGCAGGAAAGTGAACATGACCCCTTTGTGACCGGACATTCCAGCAACTCGATTGCGGCGGCTTACGGTATTTACCGCGCTAAACGCATGCGCGGGGAAGCGGGAACGGCTGTTGCGGTGATCGGAGACGGCGCCATGACCGGCGGCTTGGCGTATGAAGCGTTGAACAATGTCGGGAATGGACGAAGTAACTTTATTATCGTTTTGAACGATAACAAAATGTCGATTTCGCGCAATGTCGGCACATGGTCCAGGGCTTTTACCCGGTTGAGAAACCGTCCGCATTATCATCATCTGAAGTTTGCGGTCAACCGTTTTGTTTTGCGGATTCCGTGGATTGGCGGCGCACTCAATGAGGGCTTGGCAAAAATCAAGGATTATTTCCGCGGTTTAGTCTATCGTAATAATGTTTTTATGGGATTGGGATATAATTATCTCGGTCCGGTCAACGGCCATGATATCGCGGCGATGGAATCGCTTTTTAAAATCGCACAAGGCTACACGCGACCGTCGGTCATTCATGTGATTACCACCAAAGGGAAGGGGTACGCCTATGCCGAAAACAGTCCGCGCAGTTATCACGGCGTATCACCCTTTGATATTGAATTAGGCGCCTCCGATTCGGGCAAGAAAAACTTTTCGGATGTTGCCGGGAAAACACTTTGTCGCTTGGCGGAAAAGGATGATAAGATTTGCGCCATAACGGCGGCGATGACCACCGGAACGGGATTGCTGGATTTCTCTTCCCGCTTTAAAAACCGCTTTTTCGATGTGGGCATTGCCGAACAGTATGCCGTGACTTTCGGCGCGGGATTGGCAAAGGGCGGCATGAAACCGTTCTTTGTGGTTTATTCCAGCTTTTTGCAGCGCGGCTATGATCAAATCATTCATGACGCCGCGATTGAACATCTTCCCCTCAAGTTGTTGGTCGATCGCGCCGGCATTGTCGGCGAGGACGGCGAGAGCCATCAGGGCGTTTTTGACGCGGCTTTTTTATCTTCTGTCCCCGGAATGGAAATCTATTCACCTGCTTGTTACGAGGAATTGGAATATCGCATTGAGGAAACGGCAGGGAATGACAGCTTGTGCGCGATCCGCTATCCGCGCGGTTGCGTGGGAGAAGCGGCAGATTTTGATTTTCGGCAGGATGTTTCGACCGAATTACATGGCGGAAAAAACGCGGTCGTTACCTACGGCAGGATTTTTTGGCACGCGAAACAAGCGGTCAAAGCGGTCGGGAATACCGATCTTTATAAGCTCAATAAGATTTACCCTTTGGATTTGCAAACGATAGAAAAACTCAAAAAATACGAGCGGATCGACTTCTTTGAAGAGGGGATCCGCAGCGGCGGTATTGCCGAGCATTTGGCTGGACTGCTTGCCGACAGCGGCTATCAAGGTCGGTATTTCATTCATGCAATTGAAAATAAATTTGTCGCGCAAGCAACGGTTTCTTCGGCACTCCGGCATTATGGACTGGATGCCGACGGAATGGTGCTTCGGTTGACAAAGGACGCCGTGACGGAGGAAGTATGACAGATAAACAACGGTTGGACGCGGCATTGGTGACCTTGGGATTCGCCGAAAGCCGCGAAAAAGCCAAAGCGCTGATCATGTCCGGGATCGTTTATGTAAACAATCAAAAATCGGATAAAGCCGGCGTAAATGTGAAACCGGAGGATAAAATCGAAGTGCGCGGAGAAACGCTTCGGTATGTCAGCCGCGGCGGCTTGAAACTGGAAAAAGCCGTGCAGAGCTTCGGCTTGGAGCTGAAAGACTGTATTTGTGCGGATATCGGCGCCTCGACCGGCGGGTTCACGGATTGTATGTTACAAAACGGGGCGAAAAAGGTTTATGCGATTGATGTCGGCTACGGACAGCTGGCGTGGAAATTGCGCACCGATGAACGCGTCGTCAATTTAGAGCGCACCAATTTCCGCTATGTAACGGCGGAACAGGTGCCGGAATTATTGGATTTCGCCTCGGTGGATGTTTCGTTTATCTCGCTTTCACATATTCTTCCGGTGATGAGGAATCTGTTGCGAGACGGCGGTCAGGCGGTTTGCTTGATCAAGCCGCAGTTTGAAGCCGGCAGGGAAAATGTCGGGAAAAAGGGCGTGGTACGGGATCGCTCGGTGCATGTGGCGGTGGTCAAAAAAATCTGCACATTGGCATTGGAAAGCCGTTTTTCATTATTGGGTCTTGATTTTTCGCCGGTGAAAGGGCCGGAGGGAAATATCGAATATCTTTGCTATTTAGAAAAAAGCGATACGCCGGAGAAGAAAACCGAAGAGTCTCCGGAAGAGGTCGTGTCAAAGTCTTATCTCGCTTTTGAAAAAGCGTAAAATGCCGGAAGGAGGGAATGGTTTTGACAGTTGTTGTCTTGCCGAATTTGGATAAACGCGGCTCGGCCAATACGGTGGAAAAAATCGGGGATTTTTTCTTGCAGGAGGGGATCGAAGCCTTTTTGCCTGATCGGATCTGTTGTGCAAAATACCGTCATGCACCCGAGGAAGAACTGTTTCGCATAGCCGATGTCTTTGTGACGATCGGCGGCGACGGAACGATTATCCGTTACGCCAAGCGTGCCGCACAGTACGGCAAACCGATTCTGGGGATCAATGCCGGCAGAATGGGTTATTTGGCAAATTTGGAGCAAAACGAATACCGCCTTCTCTCTAAATTGAAGACGAAGGATTATACCGTTGAAAAACGGATGATGTTGGATATTGAAATCGAAGAAAACGGCAAAACGATTGCCGCCTATCAGGCGTTAAATGACGCTGTGATCACCGGCGGATTTATTTCCCGCATTATTGATATTTCGGCGTCGGTACAGGGGGACAGCATTCGTTACCGTGCTGATGGATTGATTGTTTCCACGCCCACCGGATCGACAGCCTATTCGATGTCGGCAGGCGGACCGATCATTGATCCGGAATGTGAAAATATATGCTTAACGCCGATTTGTTCCCATGCGCTTTCGGCAAAACCGATTTTACTTTCAGCCAATCGAACGGTTACCTTGAAAGCTTTTTCTAAAAAGCGGGTGGATATTTATTTGACGGTAGACGGCAAAAAAGCGGTCGGGATTCGGCCGTATACTACTGTCCGGATCAGGAAATCGGCGCAGTCGGTGCAACTGATCCGGTTGAATGACCGTTCATTTTATCAAACGCTTTCCGAAAAGTTTTTAGAACAGGGAGTATAACGATGAAGGATAAACGACAGATCAAAATTTTGGAGTTGATCGAATCTCAAATTATTTTGACGCAGGAAGATCTTCAGACGGCGTTGCAGGATGCCGGATTCGAGGTGACTCAATCCACCATTTCAAGAGATATTAAGGAATTGCGGTTGGTCAAGGGTCACGACCGCCGCGGAAACTACCGCTATATCGCCCCGGACAGTAACAATGCAAACGGCGAACAGCCCTTTGCCCATTACCGCGAATTGATCAAAAGGTCGGTCAAATCGGTGGATTATGCAATGAACAATGTGGTTATTAAGTGTTATGTCGGGATGGCATCCAGTACCTGTGTGGCAGTGGACGCGCTCTATTACGATCAAATGCTCGGCTCGTTGGCGGGGGATGATACCGTTTTGGTCGTAACGAGAAGCGAAAAGGATGCTGATGCATTGGTGCAGGAAATAAAAAAAATGATTTGACGGCGGGATGAATCATGCTAAAATTTCTTCATATAGAAAATATTGCTGTTATCGAGCGAGCCGATATTTCGTTTGAAGGACATTTTTCTGTGCTGACCGGCGAAACCGGCGCCGGAAAATCCATTATTATAGATGCAATCAATACGGTGCTCGGTCACCGGGTGTCAAAGGATATTATCCGCACGGGATGCGATCAAGTGGTGGTTTCGGCGGTGTTTGACGCTCTGCCGAACGATTTGCTTACACTTTTGTCGGAAAACGGTTACGGTGTGGAAGAAAACGGCGACCTGCTGATCAGCCGAACGCTGCAAAAGAACGGCAACGGTTTGATTCGCATTAATAACCGTCCGGCAACGGTGTCGTTTTTGCGGGAAGTTGGGCAGAGACTGCTGGATGTGCACGGTCAACATGACAATCAGCGGCTTTTGGACGCTAAAAATCATGTGATCTATATTGATAAACTGGCGGAAAACGACGGCATCAAGCAACAGTATTCGGACGAATTTCATCACCTCACCACCGTGCGGAAAAGAATTAAGGAATTAGATCAATCCAACGATGAAAAACAACGGCGGATGGATTTGCTGTCCTATCAGATCGAGGAATTGAAAAAAGCCGATATCCAAATCGGCGAAACCGAAAAACTGAAGCAACAACTGTCGATTGCCGAAAACTATCAAAAAATGATGCGGTTACTAAAGGACGCGTATTTTTATCTGAACGGCGATGACGAAAACGACGGCGCGGTGGAGCTGGTCAAAAAGGCGAAAACAAGCTTGCAGGCTTTGCCGGATCGTTCTTATGATAAAACGGCAGAACGGTTGGCGGAGGTTTTTTCCATCATGGAAGATACCTGTTTAGAAATACGGGATTTTACTGAAAACGGCGAGTATGCCGACATGGACGCCGAAACCTTGCGCAACCGGCTTGATTTTCTTCGGAAACTGATGAAAAAATACGGGGATACCGAAGAAGAAATGCTTGAATTTTTGGCAAAATCGGAAGCCGAACTGTCGGGATTGCGCTATTCGGAAGAAGAGGTCGAGCGCCTTTCGGAAGAGCTCAACGCATCGACCGAACGGTTGATTGCTTTGGGAGAAAAAGTTACGGCTTCCCGCAAAAAGGCGTCGGATCGTTTTGCCAGACAGGTTACCGCGGTATTGGCGGCGTTAGATATGCCAAAGGTCGCGTTTCAGGTCTCTATACAAAAGGGAAAATATTCTAAAAACGGTTGTGACGAAATAGAATTTTTGATTTCGGCAAATGAGGGCGAATCGGTGCGCCCGCTTTCCAAAATTGCCTCAGGGGGAGAGCTTTCCCGCGTGATGTTAGCGGTCAAAAGTGTTTTGGCGGAAAAAGACGAGGTGCCGACCCTGATCTTTGACGAGATCGACGCCGGCATCAGCGGTCACGCCGCACAGCAGGTCGGACGGCAGATCGGGGTGGTCGCACGGTCGCATCAGGTGCTTTGTGTGACGCATCTGCCGCAAATCGCCGCCTTTGCCGATGAGCATTTTTTCATTGAAAAAACATCCGTTGACCACCGTGCTTCGACAACGGTTCGTGTGCTTGGAGAACAGGAACGAATCGGTGAAATTGCACGGCTGATGTCGGGTGCGGAACTAACGGATAATTTATATAATTCCGCAAAGGAATTGTTGGACAGGAGTAAGAAAAATGACAATTTATGATGAATTGGTTGCACGCGGTTTGATTGCGCAGGTAACCGACGAGGATGAGATCAAAGAACTGATCAACAGCGGTAAAGCTGTGTTTTATATCGGCTTTGACCCGACGGCGGACAGTCTGCATGTCGGGCACTTTATGGCGCTCTGCCTGATGAAACGCTTGCAAATGGCAGGAAATCGTCCGATTGCTTTAATCGGCGGCGGAACGGGGCATGTCGGCGACCCGTCGGGAAGAACCGATATGCGTTCCATGATGACGAGCGAGCAGATACAGCATAACTGCGATTGCTTCAAAGAACAAATGAGCCGATTCATTGAATTCGGCGAAGGCAAAGCGTTGATGGTGAACAATGCCGACTGGCTGTTGAAACTCAATTATATCGACCTTTTACGAGAGGTCGGCGCCTGCTTCTCGGTCAATAATATGTTGCGCGCCGAGTGCTATAAACAGCGAATGGAAAAAGGGCTCAGCTTTTTAGAATTTAACTATATGATCATGCAGAGCTATGATTTCTATCATCTGTATCAGGAATACGGTTGTAATATGCAGTTCGGCGGGGATGACCAATGGTCGAATATGTTGGGCGGCACCGAGCTGATTCGGAAAAAACTCGGCAAAGACGCCTATGCAATGACCATCACGCTATTGCTCAATTCCGAGGGGAAGAAGATGGGGAAAACGGTCGGCGGAGCCGTTTGGCTGGATCCGAAAAAGACCTCTCCGTATGAGTTTTATCAGTATTGGCGCAATGTCGGAGATGCCGATGTGTTAAAATGTATCCGTATGCTGACCTTCCTGCCGCTGGAAGAAATTGATAAAATGGATCATTGGGAAGGCAGTCAACTGAATACCGCCAAAGAAATTCTGGCATACGAATTGACTAAATTGGTGCATGGCGAGGAGGAAGCTCTTCGCGCACAGGAAACTTCCAGAGCTGTCTTCTCCGGTGCGGGGATCAGCGAGAACATGCCCAAAACCGTTCTTTCGACAGCCGATCTAACCGACGGAAAAATCGGCTTGTTATCTTTAATGGTTCGTGGCGAACTTGCCGCCTCCAACGGGGAAGCCCGCCGTTTGGTACAACAGGGTGGGGTCAGCGTCGCAGACCAAAAAGTTACAGATCCGTCCTGTCAGATCGGTTTGGATCAATTGAAAGACGGCATCGTTGTTAAAAAAGGAAAGAAGATTTTCCATCGCTTTACGGTAGAATAAAAAAATTTATTTTTTCTAAAAATAATGCTTGATTTTAGAATGAGAATATTGTATAATAGCTTTGCTGTTTCGGTGAGAGATTTGTTTTTCACCGAAATATGCCGGTGTGATGGAATTGGCAGACGTAGTGGACTCAAAATCCACCGGTAGCGATACCGTGCCGGTTCGAGTCCGGCCACCGGCACCACAGGCAGGGCCTGACCCGATCCGGGTTAGGCTCTGTTTTTATCTATGGTTTTTTCTCCGAAGCCGGTTGCTTGCGTTATGAATACTTTAACCGGTCGAGAACCGCGACACGCAAACGCGTAGTTGAGGTTCTTCTTTTTTGAAAACTGCATAAAAAAGCCGAGTTTTTTGAGAAATCAGAAATGTCAGCTTTTCTTTGATGTAGAATTATGATATAATTACCTTTACAAATCGGAATTTGCGGAGATGAATGATAATGAGGTTAGTCTATAAGGAATATACATTAAATGCAGTTGCCGTTGATACGATTTCCGCTGAGGTGCAGGATTATCTGCACAAGCTTAACGCGGAATACCGCAGTGTTCAGCGTATCCGATTGACCGTGGAAGAAATCCTGATCAATATATTGACGCATTGTGGAAGCAGTATGAAGATCAGCGTCGGTCTCGGGAAGCAATTCGGGCGTCATATGTTCCGCTTGCATTATGAAGCGGAACCGTTTGATCCTTCTAAAACCGGCGATAATCCGTTGGCTGACGATATGATGCGTTCACTTGGTTTGTTTCCGGCATGGAGTTGCAGGGGCAAGTCCAACACGGTTTCTCTTGTTTTGGCAAACAGACCGAAACGAAGTACCTTGTTTTATATCATGCTTGCTGCGATTGCCGCTGTGGTTTTGGGCACACTCGGAAATATCATTCCGGACACTGTACGGCTGACCATTAATGATTCCCTGCTTTCTCCCGTTTCAAATTGCTTTTTGGGGTTACTGAACACCTTTGCCGGTTTGATGATTTTTTTGACGATATGCAGCGGTATACTGGGGATGGGTGATTCCGCAACGCTCGGACGAACGGGGAAATCGGTCATTGCCCGGTTTATTGGTATCTCCTTTGCGATTGGTGCGATTTCCGCCGTCATCACTCTGCCGTTTGTAAAGCTGAACTTTTCCTCAGGCGGACAGGAGCAAGTCTCCGCTTTCGATCAGATCAGCCGCATGTTTTTTGACATTCTGCCGACAAACATCGTCGATCCGTTCAAAACGGGCAACACCCTCCACATTATCGTCATTTCAACATTTGTGGGCTGTGCGCTTCTTGCAATCGGTGAACGCGGAAGTCGTGTTCGCGGACTGATTGAGGAATCAGCGATGCTGTTTCAGCAAATCGTTTCATCTGTCTGTGCGTTGGTACCGTTGTTTGTTTTCAGTATGTTGTTACAGTTAATCTGGTCGGGGCAGGCAAGCGTTTTAATATCTGTGTTAAAGCCGATCATACTGATTGCGGTTATAGTTATTATTCTCACCGTGATTGTATGGATTATATCTTCGCTTCGCTTGAAATGTTCCCCGATACTGTTGATGAAAAAAGTTCTCCCTCCGTTCCTGGTAGCGTTCACTTCCGCTTCCAGCGTTTCCGCTTTTCAGATCGGGATGGAAACTTGCGAGAAGAAACTTGGCGTAAATAAAAATTTGACATCGTTCGTATACTCGCTGGGCGCTGTGATTTATATGCCGTCAAGCGTGATTTATTTCACCGTACTCGTCTGTACTTTGGCTGAGAACTATCAGATCGCTGTCAGTATTCCATGGCTCGTGATGGCTGTAGCGGTCTCCACATTAATCACCATTGCTATGCCGCCTATTCCGGGAGCAGATATTCTTTGCTATACTGTTTTGTTCTCCGGTCTCGGGATCCCTACGGAGGCAATCATTCTGGCGACCACTGTCGGCATTGTGCTTGATTATCTTGATACGGGCACAAATGTTATGCTTATGATTTTTCAGATCACCTGTGATGCAAAGCGGCTCGACAACCTGGATCAAAGGATTCTGTTGAGTAAATAAAGTGTTTTTTATTTTAAAATATACTGAACAAAAGTTTTGCAGATTGGAAGTTGAAGAACAAACAGCTGATTCACAGGCATTTTGTTTTTTCAAAGGAAGCTATTTCTGCAATCACAATTATCGTTGAAACATAGGAGAAACAAAAATGGAATTAATACAGAGCTTTTCAATAGATCATACACAGATTATACCCGGTATTTTCACAAGCAGAGTCGACCGTTTAGGCGACTATTCGGTTACCACCTATGATATAAGGCTTAAAAGACCAAACAGGGAGCCGGTCATTGATGTTGCCGCCATGCATTCGCTGGAACATATTATTGCAACTTTTCTTCGGAATGATTCTGATTGGAAAGACGAGATCGTTTATTGGGGTCCAATGGGCTGTCTGACAGGTTTTTATCTCATACTTAAAGGCGACCGTGCCCCGCAGGAGCTATATGAGCTGATGTTGAGCGCCTTCAAATCGGTCGGTAAAGCACAGGAAGTTTCCGGTGCTACCCCTGTCAATTGCGGACACTACCTGATGCACAATCTTGAAATGGCAAAATGGTATGCAAAAGAATTTGCGGATTATCTTGAAGCAAACGCCGAAAACAACGCTATCTTTGAATATCCTAAGACCGAACGGCTCATGACAGATGACGGACAGCATTTCTACGATTCATGATGAATCTGTGAATAAAATGATTTTCTGAATTTTTAAGGATAAGATTATGCCATTAAAATTAATACGAAAAGACAAAACAAAACTTTTTGACAAAAAACTCTTTGAGGAGATAGCTGCTTTTATTCATGACCGCTATGTGGAGGAGCACTTTTTATCCGATGAACGAAACCGGGTGCGGGAAAAAGGTGCCGGGCGGAGTGCGTCGGCGTGTAAACCGGTTGCAGACGGTGCCGTCCTGCGCAAGACAAAGGCATTGCCGTTGGAACAAGCGTCGATGGCAACGGCGGCGTCTTTGGACGATGCGCTGAAACAAATCGACGAGAGCTTTTCCGAAATGTTGCTTCGCAAGATTGATGAAAAGGGAATGGAAGATGCGGAGTGTTATAAAAAAGCGAATATAGATCGCAAACTTTTTTCAAAAATCAGAAGCAATAGATTATATAAACCCAGCAAAACGACGGCGCTTGCTTTTGCCATTGCTTTGGAGCTTTCACTTGAAGAAACCAAAGATATGCTTCAAAAAGCCGGTTTTGCGCTGTCACACAGCAACAAGTTTGATATTATCATCGAGTATTTTATCACGAATGGAAATTATAATATGTTTGAGATCAACGAGGCGCTTTTTGCCTTTGATCAGGCACTTTTGGGTGTGTAAAAAATAAATTATTTTTCGGTTGTGAATTTAAATTTTGTCGCTTTTCGCGCGACACATTTTCAAAAATAATCCGCTATAATGTGATCGTAAGGTCAAGAGACCGAACGGTCACATTAATTTTTTGGAGGAAAAGAAAATGAAAAAGGTCAAAAACAACATTACGGAATTGGTATTTATTCTGGACAGAAGCGGTTCCATGGCGGGATTGGAGAGCGACACAATCGGCGGCTTCAATTCGCTGATTGAGAAGCAGAAAAAGGAAGACGGCAAGTGCTATGTTTCTACGGTTCTGTTTGACAATGTCAGCGAGGTGATCCATGACCGGGTAAGTCTTGACAAAATCAAACCAATGACCGACAAGGAATACTTTGTCCGCGGCAGCACGGCGCTGATCGACGCGATCGGCGGAGCCATCAAACACATTGAAAATATCCATAAATACGCCCGCCCCGAAGATGTGCCGGAGCATACGATGTTCGTCATTACAACCGATGGACTCGAAAACGCAAGTCATATTTTCTCCAGCAATGAAGTGAAAAAGATGGTCAAGCATCAGAAAGAAAAGTTCGGTTGGGAATTCCTTTTTATCGGCGCCAATATTGATTCTGTCGAAACCGCAAAACACTTTGGTATCGGTGCTGACAGAGCAGTCAATTACCATGCGGATAAGGGAGGGACTGCCGTCCTGTTCCGTACCGTGGCGCAGACGGTCTGTAAAATGCGAAAAAATCAACCGATTGAAGCGTCCTGGTGCAAGGATATCGACGACGATTTCCAAAACAGAAAAGGCAAAGTTTAACAGCCGCTTTGGCAAAATCAAAATATATGCCGTAAACAATAAAAAGGGTGCTTGCTCACGGAACAAGCACCCTTTTATGTTTCCAATCACAATTTTTCAATGAATCAGTGAAAACCTGTAGTTCGTTTACTGTGCGTTTTTAATAGCTTCATATGCCTGTGCTTTTGCAGCGGTCATATAAGCGGACACCCAAAGATTACCGACACCCAAGCAAATAGAGCCGACGATCAGCCATCCGATAAAGCTTAAATCGAGTACGAAAAGATCCCATTTGTGTCCCGAAGTAATGCGTTTACTTTCATCAAAGCATTGATGCCAATCATATTCCGGATGATCTGCCTTAATGTAAAAAATCATTGAATAGGAATATGCTTTCACAATACCGGGAATGATGAACAGCATTGTCCAAAGTGCAACAAAAATAGTCTCTAACAGTATAAGAACAACATTTCCGCCGAAATCATCGGTAAAGCCTTTGAAAACATCGGTAATTACCATCTTTTGTCCGTCGCGTGCCTGCTTTAAAAACAAGAATGCAACACCGTAAGCCAGCGGGCCTGTAACCAAAACGGCAAGGATACCCGCAGTTCCGGCAACAGCGCTTATGGCGCCTGAAATCAAGATAACCACCAGCGCAAACAACCAATTGTTTGCAAAAATACTGTTCCCGAGCTGTTGCTTTGCGCGTTCTTTAATTTCTCTTCTGTTAAACATAAAATCTCCCCTTAAAAATTTTTGGTTTTTGACCATCATTCAGTATAATCGTTTTGAAAGAAGATGTCAATATCGAAATCGGCTTGAGTGGATTCCATTCACGGGGAAAAGTTATCTATTTGATAAAATCATTCAGATGCTTTCCGTAGAAAAAATCATGCGTCATTTGATCATATTCCATCCACAAGGGAAGGGTTTCGCAGACCGAGGCTCGCGGACAGGGCGCGGCATCGGTTGCAAGGCAGGCAACAGGTGTCAGGGGTCCCTCCATCAATTCGATAATTTCACCGATGGTATAGTCTTCCGGCTTTCGGCAAAGTTTATAGCCGCCGCCTTTTCCGCTGGCGCCGATCAATAATCCGCCGGCAACCATGTCTCGGACAATAATCTCCAGATATTTTTTTGAAATCTCCTGCCGGGCGGCAATATCCTTTAACGGGATATAGTTTCCGGTATCGTTTTCGGCAAGATCAATCATGACGCGTATCGCATATCGCCCTTTGGTCGAAATCATACGGCATCCTCCTTGCGCTTTTTTTATTATTATACAGTAGGTAAATAGGTAAATCAAGAAAAAAATAAAACCTATTGACAAAGTAGGCAAATAGGTTTATAATGCTTATAAAAGGATGAGAAGGGAGCAAAAAAGTGATTTATGCTGATAATGCCGCAACCACAAAGATGAGTGATGCGGCGATGAAAACCATGATTTCTCTCTGGCAGGAAGGCTGGGGAAATCCGTCCAGTCTTTATACGCATGGACAAAAAGCAAAGGAAATACTTGAAAAAGCGCGGGCAGATATCGCCGGGATAATCGGCGCGTCGTCAAAGGAAATTATTTTTACCTCCGGCGGGAGCGAGGCGGACAATCAGGCGATTCGATCGGCCGCCGCTTATGGAAAAAGGCAGGGAAAATGGCATATTGTGTCGTCTGCTTTTGAACATCATGCGGTATTGCATACGCTGAAGGCGTTGGAAAAAGAGGGCTTTGAGGTCACACTTTTAGATGTTCACGAGAACGGCTTGATCATTCCGTCAGAGGTTGAAGCTGCTATTCGTGACGATACCTGTCTGGTGACAATCATGTATGCCAATAACGAGATTGGCACGATTCAGCCGATTCGGGAAATCGGTGCGATTTGCCGGGAAAAGGGAGTTTTGTTTCATACAGACGCCGTGCAGGCGATCGGGCATATTCCGGTGAATGTGGAAGCGGATCATATTGATCTGCTTTCCGCCTCTGCACACAAGTTTCACGGTCCAAAGGGCGTTGGATTTTTCTATGCTAAAAAAGGCGTTCCGCTGACAAATTTGATTGAAGGCGGGGCGCAGGAACGCGGCAAACGGGCAGGAACGGAAAATGTGCCGGGGATCGCCGCAATGGCAGAGGCGCTGAAGGAATCGGTTACTGCCATGGAAACAACCGCGGCGCATCTTATAAAGGTGCGAGACCGGTTAATTACAGGATTACGCCAGATCCCGCATGCGGCGCTCAACGGCGACGCATGCCACAGACTGCCGGGAAATGTGAATTTCTGCTTTGAGGGGATCGAGGGGGAATCGCTTCTGTTGCTTTTGGATGACAAGGGAATTTGCGCCTCCTCCGGCAGTGCGTGCACCTCCGGTTCTTTGGATCCGAGCCATGTTCTGTTGGCAATAGGCAGAGTGCATGATGTGGCACACGGTTCCTTGCGCTTGAGTATCGGCGAGGATATTACCGAAACCGATGCCGATGAAATCATTCAGGCGGTTCAAGAAGTTGTTGCCTATCTACGCGGATTTTCTCCGATTTGGCGAGATCTGACAACAGGGAAAAAAGATTTTATTTTGTAAGGAGTCATTCAAATGAGTTTATACAGTGAAAAAGTAATGGATCATTTTCGCAACCCCCGTAATGTCGGCGTGTTGGAAGATGCTAACGGAATCGGGGAGGTCGGCAACGCCAAATGCGGAGATATTATGAAAATCTATTTAAAAATCGAGGATGATATCGTCCGGGATGTGAAGTTTGAAACCTTTGGATGCGGCAGTGCGATTGCTTCCAGTTCCATGGCAACCGAGTTGATCAAAGGTCAGCCGGTCAGCGAGGTGAGAAAGCTGACTAATAAAGCGGTGACGGAAGCATTAGACGGTCTGCCGGCTCACAAAATACACT
>JAFWUH010000003.1 GCA_017524165.1 Clostridia bacterium | reverse complement strand
AGATATGAAAAAAAGAAAACACAGGATATTCCTTTGTTCCAAATCACCGTCAACAAGATATAGAAAACATAAGTGTTATGTTAACTAATACTTTGGTAATCAGAAGAAAAACTTTCGACTTATGCAAATAAAAAACTGTAAAATTTTCCCGATTCAAATGCAACATTATATTTATACATCATTTTTAATTTGATGTCAATTACAGTTTTGTAACACATTCAAATATTATGTAAACTTTTTATGTAAACATACAAGATGTATGCTTTCCCCGGAAAAACAATAACAATTTATTGTGCTTTTTTCTTTTCATTTTAATAAATATATGTTATAATTAAAAAAATTTTTCAGCAAGGATGATTAGAAATGAGCCAATCCGTTGTGATTACCGGCGGCTCTCGCGGCATCGGCGCCGCAACCGCCATTTTGTTTGCCCGAAAAGGTTATCAGGTTGTGATCACCTATAATGAATCGTTTGAATCGGCGAACCTGTTGACCCGTTCCCTATCGGCGCGCGGACTTTCCGCCGTTGCCATGAAAGCCAATGTTGCCAACCGTTCTGAGATGGAGTTGGTTTTTAAAGAAACTGCTTACCGGTTCGGATCGGTCGATGTTTTGATCAATAATGCCGGGATCTCGATGATTGATACCATCACCCGTTTAGACCCTATTGACGCCGACCGCATTTTCGATATTGATTTGAAAGGGGTTTATTATTGCTGCCGTGCAGTAACGCCATATATGGTTTCTCAAAAGTCGGGCAGAATCATTAATATTTCTTCCATGTGGGGACAGGTTGGCGCTTCATGCGAGGTTGCTTATTCTGCGGCGAAAGCCGGTGTCATCGGGCTGACCAAAGCATTGGCAAAAGAGTTGGCACCGAGCGGGATAACCGTCAACGCGATTGCGCCGGGATTGATCGAAACCGGTATGAACGCCGAGTTATCCGTAGAAGATCTAAACCGTTTTGTGGAAGACATTCCCTTGGGTCGTATGGGCAGTCCGGAAGAAATTGCGGCGGCGGCGTTGTTTTTATCCGGAGAAGATGCCGAATACATTACCGGGCAGGTACTTGGAATCAATGGCGGATATGTTGTCTGAAAAAGCATTGATTTTATAGATTATATATTGTATTATATATTATATTTATTCATATTTATAATGGAGTGATCGCATGATTTGGCATAGTTCTGACCTGCAGGATGTTTTGGCGGAACTCGCAGTCGACAGCGAAAAGGGTCTCGCCAACGGTATTGCCGACATTCGTTTGCAGGAAAACGGTCCTAATAAAATTTCCGATAATAAAAAGCCTTCTTTTTTACAATTGTTTTTCGCGCAGTTAAAAAGCCGCATCGTTATTGCATTGATCATTGTTGCGTTGCTTTCCATTGTTGTTTCCATGATCTACCATTTAGGCAACGCATTCTCTCCCCTCTTGATTATCGCAATTGTTGTTATCAATGCGTTGGTCAGCGCCTACCATCTTTCCAACAGCGTCAATTTTATGGAGCAGCACCGCAGTATCACCAATCCGCAAGCCGTTGTGCTGCGGGACGGCGTTGAACGCTCGATCCCGTCTGAAGAATTGGTTACCGGCGACATTCTGATTCTGTCCGAAGGTGATTATATAGCCGCCGATGCAAGAATTATTTTATGCGAAGAATTTCGCTGCAACGAATTTGCCTTGACCGGTGAAAGCATCCCCGTCGAAAAAAACGCCGCAACCGTTGTAGAGGATATTGCCCCCATCGACCGGCGTACCAATATGGTCTATCGCGGTTGCAGTGTCATTCACGGCAATGCGAAAGCGGTCGTTGTTGCCACCGGACTGAACACCGAAACCGGTCATAACTTTTCCATGATGCAACAAACCGGTGAGGATACCCTGCCGATGACAAACCGATTAGAGAAAATCGGAAAAGTTGTCAACCTTGCTGTTTTGATTTGCTGTGCGCTATTCTTCTTGATCAGTATTCTTCAAAACTTCCGCGCGCAGGTCTTTGCCGAAATGACCGTTGATTCGCTCATGAACGCCGTTGCTTTGGCGGTAGCCGCGATTCCGGAAGGGTTACCGACTGTTTCCACCATCGTGATTGCTATGGGCGTCAGTCGCATCGTAAAAGATAATATCATCATAAAAAAAGCAAACGCTTTGGAAATTCTCGGTTCCACCTCGGTGATTCTTTCTAACAAAACCGGCATTCTGACGCGCAACAAAATGACCTTGGTGCAAATATTTGACGGCGACAAAACCGTCGATTTGACCAACGAAGCCTTGACCGAGAAGTCCGCATTGGCGATCCGTCTGGCGGCAACCTGTTCTACCCTGTCTAACGATTCGACCGAGCAGGCATTGGAACGGGCGTCCATTGCATACAATTCCATGTCAAAAGCAGATTTGGACAACCTTTTCCCCAAACTTTCCCAAATACCTTTTGATGCTAAACGGAAATGCATGACGACCATTAACATGATCAATCAAAAGCCCTATGCCATTGTTAAAGGCGCGCCGGAATATATGGCAGACCGTTTTACGAACATTCAACCGGAACAAATCCGCCAAATCAACGAATCCATGGCGGAAAATGCGTTGCGTGTGATTTGTATCGGCATGAAGCCGTTGACCGAAATTCCGGCAAATCCTCAACCGGACGAGATCGAACAAGATCTGTATTTTGTCGGTCTTTTGGGATTGGAAGATCCGCCGCGCCCCGAATCGTTCCATGCTATCGAACTGTGCGATAAAGCCGGCATCATCACTGCCATGATCACGGGTGACAATCCTTTGACCGCCGCTTCTGTTGCCCGTCGAATCGGCATTTTAAAGAACGGCACCGAAGTCATTACCGGTGAAGAGCTTGCCCAACTTTCCGACAGCGAGTTGGATCAAAACATTGCAAAATACCGTGTTTTTGCACGCGTGACGCCTGATGACAAAATTCGTATCATTGAATCCTATCAACGCACCGGAAAAACCGTGACCGCAACCGGTGACCGAATTGACGATTCCGATGCGTTGACCGTGGCGGATGTCGGTTGTGCCATCGGCAAAAAAAGAACCGACATTGCCAAAGGCTCCGCCGATATCATTATCAATGACAATAATTTTCTTTCTATTGTGGCAGCCATCAAAGAAAGCCGTGGGATGTTTGAGAACATTCGCAAATCCGTTTGGTATTTGTTAAGCAGTAATTTTGGCGAAATATTGGCCTTTATTTTCGGATTGATCCTCTTTAAATCCGCGCCGCTCGCTGCTGTTCAGTTGCTTTGGATCAATCTGTTGACCGACTGTGCGCCTGCTATTGCTCTCTGTATGGAACCGGCAGAAGAATATATTATGGCACGGCAGAGCTTTACCGCCAAAAACAGAATCCTGAACCGTTTCGGTATCATTTCCGTTGCCGCAGAAGCCGTGTTTATTGCTTTAATGACCTTGCTGGTTTATCATCTCGGCGTCTCGTCCGGCGCCGCCGCAACGATGGCGTTTCTGACCCTTGGTATGACCGAAATATTCCATTGTCTCAACCATAAGAGCGCCCAGTCGATCTTTCAAATGAATTTCAAAGGCAATTCCTTTTTGAATTTATCAGTGATCCTAACACTTTTTATTCTGTTGTTTTTATCCTTTACACCGGCGGGATTTATCTTTGGCATGAAAGTACTCACCTTCAAACAATTCTTGATTTGTTTCGGTTGCGCCGTTGCCGTAATCCCCTTCTGTGAAATCAAAAAGCTTATTTTTAAAAAGTTTTATTAAAAACAAAATATCCATCATTGGCTAATAGAGCATTTTCAGCAACGGTTTTTAAATCTGCCGCCGTTTTAAAAATTACGGTACAATCCGGCATAAACTTCCGGATTGTACCGTAATTGCTGTGTCGGGGAACCGAGAGAAAATTCTTCTTGACTTTTTTCGAATTTTTGGAGTATACTATTATTAAAGAGTTTATTACCAAGGGGCTTGGACCCCACTACGGCTATTAACTTAGCTGACGGTAATTGACTCTCTTTTATTTTTCCAAGGCGGGACAGGGGACGGTTCCCTGTCCCCTCCCTATGCAAGCTCTATCAGCGTATTTATTCCCAATTTCGCATTAAAAAATGTCGGCCAAGGTGTCGGCATTTTTTAATATGTTCAGCAGTTGATTTCGATTAGCTTTCCCTTTAAAAAGAACTTCGGCAAAACATCCACAACGATTTCCATCTTTGCGTTTTCTTCAAGATTACTAAAAATTCAGTTAAAAACAAAACAGACTCCGATGGAATTTCGAAGTCTGTTTGTTACTTGAAAATTAAATATTTTCCTACCGTAGGGGCATTTGTTCAATCTGTACCAATTGAAAAAGTCTGCTCTACGGTCTCAGCATTGATATCAGATCGAACAATCTTCCACAATCAGTTCACGAACGGTGTTTTCATCGGTTTTGGTTTGAACCTTTCCGTCACGAACCGCAAAGAACTTTTCGGCAACCTGCGGGAACAAGGCATAGCTTAAAACATCCTCAGCAGATTTTCCGATCCCTTTTTCTTTCATTTCCGCCACATATTTGGGCAACTCCGGTTGCAGCATATCAGCGGGACGGCAGGTAATGATCGCATCATTACCGATTGCCTTTCGCCGAACATCTTCATTCACCTTGCCGGGCAAACGGCCGTATTCGCCACGCAACAGTGCTTTAGACTCTTTCGGTACCATTTTATAGCGTTCACCCGAAAGAATATTCATCACCGCCTGTGTACCGACAATTTGACTGGTCGGTGTAACCAACGGCGGATAACCAAAGTCTTCGCGAACACGCGGAACCTCTGCCAACACATCATAGTATTTATTCTCCGCACCGGCCTGTTTCAATTGAGAAATCAGGTTAGACAGCATACCGCCCGGCACCTGATAAATCAAGGTCTTCGTATCTACATTCAAGACCTTCGGATCTAAAATGCCGTCCGCCTTCATTTGATCGGCAACCGTCCTGAAATGCGCGGCAATACTGCTCAACTGTGTCAAATCCAATCCGGTATCCCGCTCGGTGCCGCCCAAGGTGGCGACCAATGCTTCGGTAGAAGGATTGGAAGTACCGTTTGCAAACGGAGAAAGTGCACAGTCCACAATATCCACCCCGGCTTGACACGCCATTAAATAGGTCATGTCACCGGTTCCGGTGGTATTATGCGTATGCAGATGAATCGGCACTTTCACATTTTCTTTCAGCTTTTTGACCAAAGAAAACGCATCGTACGGCAATAAAAGATTCGCCATATCTTTAATACAAATAACATCAGCACCCATGTTTTCCAACTGTTTTGCCAGATTGACAAAATATTCTTCATTATGAACCGGGCTGACCGTATAACTGATTGCAGTTTCGCAGATACCGCCGTATTCCTTACAGCTTTTAACCGCTTTTTCCAGGTTTCTCGGATCATTGAGCGCGTCAAAAATACGAATGACATCAATGCCGTTTTCAATCGACTTTTTGACGAAAGCGTCCACCACATCATCAGCGTAGTGCTTATAACCGAGCAAATTCTGCCCACGCAACAACATCTGTAATTTTGTGTTGGGCATATGTTTTTTGAGGATGCGTAACCGCTCCCAAGGATCTTCGTTCAAGAAGCGCATACAGCTATCAAATGTGGCTCCGCCCCAACATTCCAACGACCAATAACCGACCTGATCCAATTGTTCCAATGCCGGGAGCATATCCTCAATACGCATCCGTGTTGCCGCTTGAGATTGATGGGCGTCACGCAAAATGGTATCGGTAATATACAAGGGTTTCTTTTCCATGATCTAATGCCTCCTATCAACCGAACAGCGAAATGAGAACGCCCGCGGCAATAGCCGAACCGATGACGCCAGCCACATTCGGTCCCATGGCATGCATCAGCAAGAAATTGGACGGATTTTCTTTTTGTCCAACTTTTTGCGAAACGCGCGCCGCCATCGGGACCGCAGAAACACCGGCAGAACCGATCAACGGATTGATTTTATTCTTTCTTGTAAAGAGATTCATTATTTTAGCCAGTAAGACACCGCCCGCAGAACCAATACCAAACGCAACGATGCCCATGCCCATGATTTTCAAGGTCTGCAAGTTCAGGAATGCCTTTGCGGTGGCAGTCGCGCCGACCGAAATGCCGAGGAAGATCGTCACGATGTTCATCAGTTCATTTTGTGCAGTCTTGCAAAGCCGTTCGCAAACGCCGGATTCTTTCCACAAATTGCCCAACATCAAGCAACCGACCAACGGTGTAGCGGACGGCACCAACAATGCAACAATAATAGTTACGGCAATAGGGAAGATAATCTTCTCGGTTTTAGAGACTTTGCGCAACGGTTTCATCACGATCATGCGTTCTTTCTTTGTCGTCAACAGTTTCATGATCGGTGGCTGAATGACCGGCACCAACGCCATATAAGAGTATGCGGCAACAGCAATCGGGCCCAACAAATTCGGGTATAGACGAGAGGTCGTATAAATGGCGGTCGGACCGTCTGCCCCGCCAATAATACCAATCGACGCGGCGGCTTCCTTGGCAAAGCCTAAGTATTTGGATGCACAGCCAAGGAAGGTAACAAAAATACCAAGCTGTGCGGCGGCGCCCAACAAAAGAGATTTCGGATTCGCGATCAACGGTTCAAAATCCGTCATCGCGCCAATGCCGACAAAAATCAAGCAGGGATAAATACAGGTTTTTACCCCGATGTAGAGGATGTCTAAAAATCCGCCGTCATGCAAGATGGTGCCGTACCCGATCTCTCCCGCCATAAATTTACTCCACAATTCGGTGTGGTACATGGCGTCAGACGGTGTAAAAGCGGTCAGATTGGTCAAGAGCATACCAAACGCAATACCGACCAACAGCAACGGTTCAAACTGTTTTTTAATCCCAAGCCATAGCAAAAACAGGGAAATACAGATCATCACTAAAGAAGGCCAGTTTTCTCTGATATTACCGAACAACAGATAAAAACCCGTTGTTTTGGCAAAAGCAATGATTTCATTCATCTTAACAAACTCCTTTGACTGCTTAACCGATCACGCACAATACGGCGCCGGTCTCAACCGAGCTGCCCTTTGCAATCAAGGAAGAAACTATACCGTCACAAGGTGCAACGATTTCATTTTCCATTTTCATAGCTTCCAAAACCATTAACACCTGACCCTGTTTGACCGAAGCGCCATTGGCGACATTGACATTCAAAACGGTGCCGGGCATCGGGCTTGTAACGGCTTCGCCGTTTGATGCTGCCGGTATGGTGGCACGCGGTGCAGAAGTCGCCGCGGCGGCAGGCGCAGACTTTACTTCTGAAGCATTAATTTCTTCCAACTCAATTTCATAAACATTACCGTTTACGGTCACTTTGTATTTTTTCATTTTAATTACCCCTTTAAACTTTTTTGAATGAGTGAATGCGAATTGCGGAAATATCCGTGCCAAGTTCCTCCGCTAATGCCGCTGATACCGCGGCAATCAATTCCTGACGGTTTTGTATCTCCGGAGCACTGTGCTGTACCGGAGCAACCTGCGTCTCTTTCGGTTTTTTGGCGAACAAACGACAAATTCCGCTCATGATCATGCAAAAAACAATAATACAAACCAATCCGGTAAATACCGTTCCGACGCCCATACCGACGACAAACCAATCTGACAAAAAGAGCACCTCCTAATGAAAAAAAAGATTTACAAGACTTTATAGAAGTGTGTCAAAAAACACTTTGATATTTTTTAACACATACTTGCCTATTGTATATTATTATATAATATTTTGTCAATAATTTCAATCTATTTTTTTACTTTTTTCTCTGCGTTGTTAAGCACACAAAAATCACCCCTACATTAACACATAGAGGTGACGCTGATCAATGAAAAAATATACTCTTTTTATTTGGATTATAGGATGATGAAGTTAAATGAATTGTAAATTCTTCCAACGAAGAAAGAATACCAATGATCCCCGGAAATAAACTAACGATCGACAAATCGCCAAAACAAAGAAAAAACGGCAACAAAAAAACAACTAAACCGGTCATCTTATTGGCATAGGTGTGCACGGAGGAAAAACAATGATACTTTATTGCAACCAATATGTAGGTACATAAACGGAAAAAAATTGCCAAACCGGCTAAAAGCCAAACTGCATAATGCACACGATTTTCGATTAAATACGGAATTACTTTAATGACCATAGCGGAATAAAACAGCAAATCCGAAATGCTGTCTAATCGGGAGCCCAATTCACTTTCAACATGCCAATAGCGTGCCAATATTCCGTCAATCACATCGGTTACACCACAAATGGAATAAATCACAAAAAATTCAACCGAAAAAAGCGGAACCCAAGGCAAAAGACAAGCCCCAACTAACCGAAAACCCGTTATATAATTGGGAATCCGTTCGCGTCGAAACATTTAATATCACCTAAATCTATTTATGATTCTTTAAAATCTATAAACATTATAAAATAAATGGAATACTTTGTCAAATTAATTTTTAATCTGGAGAAAACCGGCAAAAACTTTGCCTAATGTTTTGATTCCTTCCACGATCTTATCGTCTGCCGTGCAGGAATAATTCAGTCGAAAGGAAGAACAAGGTTGATCCATATCGACCATAAAAGTGCTTCCGGGAACATATACCACTTTTTTAGTTGCACAAACTTTGGATATTTCCAAAGCATCATACTCTAAAGGCAAGGAAGCCCAAACAAAGAGACCGCCGGTCGGCACGGTATGCGT
>JAFWUH010000039.1 GCA_017524165.1 Clostridia bacterium | reverse complement strand
TTTGTTTGTTGTTTTCTTTTGTGATTGTTTTCTTTTGCGCCGCTATTTCTTCTTTCGCCACCGAGACCGATAGACCCGGCACATTTTTTTCTGATCAACAGATCGAAAAAGCACAACAAATAAAGGAACGGTACGGCATTGATACTATTTTCCTTTATACAGATCAATTAAGTGAAGAAACGGATCAGTTGCGTCAATTCACCAAAGATTATTTAATCCAAAATCAAATTACAAATAAATATTTTGTTTTGGCTGAAAATCCGGAGTATTACTATTATGAGTGGTCTGAAGATTTAGATGATGTGTTTCACAGTATTGACGGAACTTATATTGTCAATTCCATTTCTTATGATGAGAGCGGAAATCTTCTTTCTCCCGGCGATGCGGAAGATCTTTATTATGATCTTCTTGCGAAAATGCTTGAAAACAGAACAAATTGCCCGTATAAATATATCATAGATCAAGCGGGCGTTTTAACCGACGCTGAAGAAAAAGAGATCAACAACACGCTCATCTCTTTTCGAGAAAAAAACAAATTTGATTTAGTTGTTGTGTTGACAAACGGCGTCAGCAACAGTGACAGAATGCCGTTTGCCGATGACTATTACGATTATAACGGATATGCGAAAGACGGCGCACTGTTGCTCGTTAACATTAATGAATTTGATACTTATACCAAAGGAAATAGCTGGATTTCAACAAGCGGTTCTTGTATTGACTTGATTTCAAGTGATGATATTTCCGATATCGGCTCTGATCTTACCCCGTTACTGTTAGACGGCAATTATTTTGAAGCGGTAAATAAATTTCCGGACTTGGTAAACAGAACGATTAAAGCACAAAAAGTTGGGACATACGGTGCGATGGGCGCTGTAACCGCGGCTGTGTGCGTTATTGTTGCGTTTATTTATTGCGGCAAGCTGAAAAGACAACTAAAATCCGTTCAGGATGCCATAGATGCCAATGATTATATTGTTGGTAATTCGCTGAATATTGCTCGCGCGTATGATCATTATCTTTATTCTCATGTCACAAAAACAGAAAGGCAAAGCAAGAGTTCTTCAGGATCTTCCTCCCATACATCGTCTTCCGGATCTTCACACGGCGGCGGTGGATTTTGATTTCTGATTGATGTAATTGACATTGATTATATTGCTTTTATATGTCTTTCATAATCAAAGGAAATTAAGGCATTGATGCCTTATGTATTTGGACAAAGGAAAAGAGAGCCAAACCATAAGGTTGACTCTCGATTTTGGAGGGGGTGATGGGAATTTATCCCTGCACTGCCGTGCCTATCGCCTCGCTTCGCTCGTTGCCGCGTCGCACAAACAGTCCCCCGGACTGTTTGTTATCGCTCCTTGTTCGATTCCCATCTATAATAAAAGAAGAAGTCGCACCAAACGATGCAACTTCTTTTTTTGGAGCGGGTGATGGGAATCGAACCCACGCGACCAGCTTGGAAGGCTGGGATTCTACCATTGAACTACACCCGCATTCGCGACTTTACAAGTTTATCATATTTTTCCGTGTTCGTCAATACCTTTTTTGAAAAAATAAGATTTTGTTTCAAATTTTTTTATTGACCTTTTTTTTGTTGAATGGTAAAATATAGACAATTATCATGATTTTATCGAACAGGAGGATAATAAAATGGATAACACGAAAAAAACGATGGATACCATCGTCTCTTTAGCGAAGGGACGCGGGTTTGTATATCCGGGTAGTGAGATCTACGGCGGCTTGGCCAATGCGTGGGATTACGGTCCGTTAGGAGTTGAGCTGAAAAACAACATCAAGCGCGCCTGGTGGAAAAAATTTGTGCAGGAAAATCCGTACAATGTCGGATTGGACAGTGCGATTTTAATGAATCCGGAAACATGGGTTGCTTCGGGACATTTGGGCGGATTTTCTGATCCGTTAATGGACTGCCGCCAATGTAAAACGCGTCATCGCGCCGATAAATTGATTGAAGATTATGTGGCGGAGAACGGTCTTTCGGACAATCCGGCAGCCATGAGTGATGCCGAGATGATGGACTATATTCGCAGTCACGGTATTACCTGTCCTTCCTGCGGTTCAGGGGACTTTACCGATATTCGCAAATTCAACCTGATGTTTAAAACATTTCAGGGTGTCACCGAAGACAACAGCGCAACGCTTTATCTTCGCCCGGAAACGGCGCAGGGTATTTTTGTCAATTTTAAAAATATTCAACGCACTACGCGCCGCAAAATTCCGTTTGGGGTAGGTCAGATCGGTAAATCATTCCGTAATGAGATCACACCCGGTAATTTTATTTTTCGTATTCGCGAATTTGAACAAATGGAACTGGAATTTTTCTGCAAGCCGGGTACGGATTTGGAATGGTTTAATTATTGGCGCAATTATTGTCATCAATGGTTGCTGAACTTAGGATTAAAAGATGAAAACCTTCGTTTGCGCGATCATGACGCGGATGAATTGTGCTTCTATTCCAAAGCAACGACCGATTTTGAGTTTTTATTCCCGTTTGGTTGGGGTGAGCTTTGGGGCGTTGCCGATCGCACCGATTACGATTTGACGCAGCACAGTGATCATTCCGGTCAGCCGATGGAGTATTTTGATCCGGAAACGAATGAAAAATATGTGCCCTATGTCATTGAACCTTCTTTGGGTGCCGATCGTGTGACCTTAGCTTTCCTTTGCGACGCATACGATGAAGAGGTAGATGAAAAGGGTGAAACGCGTGTGGTTTTGCGTCTGCATCCGGCGTTGGCACCGTTTAAGGCCGCTGTTTTGCCGCTCTCCAAAAAGTTATCCGATAAAGCAATTGAAATTCAACAGCAGTTATCGGCCGATTTTATGGTTGATTTTGATGAGGCAGGGTCTATCGGGAAACGCTATCGCCGTCAGGATGAAATCGGAACGCCGCTTTGCATCACCTATGACTTTGATTCGGTGGAAGACGGTTGCGTAACGGTTCGTGACCGCGATACCATGCAACAAATTCGCTTGCCGATTTCGGAACTAAAGCAGTACATTGCCGAAAAAGTTAATTTTTAAGTTGATTTTATTCATGAAAAAGAGCAGAGAAATTGACCGGCAAGGCAATGTCTTTGCTCTTTTGTTCATAACCTTTTCAAATACAAGTATAAAGGATATCGTTTTCTCGCATGATATTGTGACCGCGTGTCACAACATTGCATAGGCCATGAAGAAAACAGAAAGGATTTTTATGGAACAATATCATGTTACGGGCATGAGCTGTGCGGCTTGCAGTGCGCGGGTCGAAAAAGCAGTATCGGCTGTTCCCGGCGTTCAAAGCTGTGCGGTAAGTCTGTTGACAAATTCGATGGGCGTAGAGGGAACTGCATCTGAAGAAGAAATTATTCAGGCGGTGAAAAATGCCGGGTACGGTGCATCCAAAAAAGGTTCTGCTCGGGTAAAAAAATCATTGAATACAGATGAAGATTTTTTGAAGGATACCGAAACGCCGAAACTGAAAAAGCGCTTGATGCAATCAGTTATTTTTCTTTTTGTATTAATGTATTTTTCCATGGGGCATATGATGTGGAAATTTCCCGCACCCGCCGCATTTGACAACTTGGTCTTTCTTGCGGTATTTGAGATGTTGCTTTGCATCGTTATCATGATAATCAATGCGAAATTTTATCAAAACGGGTTCAAATCACTGATCCAAGGCGCACCGAATATGGATACTTTAGTTGCGTTAGGCTCGGGGGCATCTTTCGGTTATTCTTTGGTAGAATTGTTTTTAATGATTCTGGCACAGGGAAACGGGGACAGCACTACGGTGATGAAATTCGGCATGAATTTGTACTTTGAATCGGCGGCAATGATTCCCACGCTCATCACGGTTGGCAAAATGCTGGAGTCCATGGCAAAAGGACGGACGACCGACGCGCTGAAAGGTTTGCTAAAACTTTCGCCGAAAACGGCTGTGCTGTATCGAGACGGACAGGAACAGGAAGTCGCCGTGGAAGAGGTGCAGCCGGGGGATATTTTTGTGGTAAAACCGGGCGAAAGTATTCCGGTTGACGGCATTGTGATTTACGGTTCTTCGTCGGTCGATGAATCCATGCTTACCGGAGAAAGCATTCCTGTGGATAAAAAGGAAGGGTCTGCCGTTTCGGGGGCAACCATTAATAAATTCGGCTATATTCGCTGTCGCGCGACAAGGGTGGGGGAGGATACAACGCTGGCGCAGATTATCAAAACCGTATCGGATGCGGCGGCGACCAAAGCCCCGCTTGCCAGAACGGCGGATAAGGTTTCTGCTATCTTTGTGCCGTCGGTGATTGTTGTTTCACTCCTGACCCTGGCAGGGTGGCTGTTTGCCGGGAAAGACTTTGGTTTTGCCGTTGCCAGAGCAATTTCGGTTCTTGTCATCAGTTGCCCTTGCGCACTCGGTTTAGCGACGCCTGTCGCTGTTATGGTTGGTAGCGGAGTTGGAGCCAAGAACGGCATTTTGTTTAAAACAGCCGCATCTTTGGAAGCGACCGGCAGAGCCAATATTGTAGTTTTGGATAAAACCGGGACCGTTACAGAGGGAAAACCGCGTGTAACGGACATGATACCTTTTGGCATGACCGAAACCGAATTGCTCACGCTTGCGGCGGCATTGGAATCGAAAAGCGAACATCCGCTGGCAAAGGCGGTCACGCAGCGAGCCGGCACGATGGATCTGCCGGAAATTACGGAATTTTTAGTTCTTCCGGGAAACGGTATTTCGGGCAAATTGAAGGACGATGTGCTTTTAGGCGGAAACGATAGATTTATTGCACAAAAATGCGATATTCCTGCCAAAGCAGAAGCAGAAATCAACACTCTTTCCAAGCAGGGAAAGACGCCAATGCTCTTCGCAAAAAACGGCGCGTTGATCGGGGTGATTGCGGTTGCCGATACGATCAAGCCTGACTCGGAAAGCGCGGTCAGCGAACTGAAAGAAATGGGCATTAAGGTTATGATGCTGACAGGAGATCAGGAAAATACGGCACGCGAAATCGGTCGGCAGGCCGGTGTTGACCGCGTGATTGCCGGCGTTCTCCCCGAAGAGAAGGCGCAACATATCTCGGCGTTGAAAGAGCAGGGAAGAACGGTTATGGTCGGCGACGGAATCAATGACGCGCCCGCGCTGACCGTTGCAGATACCGGAATTGCAATTGGGGCAGGCGCTGATGTGGCTGTTGAGGCGGCGGATATCGTTGTGATGAAAAACCGGCTTAGCGATGTTTCGGCGGCTGTCCGCATCAGCCGTGCAACGATTCGGAATATTCATCAAAACCTGTTTTGGGCATTTCTCTATAATGCAATTTGTATCCCGCTGGCGATCGGACTTTTCTCGGTTGAAATGAAGCCGGCATACGGGGCGGCGGCGATGGCTTTATCCAGTTTCTGCGTCTGCATGAATGCATTAAGACTGAATCTGGTTCAAATACATGATAAAACGCATCAAAAAAACATTCAATCGGAGGAGAAAACAATGACAAAAACAGTAAAAATTGAAGGTATGATGTGTGAACATTGCGAAGCAAGAGTGAAAAAAGCCTTGGAAGCAATCGACGGCGTTGAAAATGCCGCACCGAATCATAATACTCATTCGGCGCAAATCACCTTAAGCAAGGATGTGCCGGAAGAGACATTGAAAGCAGCCATCGAAGCACAGGACTACAAATTCCTCGGTATTCAATAAACTAAAAGGAAACGCTTTTCGGCGTTTCCTTTTTTAAGTTTGAGGGATAGAGATGTTTACCATTCATTCATCAGATGCAAGAGCCCGGTTGCCGTTATTGCCGCTTCTTTGACCGAACTGCCGTAATGCAGATCTGCATCGGCTTCGGTATAAACAACTTCATAGGTTGTGCCGTCTGCGGGATAAACAAAGTGTATCGAATCAAGATTTTGAATTGTTGCGATCAGCATGGCACTATAGTAGTGTAGCATTTGTTCTAAAGAATTCCGATTTCGCGTACTCATGTCCTCTTCCAGATAAATCGTCCATCCATAGGGCTCTTGATCGGTTTGCAATGCCGATTTGTACGGACCGAGATTTCGCGGCATATCCAGCGCACCGATGCTTTTCCCGTTTTCGCTCATGTTGCCGAGATAGTCATGCTTTGCGGCAAAGACCTTAGCAACAAAGAAGGGAATTTCGACCCCGTTTTCCCAAAGTACCATATCGTCCAGCAGGATGCGCTCAATGGGTTCAGTTGTATTGTAATCCGCGGAGAAGCTATTTTTTGCAAACGGATTTTTTAAACGGGAGGTCATGTCGATCACCAGCGTACCGTCCGAAACGGTAAAATGCAGGGAGCTTACGCCTTGGGACGAATCACGAAGGGAACCGTCTAAATGAATTTTCCCTTCATTCACTTGAAGCTGATGAATCGTGACTTGCTCTGCCGAAACGAGATGCGCCACGAACAAGTGCCGGACAAAGGCTAAACACACGCAGAGTACCAACGCCGTTATCACGCCGAACCAAATCCAATGCTTTCGGTTTTTATTGCTTTTTTTCATAAAATCAATGGCGTCTGCTTCTTGTGGAGAAGGGGATGGATCGGTATCAAGCTCGCTTTTCAGTGCTTCCAGGTGCTTTTGGCAGTTCTCACAGGTTGAAAGGTGCTCCTTAATAAGCTTGGTGCTCTCCTCATTCGTCAGTTCTTCTGCATAAAGCGGTAACAAATCCTTGATAATATTGCATGGAATTTCAGCCATTCTTTTCAATCTCCTTTTTCAGCTTTTCTTTAGCCCGGTAAAAGGTAACTCTTGCCCAGTTTTCGGTTTTACCCAAAATTTCGCCGATCTCTTTAAAACTGAGGTTGGCAAACAAACGCAAATACAACAGTTCCCGTTGCGGTTCCGGACAAGCATGAAGCCTTTTGTAAAGCATAGTTCGTTCATCCGATTGTATTGCTTCATCTTCGGCTGATGCGGCAGTCAATAGCAGGCTTTCAAGTGTTTCGGTTTGAGGATGTTTCCTTTTGTATACCATCCACTGGTTTTTCGCAATTGCGCAAAGCCAGGTACTTAATTTACAGCTACCGTCAAATTTATGGATGTTCTTGATGGCATGATAAAAGGTTTCCTGCGCGATTTCTTCCGCAAGAGCTCTGTTTCCTGTCAGCGATAAAAGGTATCGGAAAACATATCCTGCATACCGGCGATAGAACGCTTCATCTGCCTGCATATTGATTTCCTCCGTTTCTTTCATTTTATTGATACAGAAAATCCGGATTTTGTTACACAATTTACCTTATTTTTTCTTATCAAGTGTAAGCTGAAAAATCGCGCTATGACCATGTTCTCACGCCGTCAATGTGGAGAAATCTTGCAGTATAATAGGTATAAGAAGCAAGCGGACGGTCTAAGGCATCATAGGTATGGGCGGCGACCAAAATCATCGGGTAGACCTCTGTGATGACAGGAGAGTGATAAAACTCTCCGCCACTGTTCCCTAACTGTACAATATCGCCCGGCTGTGCTTCTTCTTCCGATACAATATGCGCATAAGGACCGACAGAACGGTTATGAATCAAAAATTGATAAAGATATTCTACACCAGTCCAAGAAGCGGAACGGTTTGAGACGCTGTGGTAATACCAGCCTGTAACCGGCGTGGTATTCATCACCTTTGCACCCGCATAAATGCATTGTGAAGCAAAATTAGTGCAGTCGCCGCCGATTTCTTGAAAATCATAATAAGCGGGGTTGCGCGAAAGAGCCCACTTTCTGGCATAATTCACTGCATTGTTTCTGTTATAAGCTATGTTTTTCATTGCGCGTTCACCTCTTTTATTATCATATGATTGATCATAAATTTTGTGGCTTTTATGAAGCAAACGCTGAAAAGATTTTCGTAGTATATTCTTGCAGTACGGATACAAAGCGATCATTTCGGTTTCCCTGACCATTTATTTCGGTACTGTCCCGGTGTTTCATTCTCAAGCGATTTGAAAAGTTGAATAAAATAATTCGGTTCCATACCTATTTTCTCTGAAATCTCGCTTACCGATAGAGTAGTGCCTCTAAGCAAACGCTTAGCGTGGTTAATTCTTATATTGGTAAGGTATTTTGCCGGTGATATGCCGAAAACTTGTTTGAAAGTTCTCTGAAGATGATATTTTGAAATATTGGACTCTCTTGCGAGAAAGTCCAAATCTATTTCTTCGCTATAATGGTGACGCAAATAATATGCGGATTGTTTTATAAAATCAGGAACAGAAGATATGTCAGTTCCTGATTTAATGATACATTCGCCAAGAAGAGAGTGAAGAAGATTGTCGGCGATAATCTCGCTATCATGATCTTTCGTATAATTTGCCGATACGGCTATGATATGATCCATTATTTCACACACATTGTTATCATCCGATAGTACAGCAACATTTGAACCGTTGTTTTTTTCTAAAAATTTTTCATAATACGGTTTAATATTTTTGCCGTTCAAATGAACCCATAACATTTCCCATTTTCCGGCATTCACATCGGTATAATAATTCTGATATTCTTTGCAGTCAATAAACATAACCGTTTTGGGCAGTATAAAATACTTTTCTCCGCAATATTCCAATACGCCTTTACCTGAAATAGTTGTCTTTATAAGGTAAGAATTAAGACCGCTTCTTTTTGTGAAATAATCTTTGCCGGAACAAAATTTTCCTGATTCCTGTATGTATAAAAGGTTGCTTTTTGCAAAATCGCTTGGATTTACGAATTTCCAAGTTGGTTTTTTTAGCATATCAAGTTTATATTTTGTTTCAGACATAGCACACCTCGAATGCCGCAAGAATTTAATATTTTATAGCAACTGTATTATATCATAAATTGTGAAAAGAATCTATAATTATTTTAGGTGATGTTATGAATTATTTTTTAGCCGTAGATATCGGCGCTTCAAGCGGACGGCATATTTTAGGATATGTAGAGGACGGCAAACTTGAACTGCAAGAGGTTTACCGCTTTGAAAACGGAATAGAGAATAAAGACGGTAGCCTTACTTGGAACATAGAAGCCCTGAAAGAAAATGTAATTGCAGGCATTAAAGAATGCGGCAAACTCGGCAAAAAACCCGATTTTGTGGCAATAGATACCTGGGGCGTTGACTATGTCCTTTTGGATAAAGATAAAAAGGTTATAGATCCTGTTTTTGCTTACCGTGATTCAAGGACCGACGGCATACCGGAAAAAGTCGACGGGATAATATCAAGAAAAGATTTGTTTTCGAGAACGGGTATTTAGTCCATAAACTTTAATACAATTTATCAGCTTTATGCGGATAAATTATCCGGCAAACTCCAAAATGCCAAACATTTTATGATGATACCGGACTATCTGTCATATTGTCTTACAGACGTTTTGGCAAACGAATATACCAATGCCACAACCGGTGCACTGGTTCGTGCCAAAACAAATGACTGGGACTACGAATTGATGGATATGTTAGGGTTTAATAGGGAACTGTTTTTACCTCTTTCAAAACCGGCAACCCTGCTCGGCAGTTTTTCGCCTGAAATTGAAAACAGAGTCGGCTTTAACGCAAAGGTTATCCACGCACCCAGCCACGATACCGCCTCTGCGGTCGCCGCTTGTCCGATAGACGATAAAAGCGTCTATATATCATCAGGCACCTGGAGCCTTATAGGCGCAGAAAATAAAACTCCCACCCTTGATTTTGAGGCGAGCAAAGCCGGCTTTACAAACGAGGGCGGAGTAGAGTACAGATACAGATTTCTTGAAAATATCATGGGAATGTGGCTTTTCCAAAACATTCGCAAAAACTTAAATAAGAAATATACATATGATGAAATGATGAATATGGCACGCGAGAGTAATTACGATAAACTCATCAACCCGAATGATTCGTCATTTACGGCACCTGAAAGTATGGTGGATGCCATAAGAGAATACTTAGGCGATATAAATCTGCCGATAGGCGACCTACTGAAAAGCGTTTATCTTTCCCTTGCTAATTCATATAATACCGCCGTAAAAACAATAGAACAATTCTCAAATAAAACAATAGAAAATATCTTTATTGTCGGCGGGGGAAGCAAGGATAAATACTTGAATGAACTTACCGCAAAAATGACGGGTAAAAAAGTTACAATAGGGCTTAGCGAAGCTACGGCTACGGGGAATATACTATCGCAAATAATGTATAGCGAGAATATTGACCTTAAAAAGGCACGAGAAATAGTAAAAAATTCTTTTGATATAAAGGAGATAAAAGTATGAGCAGATACGAAACCGCAAAAGAAATTTATGCAAAGTACGGTGTAGATACCGATAAGGCTATCGAAAAACTGAAAGAGGTAACAATCTCTATACACTGCTGGCAGGGTGATGATGTGATAGGCTTTGATAACCGCGAGAGTCTTTCGGGCGGTATTCAAACTACCGGAAACTATCCCGGCAAAGCCAATACCCCTGAAGAACTGATGGCGGATATAGATAA
>JAFWUH010000038.1 GCA_017524165.1 Clostridia bacterium | reverse complement strand
TTTTCCTCGCTTCTTGTGTTATGATGTTCATGAGAAGTTACTCCTTTTCGGTTGTTTGTTTTGTGGTAAAAACATTATACCATATTTGGAGTTAACTTCTCTTCTTTATTGGGTCACATCATTTTAACACATACATTTATTTATTATTCAATATTCTCAAGGGGAGGGTCACAGAAGAAAAAGGAGGCGTTTCGGCAAAGGCCGGGCAAATGGTTTTGCCAATCGAAGCAATCCGGCACAGTCAGATCAGTTTCGGTGTTCTCGATTAAAAAAACAAAGTCTTGACCGGTCATGCCAAAGGATGCTATTTGATAAAGATGTTGTGTCAGGATCTCACTTAATTGGTTTTGTGAAGCCGTTATCTCCGAAAAAAGCTCCACAATTTGTATACCGGTATATCGTGTTTCCGTATCATTCGCCGTTAAATTGATGCCGCCGAAACGATCAATCCAATTCGCTAAAAATTGATAGTCCGTACGAACCGTAAAATCCGGAACATAACCGCAGTAGGAGTCCCGCGGCTTGCCGTCGGCAAATACCACGGTCAGACGTTCATCCGAAAAATGCATGCCGAAAAGAATCTCTGATTGATCGGGAAAAACAAACAACAGATTTTTATCCTGCGGAAACGCTGTGTAGTAGGGAATAGATTCGGTTTTTGTATCTGCCTGAAAGCCGCTTTTGTCGACATTTAATTTTAGGTATAAAAAAGAAAAGCCAAAAAAAATAGTAAAGCAAAAAAGAATAACGCAAGAAAACAAAAGAATTTTTTTTATGGATGATTTCACTTTTTATGCCGCCTTCTTTTAGAATACATTTATTTTTCCATGAAAAGGGAAAATTATTCTGTGGACGGTTTTTCGTCGTTATTCTCCTTGACAGATCTATTTTTCCTGATAAAATTAGAATAGTAAAAAATTATTGAGGGTGAAAAGAGTGGCACATAAACCTTATTGGTTCGCGGCACTGTTTTTTTATATACTTTCCGTCTGTTGCTTTCTGTCGGTGGGAACAAATGCGATCTTTTCTGAAATATCTCAGTTTTACTGCATGATTGCGGCGGTGATGGTTTTTGTTTTTGCGTCGTTTGGAACCTTTCTTCGCTGTCGTGCTTCGACCAATCGGAAATATCAACATAAAATTGCCAAAAGTACCTGCAGGATCCTTTTCTTGGCTTACTTGATTTTGCTGATCTATTTTACCTTGCTTGATAACCGCTTCGGGCGAAATGTCCATCATCTTTTTGAGCAGGGAAGAAGCTCTCTATGGGATTACTTAAACAGTCATGTGAACTGGGTGCCCTTTGCAACGGTTCGGCTTTTCTTGAACGGCTATGAACGCGGTGCGGTCTCTTGGCTTTCTTTGACGCTGAATCTTACGGGAAATCTATTGGCGTTTTGCCCGTTTGCTTTTTTTCTGCCTGCCGTTTTTCGGTTTCATTGGCGGTTCCGTCAGTTTTTTTTGACCGTTTCATTTATTGTGTTCGGCATTGAAATCATGCAACTGCTATTGCAAACGGGTTCGATGGATATAGATGATTATCTGTTGAATATGCTGGGTTGTTCGGTAGCGTTCTTTTGGTTGAATCAGCCGTCTGTTTCAGCTGCTGTCAGCCAAAAAACCTATGGGGTATGGTGCAATGGAAAAAAATAAAGGTATTGGTACGGTGTATATTCTGCTTTCCGCGATTCTTTGGGGCACGGCGGGAATTTTTGTTCGTGGGTTAGACAGCTTCGGCATTCACAGCATGCAGACTGTTTTTTGCCGTGCTGTATTTACCGTTCTGTTTCTGGCATTGTATATGGCGCTGTTTGACCGTAAAAAATTTCGTGTTCATTGGAAAGATTTATGGCTTTTTGCCGCGACCGGTCTGTTCAGTATTGTTTTATTTAATTATTGTTACTACCGCACCATGGGTTTGGCGACCCTTTCGTTTGCGGCGGTTCTTCTTTATACGGCGCCGATTTTTGTCATGATTTTTTCAGTTTTCTTGTTTGGCGAAAAGATGACCCTCCGTAAAACGGCGGCTTGCCTGGCGGCATTTTTGGGATGCTGTTTTGTGTCCGGATTGTTCGAGGGAAAACAATCCTTTAGCTCGGCGGCGTTGGGATTTGGCTTATTGACCGGTTTCGGTTACGCGCTTTATACCATCTTCGGAACCTATTTATTGCGTCGGAATTATGATTCATTAACGATCACCTTTTATGTTTTCTTGTTTGCAAGCATTTTTTCAATGTTTCTTTGTGATGCCGGGACGGCGATCCGAACAACCTTTACCAACCGGGGAGCCTTGTTCTTTGTGATCGGCATGGCTATGATCAATACCGTTCTTCCGTATATTTTTTATACCAACGGTTTGCAATCGGTTTCGGCGTCGCAGGCACCGATTCTTGCGACATTGGAGCCGGTGGTGGCAACGCTGTTCGGGACAGTCTTATTCCATGAACCGATTCGTCTAAATGGATTCATTGGTATTGCATTGGTTATTTTCTCAATTATATTGTTGAATGTTCAGAAAAGGAGAAAACGGCAAAATGAAACTTAACGCCTACGCCAAAATAAACTGGACTTTGGATATTTGCGGAAAACGGGAAGACGGTTATCATTTGTTGGATTCTATCATGCAATCGGTTTCTCTTTGTGATACTGTTTGTTTGGGAAAGGCAGAGAAAACCCAAGTGCAATGTTCGGTCGAAGATTTATCGGGCGAAGAGAATATCTGCTTTCAAGCCGCACAGGCTTTTTTTAGTAAAACGGGACAAAACGGCGGGGTAAAAATCATTGTTGAAAAACATATTCCGTTGGCAGGCGGTTTAGGCGGAGGCAGTGCCGATGCGGCGGCGGTTTTGGTCGGTCTGAACCGCTTGTTTGAAACCAATCTTTCTTTGGTACAATTACAGGAAATCGGGTTGACCGTCGGCGCTGATGTACCGTTCTGCATTACGGGCGGTACGGCAAGAGTGCGCGGCATCGGAGAAAAAATCGAGCCGTTACCGTCGCCTCCCGCCGTTGATGTGCTGTTGATCAAAAACGGCATCAAGCCCTCCACCGGAGAGATGTACCGCCGGTTGGACGCCGAGAAATTGCCGCTTGCCGTTACCGAAACGGCGGTTGAAGCATTGGGTGATCCGCAACCGATGCATTTCTTTCGCCATCTCGGCAACGCTTTTGTCAGCGTCAGCAATCTCTACGGGGTGGATGTGTTGCTTCAAGACGATTCACCTGTTGCTCTCGGCCTTTCGGGAAGCGGACCGACGGTCTTCGCCGCTTTCCCTCAAAATAAATCCGAATCCGTTTTTCGCCGTTTGCAGAAAGACGGCGTCGAGGTCTACCGGTGTCACCCGGTAGCGCAGGGCGTGAAAATCGTTGAATAAAACTGAAAATTCCTGTCAAAAATGTGGGTAACAGCTTTTTGATAGGAGTTTTTTTATGAAACAAAGAAAAACAATCGAAACAGCGATCCTTTTCGGATTGATTTGCGCCATTCTGTTAAGTGTTTCAAGATTTTCGGCAGTTTGTGACGATTTGCGCGGCAATGTCTTGCGGTTGCACATTTTAGCCAATTCCGATTCGGAAGAAGACCAAGCGGTCAAATTGCTGGTTCGGAATCGTTTGCTGGAAGAAACAGGCGCTCTTTTTGAACAGCAAACCGATTTGTCGGCAGCTGAAAAAATTGCCGGCAAAAATCTGCAACGGTTTTGCGATATTGCCGGACAGGTCCTCTCGGAAAACGGCTTTTCTTATGGCGTTTCCGCATCGTTAGAGGATGCTTTTTTTGAAACCCGTGTGTACGATGACTTTACGCTTCCCGCCGGAACCTACCGATCATTGACGATTCGTTTGGGAAATGCAGCGGGGAAAAACTGGTGGTGTGTTGTATTCCCCGCCGTTTGTATCCCTGCCGCACAAAGCGCACAACTTTCCGACAGTGTTTCTGCTGTCAGCGCTGAAGTGGCAGAACATCCCTCGGGATATGTCCTTCGATTTAAAACGGTAGAGTGGTATGAAAAGGTGAAATATCAATTATTGCATTTGAAAAATAAGAATCTTCTTGACTGATGTTTTGCTTTTTGTTATAATCGTGGTATAAAATACAATATTCTTTTAAAAGTTTGTTGTACAATGTTTTTATTTGGTTTAGGTCGAATTTTGGGAGGGAAAATGAATAAATATATAAAAAGCGATTTGTTTAGATATACTGGCAAAACCGATTTTTTCTCTTTTCTGGTAACATATTTAAAAGATAAAGCGTTCAGATATCAGGTGGCATTTAGGCTTTGTCAAACCCGTGGTATTAGTAGGATTTTTGGATTGGGCTTGTATGTTATCAGTAGCAATCAGTATACCAAAATTGGCTTGAATGCTAAAATCGGTTATGGACTGTATATTGGCCATAACGGTCCGGTGATTATCAGCTCTGATGCGACAATAGGTAATAATGTAAATTTATCTCAGTTTACAACTATAGGCGCCAATAATGGTCGTGCGGCTACTATTGGAGACAATGTGTATATTGGCCCGGGCGTTTCTGTTGTTGAAAATGTTACAATTGGTGATAATGTTACAATCGGCGCAGGTTCTGTTGTTACAAAGAATATTCCGGAAAATGCAACAGCTGTCGGAAATTATTGTAAAGTAATAAATTATAACAATCCGGGAAGATATATCAAAAACAAATGGACTATTGAATAAAATTTTTTAAATTAAACGCAAAAAAAACTTGCATTTTAATGGGATATGTGGTATCATCTTATCGTTAATGAGTTTGAAAGGGGTGACTACGATGAAAGAAGGAATTCATCCGCAGTACGAGAAAGTAACGATTAAATGCGCTTGCGGTGCTGAATTTGAGACACGCTCAACCAAAAAGGACATTCGTTTGGATATTTGCTCAAAATGTCATCCGTTTTTCACTGGAAAGCAGAAGTTGGTAGATACCGGCGGTCGTGTTGAACGTTTCAATAAGCGTTTCGGCATGGATAAGAAATAAGCATTTTCCGCAGTTATCGTGATGATAACTGCGGTTTTTTTATCGAAAGGCGGTGGGTATTACGGAACGGTATCTTACAGTGCTGGAATCTTCAAGCGGCGAATATACCGAAAAGAAATCTCGGTTTTTGGCAACATTATTACCTTGTCAAAGCGAAAGCAATATTGCTGAAATTATGGCGGAATACCGTTCGCGCTATTGGGATGCACGGCATTGGGTGTATGCCGCTGTTTTCAAGGACGGCACGCTCCGCTTCTCGGATGACGGGGAACCGCACGGTACGGCAGGCAAACCGATTTTGGAATTGTTGCAGCATAGCGGATTGAACAATGTATTGATTGTGGTGGTACGGTATTTCGGCGGCGTGCTTTTGGGGACAGGCGGGTTGTGCCGCGCCTATTCCGCCGCCGCAAAAGAGGCAATTGCGTCGGCAGAGGTTGTCGAAATGCGACCTGCCGTTATTTATGCGATGACCTGCGACTATGCCAATCATGCCAGGTTACTTTCGGAACTTGCGACGGTCGGTGCAACCGTGGAATCCTCTGCCTTTATGGAACAGGTGCAGCTTTATGTTTCGGTTGAGAAGGAAAATGCTTCTTCTTTTGAAAATAGTATTCGTGAAAAGTTTTCAGCAAGAATTACCCCGGTAATCCATGAAGAAAAATATGCGCCTTTTTTTCTGAAAAATAGAGGAATTTAAGATTTTTTGTCTAATTAATATGGTAGAGGGTAAAAAAGGAGGAGACGAAATGCCATCGGTTCGTGAGATCAGTGAACATTGGGAACGGCAAATGCTGTCTGAATCGGCGGCATTGAGCGCCGCGTCAAAAGGCCGTGCCCAAGAGGATCCGGAATGTGATTTGCGGACGGCTTTTCAGCGGGATCGTGACCGGATCATTCATTGTAAGGCGTTTCGCCGCTTAAAGCATAAAACACAAGCCTTTTTGTCTCCTGAATCCGACCATTACCGTACGCGCCTGACCCATACTTTAGAGGTGGCGCAAATTGCCCGTACCGTTGCGCGTGCGCTTCGGATGAACGAAGATTTGACCGAAGCCATTGCTTTGGGGCATGATTTGGGACATACCCCTTTCGGACACGCGGGGGAACGGGCGTTAAATCAGCTTTGCAGTGACGGATTTACTCATTTTGAACAAAGCGTCCGTGTTTGCGACCGTTTGGAACGGCAAGGCAAGGGCTTAAATCTTACTTGGGAAGTGTTGGACGGCATTTTTCATCATACCCAAGGAGAATGGGCGGCAACGGTTGAGGGCAGAATTGTCCGTGTGTCGGATCGAATCGCTTATATTAACCATGATTTGGATGACGCCATTCATGCCGGCATTGTAAAAGAATCCGATTTACCGCGCCGTGTAGTTGAAGTTTTAGGCAACAGTAAAAGCCGCCGGATTGATACGTTGGTTCATTCGTTGGTGGAAAACAGTACCGATGAATTAAAAATGGAAGAATGTGTGACGGAATGTTATGATGAACTGCACGATTTTTTGTTTGAGCGGGTTTATCATCATCCGCTGACACAATCGGAAGAAGACAAGGTCTTCGGCATTATGAACGGTATTTTTGAGCATTTGATGCGTCATCCGCAAAAGATGTCGGAAAAATATCTCAAAATTTGTGAAAACGAAGGCGTGGAACGCGCTGTGGCGGACTATATTGCCGGGATGACCGATCATTACGCCGTCACGATTTACTCGGATTTATATATTCCGAAGTTTTGGAAACTGTAAAAAGATACCGTTTGAAAGAAAGGTGATGAAACGGATGCCGATTCCTGATCAGATTATTCAGGAAATCAAATATCGCAATGATATTGAACAGATTATTTCTCCTTATGTCAATTTAAAAAGAAGAGGAAAGAATTTAGTTGGTCTTTGTCCGTTTCATAACGAAAAAACACCGTCCTTTACGGTTTATCCGGAAAGCGGTTCGTTTTACTGTTTTGGTTGCGGCGTCGGCGGGGATATTTTTTCCTTTGTCTCCTTGGCGGAGAATTTGGATTATGTGGAATCAATCAAACTGTTGGCTGAACGGTCGGGCGTCGCGTTGCCGCAGGACGGTTATGACGATTCCATGCAACGGTTAAAAAATACGGTGTATGAGATCAATCGAGAGACGGCAAGATTTTATCATGAATATTTGATGTCGCCGGAGGGGAAATGGGCGCTTGATTATCTGACCGGACGAGGGTTGACCCTTGCTACGATCCGTCATTTCGGATTGGGCGCCGCGCCGGACGGTTGGAACAGTTTGACCGATCATCTTCATCAAAAAGGTTTTTCCGATGCGGATATGATGCAGGCAAATGTGATTGCCAAAGGCAATAGAGGCGGTTATTATGACCGCTTTCGGCGCCGTGTCATGTTCCCCATCATCAATATTCGCGGAAAGGTGATCGGATTCAGCGGCAGAAAAATGCCGAATGATGACAGTCCGACCGGAAAATATGTAAATACATCCGATACGCCTGTTTATAAAAAAAGTGAAAATCTTTTTGCAATGAATTTTGCCAAAACACATTGCGAAGAGCGCATTATTCTGGTGGAAGGAAATATGGATGTAATTTCTTTGCATCAGGCAGGCTTTGAAAATGCCGTTGCGGCGTTGGGAACATCCTTTACGCCCGAACAGGCCAAATTGTTGACCCGGTACACTAAAGAGATCGTGCTGATGTTGGATGCCGATGCCGCCGGACAAAAAGCCATGCGGCGGGCGGGAGAAATCTTGAAAGATACCGGATTAAATGTTCGGGTCGTGGTCATTCCGGACGGCAAAGATCCCGATGAATTTATCCGTAAAAACGGCGCGGCACGCTTTGGTGCGCTGTTAGAGGGCTCGGTGAGCGAAATCGAGTACAAGTTGCTTCATGCCGCCGACGGTATTGAGACCGAATCGGATGACGGCAAATTGAAATATTTGTCTGCCGCCGCTGAAATATTGGCAGAGTCTAACGATGATCTGGAACGCGATTTGTATATCGGTCGACTTTGCGGAGAATTTGGCGTTTCGCGGACAGCGCTGGAAACCAAAATCCGTCAAATTCGTGCCGAGCAGTATAAACGCCGGCAAAAAAAGGAAATTGCACAGATCATTTCACCGCACTATACCAAAGATGATGTGAATCCCGAACGGCGCAATTCCATTAAAGGGACGGAGGCAGAGGAAACGCTGATCGCAATTCTGTTTCAGCATCCCGATTTAATTGCATCGGCGTCGCAGGCACTTTTGCCCGAACAGATGATAACGGGATTGAATCGCCGGATTTATTCCATTTTGTTACAGTGCTATAATGAGGGTCGCGAGTTGGATATTTCTTATTTCGGACAGCACTTGAATCCGAAACAAATCGGCTATCTTGTATCTCTGCAACACAGCGAAAAAGGCGCAAAAAACGCCCCGATTGTATTAAAAGACTGTATTCGGGTAATCTTGGAAGAGGGGACTGCTCTTTCTTCTTCCCGTACCGGGGAGCTTTCTACAGAAGAATGGGCTGAAAATATGAAACAGATGATTGAAAATAAAAAAAGGGGAATGTATTAATGGAAGAACAGAAAAAAACCGACCAAACTGCCGGACAGGAACAAAATCAACCGCAACTTGAAGAAGAAAAAATTTCTTCACTGGATGAAATTGAAAATGCGCCGGAGGATTTGGAAGAGCTGTTTGAGGAACCGCCTACCTTGGATTTAGACGGCGATGAAGAACCGACCGATGATGAACTGAAAATTGAAGAAATGGACATGGAACATCTGAATGATGATATCAACATGGACAGTCTTTCTTTGGATGATCCGGTCAAAATTTATCTTCGTGAGATCGGCAGGGTGCCGCTTTTGTCTTCGGAAGAAGAAATCGAATTGGCGGTGAAGATCAGCGAAGGCGATGAAATGGCAAAAAAACGCCTGACCGAAGCCAATCTTCGTTTGGTGGTCAGTATTGCAAAAAAATATGTCGGTCGCGGCATGTATTTTCTTGACTTGATCCAGGAGGGAAATGTCGGGTTGATCAAAGCGGTTGACAAATTCGATTATACCAAGGGATTTAAGTTTTCAACCTACGCGACATGGTGGATTCGTCAGGCGATCACCCGCGCGATCGCCGATCAGGCGAGAACCATCCGTATACCGGTGCACATGGTGGAGACCATTAACCGTCTGAAAAAGGTGCAGAGTCAGCTGTTGCACGAAAACGGCTACGAGCCGAGCGAAGAATTGATTGCACAAAAAATGGATCTGCCGGTTGAACGCGTTCGCGAGATCATGCGTGTGGCACAGGAACCTGTTTCGATGGAAACCCCCATCGGTCCGGAGGAAGATTCCCGCTTAATGGACTTTATCCGTGACGAGGATGCATTGGCACCGGATGACGCCGCGTTAAAAACTATTACCAATGAAGATATTGACGGTGTGTTGCATACACTGGCACCGCGTGAAGAAGCGGTGATCCGGCTACGCTTCGGCTTGCAGGACGGTCGTTGCCACACCCTGGAAGAAGTCGGCAGTGAGTTTAATGTTACCCGGGAACGGATTCGTCAAATCGAAGCCAAGGCACTTCGCAAATTACGCCATCCCGTCCGCAGTAACCGTTTCAGAGATAAGTAGGAATAAATATGATGACATTTTCGTATAAAACAAAAGGGGTTTGTTCCCAACTGATTGAAATTACCGTGGAGGATGATATCATTCGTTCGGTAAAATTTGTCGGCGGATGTAACGGAAATCTGAAAGGTATCGGCAAATTGGTCGAGGGCATGCACCCGCAAGAGGTCATTGAAAAACTCAAAGATATCAAATGTGGATTTAAAAACACCTCCTGTCCGGCACAGTTGGCTTGTGCTTTGACGGAGTACTTGGAGGAATCATAATGGATTTTCAATCCGATCGTGATATGAAAATTGCCGGCAGTCATCCGTCGGTGGATATTGCCAAGAACCGCCGCGTCAGTGAGCCGGAATCGGTCCTTACACCGGAAGAAATCGCCCTTGCAAAAAAGCTCGGCAAAAAAATCGCCGAGTGCTTTGTGGAGGACGCAAAACGCACCGAACAGGATGATAACGGCGGTGATTTTGAAATGATGCTGCAACGCCGGTTACTGCTCTCTTTTACGGCAACGGTGGGTTTTGAACGGTATTGTCGAAACGATACCCTGGCAGGCATTGCACAAAAGAGTTTCTTGGATACGGTCAAGAAATCGGATAAAGCGCTTTATTCCAGTTCTTCCGACACCGGCGCATTTTCATTTTATTATTTAGCTTTTCGCCGCGGAAATGAAATTGATCGCCGTATGGGGCAAACCTTTGCCATGCTCTGCTCGCATGACGGGGATCCGATTTTTCAGGAGCTTGGGGAAGCGTTGTATTGTTGGTTTTCTTCCGAAGTGCGGAAGGCGGCGGAAGAGTTGGGTTTATAGTTATAATTCTTCTTTATGACCTCATATCTTTTATGGGGTGATATTATGCCGACCATTTATTTAAGTCCGTCTACGCAAGAATTCAATCCGTATGTGGACGGCGGCAATGAAGAGTTTTACATGAATTTGATTGCAGACGCCATGGAACCGTATCTCTATGCATCGGGTATCGAATTTACCAGAAATACGCCGCAGATGACGGCGGCAAGCTCTATCGCGGCTTCTAATGCGGGGACTTATGATTTTCATTTGGCACTGCATTCCAATGCCTCCGGAGACGGAAACGGCAAGGTGCGCGGCTCGGAAGTGTACTATTATCCGACAAGTGTGAACGGAAAACGCGCGGCAGAAATCTTTGCCAATAATTTGCAAATGATCTATCCGATTCCCGGCGGTGTGCGCACCATTGCGACCACAAGTATCGGCGAAGTGCGCAGAACAAAGGCGCCGGCGGTCTTGATCGAGTTCGCTTATCATGATAACCCGGAGGACGCCGCATGGATTCGTGAGAATATCAATGCCATTGCGCAAAATGTGGTGCTTTCTCTGTGTGATTATTTCGGGATCCCGTTTCAAATGCCATAAAAAAATAAGGGCACGGTGTTCGCCGTGTCCTTTTTTATCGGTATAAAAATGTACGCAGTTTTTCGGCAGAACCGTCAAACAAATAGACCTGCATACCCAGCTCTTTTGCGGTGTTTACATTTGCCGGGTTATCATCAATAAAGGTGCATTCATTCGGCTGGAGTTCGTATCGGTTCAATAAATACTCAAAAATTTCCCGATGTGGTTTTACCATATGTATTTTTGCCGAAAAAACTAAACCGTCAAATAGTTCCAGCAGAGCTTTAAGCGATGGATTTTGCGTATAACCGTCCGCAAAATTGTTACTGATATTGGAAAGAAGATACAGCTTTTTACCTTGGCTTTTTAAGTCGCGGACTAATTGCGCCATTTCTTCAATCGGGGTCAAATGAAGATACCAATGATCCATCACTTCACAACTGCCTTTTCGCAACCGTTCAGGCAACCGTTTGCAAAAAGCGTCTTTGATTTCTTCATCGGTCATCGTGCCCTCATCCGAGCGATCCCAATATAATCGGTCAAAAATTATCGGCGCCGCCAACTGCACATCCGCCGGATCATGAATATAGTGCTTGGTCATTTCCTCGGTCTCAAATTGAACCAAAACTCGACCGAAATCAAAAATAATCGTTTCTGTCATCCTTTGTCACCCCTCGGAATTATTATACCTTGTTTCATATCAAACGGCAAGTGTTGTTTTTTTGAATGCATTTTGTTATAATAAAACCAATAGGGGGAAGACGCTTTGAAAAAGAAATTGATTTTAAATCTGTTTTTAACCATGTTAAAAATCGGCGCATTTACCTTCGGCGGCGGTTATGCCATGATTGCCTTACTGCAAAATGAATTTGTCGAAAAGAAAAAATGGTTGGACGAGCAGGAATTTTTAGATCTTGTTGCGATTGCCGAATCCACACCGGGACCGATTGCCATCAATTCCTCGACCTACATCGGCTACCGTGTCGCAGGCTTTTGGGGGTCTTTTTTTGCTACCGTTGCCATTTGTATTCCGTCCTTTATCATTATTTTTCTCATTTCACTTTTTTTTGACCGCTTTCTCTCGTTTTCCTTTGTCGCCAACGCCTTTCGCGGCATTCAGGTCTGTGTGGTTTACTTGATCTTTTCTGCCGGTTTAAAGATGCTGAAAGGCATAAAAAAAGATGCTTTCAGCACGGTTATTTTGATTCTGACCATGCTGTGCATGATCGTATTCAGTTTGTTTTCGGTCAAATTTTCCTCCATATTCTATATTTTGATCAGCGGTGCCGTCGGTTTGTTCTTTTCTCTTGTTCGCAAGGCAAACGAGGAGGAAAATAAATGATTTACTGGAAACTCTTTTTGACCTTTTTGGAAATCGGCGCTGTTTCGTTCGGCGGCGGCTACGGCATGATTTCGCTCATTCGTGAATTATC
>JAFWUH010000037.1 GCA_017524165.1 Clostridia bacterium | reverse complement strand
TTATTAAAGAACTCGATTTGAAATGCTCCTATGGCGCGTTGAGAAGCTGTGTGACGGTTTCCAATCCGGAAAATACGCGTTTTATTACCATTACCGTTCGCACCACCGATCCGAAGCTCAGCAAAAGAATCGCCGATAGCATTTGTGTGGTCGCGCAGGAGAAGATCATTGAATTGATGAATGTCGACCGCGTGAATATTATCGGGGAAGCATTTTTGCCCGGCGGACCGTGTTCACCGAATCTTTCCCGTAATTTAGTTGTCGGGTTCTTGGTCGGCGTTGCGCTATCAGTCATCTTGATGGCACTCTTGACCATTAAGGACGATACCATCAACAATGCTGCCGATGTTGAAAAATATCTGCAGCTCAGCGTGTTGGGTGTGATTCCCTATACCGACGGAAAATCCGCCAAACCTGATTACAGTCAGTCGGGTTACCCCCAGAAAGGAAAAAATGAACGATGAGTAATTCACCTCTTTTATCTGATTTGACAGAACAACTTGAAAGAAATACCGGTTCAGCCGATGTGTTTCATTCCGAAAAGAAGGTTTCCTTTCGTACGCCGTCGGCGAATGATTATATCACCAACGAAGCCTTTAAAACACTGCGTACCAATTTGTTGTTCTGCGGCAATCATATCAAAACAATTTTGATCACTTCCTGTGATGAAAATGAAGGAAAAAGTACCGTTGCTACCGAGCTGACAAAAAGTTTGGCAGAAAGCGGAAAGCGCACGCTGTTGATCGACGCCGACCTGCGGAAGTCCATTATGCTGCGCAAAAGCTCACATTCGGAGGATATTGAAGGACTTTCGGAGGCGCTCTCAGGCATTTGTAAGCCGGAAGATATCATTTATAAAACACAGCATCCGAATTTTGATGTGATTTTTTCCGGGCATTTCCCGCCCAACCCGGTGGAACTTTTGGGCAACAACCGCCTGAAAGAAATGTTGGATGCGTTTAAAAAGGTCTATGATTATATTATCGTGGACTCTCCGCCGTTAAGTCTGGTTATTGATTCTGCCGTCATCGGTTCCTACTGTGACGGTGCGGTGATGGTTATCAGCACCGGAAAGATCAGTCGGTCGACGGCAATCAGCGTCAAGCAACAGCTGCAAAAGAGTAATTGTCAGCTGTTGGGTGTTGTCCTGAATAACACCGAAAAGAAAAGCGCCAATATGTATAACTCTTACAAAAAGAAGGGCTATACTTACGGTTACGGTTATACCTATAAAGGCCGTTACGGAAAACGGTAAATACAGCAAAATAAAGCTGTCGCTATGGTGTCCCATGGCGACAGCTTTTTCTGTCTCTGATTTTCATAGATGATTCAAGAATTTTTGAATGCGGGCAAGCGCTTCAATAATATGTTCATTAGAATAGCAGTAAGAGGCGCGAACGAATCCATCGCCGCCGCGTCCGAATGCCGTCCCGGGCACCAGCGCAACACGCGCTTCTTTCAAGAGCCGTTCGCAAAAGACATCGCTTGACATGCCGGTCGATTGGATTGACGGAAATACATAAAAGGCGCCTTTCGGCTCGTGGCAGGCAAGCCCTAATTTCCGAAAACCGTTGACGATCAAGCGACGCCGACGGTTGTATTCTTTCCGCATGGAGTCTACGGCATCATCACCGTTGCGCAACGCTTCAATGGCGGCGTACTGGGAGGTGGTGGGGGCGCACATGATGGCAAACTGATGAATTTTGGTGATCTGTTTTAAAAGCGGCGCCGGTCCGCAGGCGTAACCGAGTCGCCATCCGGTCATCGAAAAAGCCTTGGAGAATCCGTTAATGACAATGGTTCGTTCCTGCATACCGTCCAACGAGGCGATGGAAATATGGCGATTTTCGCCAAACGAGAGTTCGGCATAAATTTCATCTGAGATGACGATAATATTTGTTTCGCGTAATACGGCGGCGATCGCTTCCAAATCAGCCTTTTCCATAATGGCACCGGTCGGATTGCAGGGGTAAGGAAGAATCAGCGCCTTGGTTCGCGGCGTAATAGCGGCGCGGAGTTGTTCGGGTGTTAATTTGAAGTCATTCTCTGCTTTGGTTTCAATAATTACCGGTACGCCGCCTGCCAGTTCCGTGATCGGCTCATAACAAACATAACTGGGTTGCGGAATAATCACTTCGTCTGCATGCCCGTAGGAAACCAGCGCACGGATGGCGGCGTCAATGGCTTCACTGCCGCCGACGGTGAGCAAGATTTCGGTATCGGGACGATAGTTCAGTTCATAATGCCGCTTGACATAGGCGGCAATCTCCTCCCGTAAGGGCAACAATCCCTGATTGGAGGTATATCTTGTTCTGCCGCGCTCTAATGAGGCAATGCCTGCTTTCCGGATCTGCCAGGGAGTTTGAAAGTCCGGTTCCCCGACACCGAGCGAAACAACATCGTCCATCGTGGCGGCAATATCAAAAAATTTGCGGATGCCGGACGGTTTGATGGCACACACGGTCGGATTCAATACCTTTTCATAGTCGATCATAGCAAGAATTGCCCCCTGTCATCTTCGTTGACATCGTAAAGATTGGTGTCCATCTCTTTGTAGCGACGCATGACAAAATGGGTGGTGGTCGAAGTGACGGAGTCAATCGTGGCGAGTTCGCGCGCGACAAAGCGGGCAACATCCTGCAAGGTCGGACCTTTGACTACAACATTCAGATCATAAACGCCCGACATTAAATAGACCGACTCCACTTCACGGAAGGACATCACCTTTTCGGCTACTTCTTCAAAGCCTAAATCGGCTTTCGGTACAACATTCAACTCGACGATCGCCGAAACATAGGCGTCGTCCAGGCGATCCCAATCAATCACGGCTTTATATCCGCAAATCACGCCCTCTTTTTCCAAAGCACGAATTTCTTCGGCAACGGCTTCGGGGGTGCTGTTTAACATAGCAGCCAATTCTTCATTGGTATAACGCGCATTGCGGCATAAAAGTTTTAACAGTTCGGATTTCATCTGTAACTCCTCCTAAAAAAATATCCCAAACGCCGTTGGGCGTTCAGGACGAAAAAATTCCGTGGTACCACCTGAATTCGGGAAAATCCCGCACTTTGGAACCGATTGGTTCTGCCCGATAACGGCGGGTTGCCGACGATCCCTTTCGGGCGCCACTCCGGGAGAGCTTCTTTTCGTGCGATGAAAGACTTGCACCATCCGTCTTTTCTCTGAACATCGCGGGCAAAAATACTGATTCCCATCCATGTGTTTACAGAAATATTATATCATTCGTTTGTCATTTGTCAAGAGCGACCTTCCTGTCTGGATACTATGCGGGTCGGCAGAATGAAATGACAAATTTTTGCGTTGATAAAAAGCAGAAAAGGTCGAAGCAAAGGTTGACGAATATGTTGGACTGTGATATAATTATGAAGTATAAATTAGGGGTATTTTACGCTTTTCTTGTTAACCAAAAAACTGACTTTTGGAAAGAGGCATAAAAATGAATGTTCTTGTTGTCGTTGCACATCCTGATGATGAAGTTTTGGGCGCCGGCGGTACAATGTGCCGTTTTGCCAGAGAAGGCCATCGGGTTTTTGTTTGTGTTCTGTCAGGGGAGGCGCGTGCGCGGGCACACCGTCCGGCTGATAATGAATTGATCGACGATTTTAATTCCTGCCTGAAAAAACTTGGCGTTGAAAAATCCTTTATTGGAGATTTCCCCAATATTGAAATGAATACGGTGTCGCATTTACATCTGGTGCAGTTTATCGAAAAGGCGTTGATGGAGAGCAAAGCGGAACTGGTGATTACCCATCATCCCTCCGATACCAATAACGACCATCATCACACCTCGGTGGCTTGTCAGGCGGCAATTCGGCTGTTTCAGCGTCGCCCGGACGCGACGGATTTCCGCGAGTTATGGTTTATGGAGGTTCCCTCCTCGACCGAATGGTCGGTGGATACCAGCACCAATCGTTTTCAGCCCAATACCTTTATGGAAATTGGGGAAGAGGGTATTCAAACAAAGATTGAGGCGTTGGCATGCTATCGCGGTGTAATGCGGGATTATCCCCATCCGCGCAGTGTGGAAGCTTTGCGCGGGTTAGCCGCGTATCGCGGCGCGCAATCGGGTCTGTGTTATGCCGAAGGATTTGAATCTGCGTTCAGGAGAGTTCTTCATGTATAAAAAATACATAAAGCGGTTTTTGGATATCGTCCTTTCAGCGGTTGCCATTGTCATTCTGATTCCGGTTTACTTGATCCTTGCTGTCTTGGTTCGTTGCAGTATGGGCAGTCCGGTCTTGTTCGGTCAGGAACGAATCGGTAAGAATGAAAAGGTTTTTAAACTGTATAAATTCCGATCCATGACCAATGCCACCGACGAAAACGGTCAATTGTTGGATGAACAACAACGGTTAACCAAGGTCGGGATCTTTCTGCGCTCAACCTCGTTGGATGAGTTGCCCGAATTATTCTCGATTTTTCTCGGCAGGATGTCCTTTGTCGGGCCGCGCCCGTTGCCGACCTACTACGGTCCTTATTTTCACGAAGAGGAACGCAAGCGGCATTCGGTGTTAGGCGGATTGATCCCCCCCGACGGGCTGTGCGGTGAAACTACGCCGGTATGGGAAACACAGTTTGAATATGATTGTTATTATGCGGAAAATATTTCGTTTTGGATGGATATTAAGGTCATTTTTGCGACCTTTATGATTTTATTCAAGCGGGTACAAAATAATTACGGGGCGGAAGACCGTCCGCATCTAAACGAATACCGTCAGCACGAAGAAGTTGAAAAAGAGGAAGTGTCGGCTCATGAAATATGATCTTGAAACGGTAAAACAATTAACGGCGCAGTACGGATCCCCCCTGTATCTGTTTCGCGAGGATGATTTTATTCGGAATTATAAAGATTTTGTTCGTTGCTTCAGCGGAATCTATTCTCGTTATCAACTTTCTTATTCCTATAAAACAAACTATACGCCCGCGATTTGCCAAATTGTGAAAAAGCTCGGCGGATATGCCGAGGTCGTTTCGGATATGGAGTATACCGTTGCCAAGCGCATCGGTTATGCAAATGAGAATATTATTTATAACGGCCCCTATAAAGGACCGCTTGCGACCGAACATCTGCTCAACGGCGGGATTTTGAATATCGACAATTTACAGGAAATTGAGCGCGTTTGCGCGACAGCGGCGGCATATCCCGAACGCCGTTTGAAGGTCGGACTTCGGGTGAATATCAATATCGGGCAGAGCTTTATTTCCCGTTTCGGGATCGACAGCGACAGCCAAGATCTGGATAAAGCCGTGCGTCGTCTTCAGGAAGTGCCCAATGTGACATTGGCAGGATTGCACTGTCATGTCGGGCAGTCCCGTACCGTGGCGGCATGGCAGAACCGCGCCCGGATCATGTTAGCACTTGCCGACCGTTTGTTTGAAACCGCGCCGGAATATTTAGACCTCGGCAGCGGCATGTTTGCCAAAATGGAGCCGTCTTTGGCGGCACAGTTCGGCAACGATATTCCGTCCTTTGCCGATTATGCCCGCGCGGTGGCAGAACCCTTTGCCGCGCATTATGCCCATCTGCCGGAACAGCAACGGCCAATTCTGTTTACGGAACCGGGAACCACGGTGATCAACAGTTATATTGATTTTCTCGGTCAGGTGGACAGCATTAAAAAAATCAAGGGTCAGCAGTTTGCCGTGTTGAATTGCAGTAAGGATAATATCGGCGATATCTGCAAAATGAAGACCCTGCCGATCGAAGTAATCCCGGCGGGAAATACTCCCGTTGCTTGCGAAAATCTGAATATGGTCGGCTACACCTGTTTGGAACACGATGTCATGTATACGGGCTTTTGCGGAGAACTGGCGGTGGGCGATTACATCGTCTTTGCCAATGCCGGCGGTTATTCCAATGTCTCCAAACCGCCCTTCATCGCTCCGAACTGTGCGATGATCGCCCGGAAGGACGACGGATCTTCCCGTTTGATTAAAAAGGCGGAAGAATTTGACGATGTCTTCGTGACCTATGTGTTTTAAAGAGGCGTGAAAGATGAAGGATATTACTGTTTTAGTAACGGCGACCGGCGCACAGTTTATGCCGGGTTTGGCAAACTGTTTGAAAAATAACGGAGAGCGCAAAGTGCGCTTGATCGGCGTGGATATGAAGCCCGACGAAACCCTTCTGCAAATGGTGGATCAATATTATTTGGCGCCCTCTGCCAAAGACGCCGGATATGCGGACAGGCTATTGGAAATCTGCGCCGCTGAAAAGGTGGATGTGTTAATTCCGTTTATGTCGGCGGAGTTGGATGCCTTATTGGAAAACCGTGCCCGCTTTGAGGCAATCGGGACAAAAGTCTCGGTGTCAGACGGGCAGGCAATCGCCATTTCCAACAATAAATTGCAGTTGTATCAATTTATGAAAGACCATGGCTTGAAAACGCCGAAATTTTGCGGGGTCAGGAATGTCGGCGAAGTGAAAGCGGCGTTTGAGCAAATCGGTTATCCCGAAAAAGCCGTCTGCATTAAGGCAACCGAGAGCAGCGGCAGTCGAGGGATCCGCATTGTTGATCCGACTAAATCGCGGTTTGATATTTTGTTTCATGAAAAGCCAAATTCCTTTATTATTTCGTATGAAGAATTGATTACGATCTTGTCCGAGCGGGACGAAATGCCTGAAATGATGGCGATGGAATGTTTGCCGGGCGAGGAATACTCGGTCGATTTGCTGGCAGACCACGGCAAGGTGCTTTATATGGCGGGTCGCGAAAGCAATGTTAATTTGGCGAGCATTCCGCAGGAAGCTACCTTGACCGAAAACCGTGAAGCCTATGAAATTGCCGAATCGGTCATCGCGGCGCTTGGCTTGGACGGAAACGCCGATTTGGATTTCAAGATGGATGAAAACGGTCATCCGGTTTTAATGGAAATCAATCCGCGCATTGCCGCAACCCTGCAAATTTTTGCGGTGGGCGGGTTAAATCTCCCTTATTTGCGCGTCAAGCAGCTTTTAGGCGAAGAACTGCCGGAAGTCCGGGTAAAGTACGGCGTTAAAATGAAGCGTCGTTATTGGGAAATGTTTTCCGAAAACTGAAGAAAAAGGACAGGATGATGAAAAGAGCGTTGTTGTTGGCACCGATGGGTTCGGTGCATCGCCGATTTAACCGCGCCAATATTGCCGCGTTGAAAGAATTGGGCTATGAAGTGCACTTGTTGGCAAATTTTGATGATGGAGAAGGTCCGGAAAAACAAAATTCCCAATTTGTCGAACAGGCAAAACAGGAGGGACTCATCCTCCACCACATTCCCTATGCGCGCCATTCGTTATTCCGTAATCTCGGATGCGTCAAGCAGACGAGAAGGCTTTTAAAGCAGGAAAAATTTGATTTGGTACATACTCATACCGAAACGGGCGGACTGGTCTTACGCATGGCAACACGCGGTTGCAAAAAGGGAATGAGGTTGATTTATACACCGCACGGGCTTTCCTTTTGGCAGGGAAGCTCCTTGAAGTCGCAGTTGGTGTACCGTCCGGTGGAACGGTGGATCTTTTCAGGTATGGAAAAGAATTTATCCATGAACACCGACGATGATAAGGTCTTTCGTGCGTGGAATCCGAAAAAAGCAGGTTTTGTGCACGGCGCGGGGATGGATCTATCCCGGATCTGTCAGGTGAAACGCTCACGGGAATCGGTTCGGGCAGAATTTGGTATTCCGACCGATGCGACGGTGTTGTTTTCGGTCGGCGAACTGGATGAAAATAAAAACCATCGTTTAGTCATTGCGGCAATTGCCAACATGCAACGCGATGACTTATACTATGTCATTTGCGGTGTGGGTCCGCAGCAGGAAAATCTTTTGCGTCAGGCAAATGAAGGCGGCGTCACAGACCGCGTGATTTTAGCGGGTTACCGGAGTGATGTCCCGGATTTGCTCGCTGCGTTTGATTTATTTATTTTCCCCTCCTATCATGAAGGGTTACCGGCGGCGTTGATGGAGGCCATGGCGGCGGGATTGCCGATTTTATGCTCTGAGATCCGCGGCAATCGCGATTTGATCCAGGACGGCGAAAACGGTTATTTGTTCGCGCTGGATCAGGATGGAGATTTTGAGAAAAAACTGAAACTGCTTTTAGAAAACAAGGAACAGTGGTCTCGTTTTGCGATAGAAAATAAAAAGCGAATTTTGGATTATTCCGTGGAAAGCGTTCAGCAGGAACTGAAGGCGATCTATCAGAGCGGAGACCGTGTAGATGGATGAACAACAGCCAATTATCAGTATAATTGTCCCTGTTTATAATGAGGAAAAGTTTCTATCGAAGTGCTTGGACAGTCTTTTGACACAAACCATGCGGGAAATAGAAGTGATCTGCGTCAACGACGGCAGCAACGACCGTTCCGGAGAAATTTTAGACGAGTATGCGGCAAAAGACAGTCGAATAAAGATTTTCAATCAAAAAAATGTCGGATCCTCGCCGGCACGGAACCGAGGCTTGCAACAGGCTTCCGGTCCGTATGTGATGTTTGTAGACAGTGATGATTGGGTCCACGACGATTACTGTCGTGCTCCTTATGAGACTGCCGTGTGTTTTAACTCGGATCTGGTCATCTTTGGTTATCAACGAACCAATGAGCCTGGTTTTTTTAAACATAGTTATACAAGGGCTC